>CAZPOK010000268.1:0-4384 GCA_964587905.1 uncultured Rhodobacterales bacterium | reverse complement strand
GTCATCTCGATGCAGGAGGTCTTCCGCTACCAGCGCGTGGGCCTCACTCCCGACAACAAGATCATCGGCCACTTCACGGCCACCGGCGTCCGCAGCGCGTTCTCGGAACGCTTCCGCATGTGGGGCTACGACCTGCCGGCAACCATCTTCGAACCCTTCGTCGCGGAGTAAACGCGCATGGTCATCAGTATGGAACCCGTCATCTACGGCCTGATCTTCGTGGCCGTGCTGCTCCTGGTCGAGGGGCTCTACCTGACGGTCTTCGGCAAGTCGATCAGCATGAATGCCCGGGTGAACCGCCGTCTCGAGCTTCTCGAGAAGGGCGCAGGCCGCGAGCAGGTGCTGGAACAGCTCCGCAAGGAAATGTCCCAGCACATGAAGTCGACGTCGATCCCCCTCTATTCGCTGTTGGCCGAGAAGGCGCAGAAGGCGAACATCGCCTTCTCGCCGCCGCAGATCATGATGATCATGGCCCTGCTGAGCGCCGTGGCCTTCGTCGGGCTGACGTTCGGCACCGGGGCCTCGTTTCCGATCCGCATCGTCGTGGCCATCGGCATGGGGATCGGCAGCGTCTACGTCTGGATGAACACGCGCGCCAAGAAGCGCCTCTCGATGCTCGAAGAACAGCTTCCCGAAGCCGTCGAACTCATGGTGCGGTCGCTGCGCGTCGGTCACCCGTTCTCCTCGGCGATGCAGATCGTCGCCAAGGAGGTCCCAGATCCGCTGGGTACCGAAATGGGCGTGATCGCCGACGAGGCCGCCTACGGCCGCGATGTCGGCGAAGCCCTGAAGGCGATGGCCGAACGGCTCGACATGCAGGATCTCCGTTTCCTCGCGGTGGCGGTCACCATCCAGCAGACCTCGGGCGGCAACCTTGCGGAAATCCTCGACGGTCTCGCCAAGGTGATCCGGGCGCGTTTCAAGCTGTTCCGCCGGGTGCGCGCCATCACCGCCGAAGCGAAATGGTCGGGCAAGTTCCTCTCGGGCTTCCCGCTGCTCGCGCTTCTCGGCATCAACGTGCTGCAGCCGAACTATTACGACGACGTGATGGAAACGTCCGTCTTCATTCCCGCCGCACTCGTCGTCGGAGGCTTCCTTCTGGTCAACGTCTTCGTGATGCGGGCTCTCGTGAACATCAAGGTGTAAGGGCAGTCCGATGGAACGCATCACGGCACTCATCGACGTGGGGAACGCCCTGCTGACCGAGCATCTCGGACCCTTCGGTCCGCTGATCGCGGTCGGCTTCCTCGGCTTCCTCATGATCGCGCTCTCCTTGCCGATCTTCCTCAGGCGCAACCGGGATCCGCTCGACAAGCTGCGCGAGCAGGCCCGCCAGGGCAGCGCCTACGAAGCCGGCAAGTCGATCGACGGAAAGAAGGGCGCGCTGCGGTCGGACGGCAAGCACGACAAGCTCGCCAAGTATTCCACGTTCCTCGAGCCGCAGAATGCCGACGAGTTCTCGGCGGTGAAGCTCAAGCTCGTGCAGGCCGGTTATCGCGGCAAGAACGCGGTCCGGAGCTACTATTTCATCCAGTTCGCGCTCGGCATCGGTCTGCTGCTCATCGGCATCCTCGTCGCGATCGTACAGGTCGCGACCGGCGATCCGTCGACGCAGAAACTCGCCATCACGATCCTGCTGCCGGGGTTCATCGGGTACTACATCCCGAAGTACTGGGTCACCAAGCGCAAGCAGAAGCGCGAGGAAGACATCACAAACGGCTTCCCCGACTCGCTCGACATGATGCTCGTCTGCGTCGAGGCGGGGCAGTCGCTCGACCAGTCGATCCTCCGCGTCGCCAAGGAAATCAAGACCGGCTTCCCCTCGCTGGCCGAGGAGTACGAGATCGTCAGCAACGAGATGAAGGCGGGCAAGGACCGGAACACGGTGCTGCGCGACATGGGCACACGGGCGGGCGTGGGCGACGTCAACTCCTTCGTGACCGTCCTGATCCAGTCGGCGAGCTTCGGCACCTCGATTGCCGAGGCGCTCCGGGTCTACGCCGGCGAGATGCGGGACAAGCGCGTCATGCGCGCCGAGGAAAAGGCCAACACCCTGCCGACGAAGATGACGCTGGCCACAATGATGTTGACGGTTCCGCCGCTCCTCATCATCCTTATCGGGCCGTCGATCTTCGAGATCTACACGACATTCTCGGGCGGCGGTTGATCCGAGAGGGAGGCCCGAAATCGCCCGGATACTCTGGGTCATCGTCGTCACCACAGTGCTTGCCGCCTGCGATACCGCGGGCGGCTTTCGCCAGTCGGACGACAGCCCGTACGCACCCGCCGCCCTCGGGCCCATGGACGACGCGGTCGACGGACTTCTGGTCGGCCATCGGCTGATGGCGGCCGGAGAATACGAACTCGCGCTGCGCGCCTACACCCGCGCCGCGTCGGAGCGCAACATAGACGTCGACGTCCTCTCCGCCATCGGCTCGGCCAATCTCAGGCTCGGACGGCTGGGCCAGGCCGAACGCCAGCTTCGCAGCGCGATCGAGATCGACGACGACTTCTCGCCCGCCTGGAACAACCTCGGCGTGGTGTTGATGGAGACGGGCCGCTACGGCGAGGCGAGTCGCGTCTTCCGGACCGCGTTCGCTCTCGACAACGGCAACAGTGAAGAGATTCGCGAGAACCTGCGCTTAGCGCTCGCAAAAGTGGAAAATCCCGAGTATTCTTCTGACAATACAAACTTCGCGCTGGTGCGGCGCGGGACCGGGGAATACCTGCTCCTGCCCACTCCGGAAGCGGAGGTCGAGCAGTAAAGGGATCATCCAGGATGCAGAGGACGCTGCTTTTGGTTGCGTGTCTGGTCGGAGTCACCGGCCTTGCGGCATGTGAACGCAACGATGACGCCAGGGTCGAGGAAGCGCTGAAAAGCGTGAACGTGATCGACGAGACGAACCTCAACGACGTGATGCTGACAGTGGGCGATCCGAACGAGTCGATCGCCTATTTCCAGCGCGCCTCGAGCGAGAATCCCGACCGCATCGACCTCAAGAGGGGGTTGGGCAAGTCATTGATTCGAGGCAACAAAGCCCAAGAGGCCGTCCGCGTGTGGTCGGAGATCGTGCAGTTGCCGGACGCCACCGGCGAGGACCGCGTCGATTATGCTGACGCGCTCATCCGCGCGGGCGACTGGGAGACGGCGGAGCTTCAGCTCGACACGATCCCGCCCACCTACGAGACGTTCCGGCGCTACAGGCTCGAGGCGATGGTCGCCGACGCGAACAAGGAGTGGAAGAAGGCCGACAGTTTCTACGAGATCGCGGCGGGCCTCACCACGACGCCGGCGGGAACGCTCAACAACTGGGGCTACTCCAAGCTCACGCGCGGCGATTTCCGAGACGCGGAACGGCTCTTCGCGGAAGCCATCAGCTACGACGGTTCGCTCTTCACGGCGAAGAACAACCTCGTCCTCGCCCGCAGCGCACAGCGAAATTACGACATGCCCGTTGTCCGGATGACACAGACCGAACGCGCGCAGCTCATGCACACCGCAGGGCTCGCGGCGATCAAGCAGGGCGACGTCGCCATCGGAAAGGGCCTGCTGAGGCAGGCGATCGACACGCATCCCCAGCATTTCGAAGCGGCGGTCCGCAGCCTCGAAGCGCTCGAGGAGAACGTGTCGAACTCGGGCTGACCCCGGAGCCGTGTCTATCGCTCCGGAAACAGCGCTCTGGTTTCTGCCCTTCGCCGTTGTGATCGGCGTCTGGGTGGCGTGGAACGACATGGCCTTCATGAAGATCCCGAACAAGGCGGTGGTCGCGCTCTTCGGCGTGTTCGTCGCGGTGGGACCGCTGGCGCTTCCGCTCGAGGATTACCTCTGGCGCTACGCCCAGTTCGGCATCGTTCTCGCGGTCGGCTTCGTGCTCAGCAGCGTGCGGGCCGTCGGCGCGGGCGACGCCAAGTTCGCCGCCGTGATGGCGCCCTTCATCGACATGGGCGATTTCCAGCTGTTCCTCGTCCTTTTCGCCACGGTGCTCGTGGCCGCTTTTGCGACGCACCGCGCGATGCGCGCCGTCCCCGCCGTCAGATCGGCCTTCCCGGGCTGGGAAAGCTGGGAGCGCCGCGACTTTCCGATGGGCCTCGCTCTGGGCACCGGGCTCATCTTCTACATTGCCCTCGGCGCACTCTACGGGCAGGGCTGATCGCGCTGAAAAGGCGCGTCTCTTCCATTATTTGGCCACAATGAACGACCAGTTTCCGATCATCCGGGAACGGTGGACGCGTGACATGGAATTCCCCCGAGCGCGGAAACGATAGAACAGTCGAGGCGACAGGTACCTGCCATGAACATGGAGCCCACCAACGTGATGGCCCCGCCGGCTCCGCGCCGGCTCGACGAGATGAAGCTTCCCATCGTGATGATGCGGGACATCCT
>CAZPOK010000267.1:0-4423 GCA_964587905.1 uncultured Rhodobacterales bacterium | reverse complement strand
AGCGAAACCCCGGGCCGGGGGAAAGGGCGGATGGGCCGGGATCGTTGAGTATTTGTGCCGAGATGAAGGAGCAGGCGCTCAGACCGCACGGTCGATCCGCGTCGAGAGGTGGATCAGGCTTTCGCTGTCGGTGACGCCGGGAATGGCGCCGATGGTGTCGAGCGTGCGGTCGAGATCCTCGGTCGTGGGCGCGGCGATCTGGAGGACCATGTCGAAGCGGCCCGAGGACGTGTGGGCGCGTTCGACCTGCGTCAGGGTCTTGAGGCGCTGGAGGACGGAAGGCGTCGCCCGCGGTTCGACCTGGAGAAGCACGGTTGCGCGGATCAGGCGGGCGCGGGCGGCTTCGCCGATCCTCAGGGTGTAACCTGCGATGATGCCTTGCGTTTCGAGCCGTTCGAGCCGGGCCTGGATCGTCGAGCGCGCGACGCCGAGGCGCTTGGCGAGCGTGGCGACGGGCAGGCGGGCGTTGCCCGAGAGTTCCTGAAGCAGGCTGCGGTCGAGATCATCCAAAACGTCGGCCTTTCCGGCGATTTGTGCAATCTTACCGCGCGATTCGCCGGATCGCCAGAGGATTTCGCCGAAGCCGCGGGCGATGATTTCCCTATCGAGCACGTGAAACAGGAGCCGGCCGCATGAGCCTTGTCGCAGCGATATGGCAGAGCCCCGCGCACCATCTGAAGGCGGAGGCGCCCGACCATCCGATGCTCTATTTCTCGCCCGCCGTGCTGCAGGCGACCTACGCGCGCTTCGCGCGGGGATTTCCCGGCCTCGTGACCTACGCTGTCAAGGCCAATGACGGGCGGATCGTGCTGGAGAACCTCGCGGCGGCGGGCATGCGGGCCTTCGACGTGGCCTCTCCGGCGGAGATGCGGAAGGTGCGGGCGGTGCGCCCGGACGCGGTGCTGCACTACAACAACCCGGTGCGGTCGCGCGACGAGATCGCGGCGGGCGTGGCGATGGGCGTGGCGAGCTGGTCCGTGGATTCCGGATCGGAACTCGCGAAGCTGGCAGATCAGGTGGCGCCGGGCGCGGAAATCTCGGTCCGGTTCAAGCTGCCGGTCAAGGGCGCGGCCTACGACTTCGGCGCGAAGTTCGGCGCTGAGCCGGGCCGGGCGGCGGCGCTGCTGGCCGAGGCGGCGCGGCTCGGCTACGCGCCGGCGCTCACTTTCCATCCCGGCACGCAATGCGCCGACCCGGCGGCCTGGGCGGCCTACATCGCCGGGGCGGCGGCCATCGCGCGGGCGGCGGGCGTGCGGATCGGGCGGCTCAACGTTGGCGGCGGCTTCGCCTCGCACCGGTACGGCGCGGCACCCGATCTCGACGCGATCCTGGGCGGGATCGAGGCGGCGGTGGCGAAGGCGTTCGGAGCGGAGCGCCCGGCGCTGGTCTGCGAGCCGGGGCGGGCGATGGTGGCCGAGGCGGTGACGCTCGGGGCGCGGATCAAGGCGTTGCGGGACTGCGGCGCGGTGTTTCTCAACGACGGGATCTACGGGGCCTTCGCCGAGGCGCCGACGATGGGCAATGTCGACCGGATCGCCGTCGTGGGGCCCGGCGGGCAGCTGCGCGAGGGCCCGCCAGAGCCCCGCACCGTCTTCGGCCCGACCTGCGACAGCCTCGACCGGCTGCCGGGCGAGGTGCCGCTTCCCGGAGATGCCGAGGAGGGCGACTGGATCCTGTTCCGGGGCATGGGCGCCTATTCCACCGCGACCGTGACACGGTTCAACGGATACGGGGAGATCGGCGTCACGACGGTTCACGATCCGCTGTAGCTGCTGGACAGTCCCACGCGCTCGGGTAGTGTCGGAGTGATTGAAAATCCGGAGGGCAGCATGGACAAGTTCGGCAAGTCGCAACCCGTCAGACGGTTCGAGGATCAGAGGTTCCTGACCGGCAGGGGCCGCTATGTCGACGACATCGCGCCCGAAGGCGCGCTGCATGCCTTCGTCTTCCGCTCTCCCGTCGCGCACGCGAGGATCACGACGCTCGACGTGAGCGCTGCCGCCGAGGCGGCCGGCGTGAAGCTCGTGCTGACCGCCGCCGACCTAGAGGAGACGGGCGCGACGAACGCGATGCAGACGAGCCCGGTCAAGAACAAGGACGGCTCCAAGGGCGCGACGCCGCAGCGGCCGTTCCTCGCGAAGGAGACGGTCTGCTTCGTGGGTGAGCCCGTCGCGCTCGTCGTGGCCGAGACGCTGGGGCAGGCCAAGGACGCCGCCGAGCTCATCACGTTCGATTTCGAGGATCTTCCGGTGTCGGTCGGTCTCGAGCCCGGCGGGCCGACGATTCACGACGAGGCGCCCGGCAATCTCGCCTTCGACTACGGGCTGGGCGACGCGGCGGCGGTGGACGCGGCGATGGAGACTGCGGCCCATCGCGTGAAGCTCAGGATCGACGACAACCGGGTCATGGTGGCCTCCATGGAGCCGCGTGGCGCCTATGCCGAATGGGACGGATCCAAGCTCCACCTCTGCGTGAACGGGCAGGGGGTCTGGGATCAGAAGGCCGAGTTGATCGATGCCTTCCATCTGCCCGAGGAGAAGGTGCGGGTCACTAACCCCGACGTGGGCGGCGGCTTCGGCATGAAGGGGATGACCTATCCCGAGTATTTCGCGATCTCGGCGGCGGCGATGACGCTGGGCGAGCCAGTGCGCTGGATATCGGACCGGACCGAGGCAATGCTGTCCGACAACGCGGGCCGCGATCTCGTGAGCGAGACGGAACTCGGCTTCGACGACGATTACAGGATCCTGGCCTACCGGGTGAGAACCGTATCGAATCTCGGTGCTTACAACTCGGGCTTCGCGCAGCACATACAGACGAATCTCTTCGCGAAGGTGATGATGGGGGTCTACGACTGCCAGACGGTCCATCTCGACGTGAAGGGGGTGTTCACCAACACAGCGCCGGTCGATGCCTATCGCGGCGCGGGCCGGCCCGAGGCGATCTTCGCGCTGGAGCGGGCGATGGACGACGCCGCGCGGCAACTGGGCGTCGATCCCTGGGAGCTTCGGCGGAAGAACTTCATCTCAGCCGACGCGTTTCCCTACCGCTCGGCCACCGGCGAGCTTTACGACGTCGGCGATTTCAACCGCGTCCTGACGCGGGTCGAGACGGAAGCGGACCGCGAGGGCTTCAACGCCCGCAAGGAAGACGCCGCGCGTCGCGGCAGGCTGCGCGGGATGGGGCTGTGCTATTACATCGAGTCGATCCTGGGCGATCCGTCGGAAGGGGCGAAGATCGCCTTCGAGGAGGACGGGACGGTCAGCCTCTACGTCGGCACCCAGTCGAACGGGCAGGGCCACGAGACGGTTTATGCCCAGTTCCTCGCCGACCAGAGCGGCATCCCGGTGGACCTGATCCGCGTCGTTCAGGGCGACAGCGATCTCATCAAGCGGGGCGGCGGCACCGGCGGCTCGCGCTCGACCACGGTGCAGAACAACGTGACGCTCGACGCGGTGGGCGACATCGTCGAGGCGTTCACGGCCTTCGTGGCCGAGGAAGCCGGCGTCGAGGCGGAGAAGGTGAACTTCGATGACGAACGGTTCCGGGCGGAGGGCACGAACGTCTCGCCCACGATGGTCGAGGTGGCCGAAATGGCGCGGTCCAGAGGCAGGGCGGAGCTTCTGACCTGGGACAGGCGGGCCAAGCTGCCGGGCCGGTCCTATCCGAACGGCGCCCATGTGGCCGAGGTCGAGATCGATTCGGAGACCGGCGTGGTCGAGGTGGTGAAATACACAGTGACCGACGATTTCGGAAATCTTCTCAACCCGCTGTTGGCCGAAGGTCAGGTGCATGGCGGGGTGGCGCAGGGCATCGGTCAGGCGATCAACGAGCGGGTGGTCTACGACGAGACCGGGCAGCTTCTGACGGCGACGTTCATGGATTACGCACTGCCTCGCGCCTACGATCTGCCGATGTTCGGCTTCACGACCGAGCCGGTGCCGTCGACGGCGAACCAGCTCGGCATGAAGGGCTGCGGCGAGGCGGGGACGGTTGGCGCGATGGCCGCCGTCGCCAATGCCGTGGCGGACGCGGTGTGGGAGCTGGGTGTGCGCGACGTCCAGATGCCGTTCACGCCCATGCGCATGTGGGAGATGCTGAGGCAGGTGAAGGTTGCAGCTGAATGAGGCCATACGCCGGCTCTTCGGCCGGTTCGGACAGACCGAACAGACCCCCCGGCCCGTCCGGGGCCGCGTCGACCACGTCATCATCATCGACGGCACGATGTCCTCGCTCCGCGATGGGTGCGAGACGAACGCCGGGCTCGCCTACAAGCTTCTGAGTTCCGTCACCAATTCCCACATGTCGGTCCGCTACGAGGCGGGCGTGCAGTGGCAGGCGTGGCGGACGACGCTCGACGTGATCGAGGGGCGCGGCATCAACCGCCAGATCCGCCGCGTCTACGGCTTCCTCGCCTCGCGCT
>CAZPOK010000266.1:0-4431 GCA_964587905.1 uncultured Rhodobacterales bacterium | reverse complement strand
CGCAAGATCGAGCTTCTGAACTTCATGCTGCTGTCGATGCCGGGCACGCCGATCGTCTACTACGGCGACGAGATCGGCATGGGCGACAACTACTACCTCGGCGACCGCGACGGGGTGCGCACGCCCATGCAGTGGTCGGCCGACCGCAATGCGGGGTTTTCCAAAGCGATCCCACAGCGGCTGTTCCTGCCGACGATCCAGGACCCGGTCTACGGCTACGAGGCGATCAACGTCGAGGCGCAGCAGTCCTCGCCGTCGTCGCTTCTGAACTGGATGAAGCGGATGATCGGCGTGCGCCAGCGGCACACGCTCTTCGGGCGGGGAGAGATCGAGCTGCTCTACCCGTCGAACCGCAAGATTCTCGCCTACACCCGTCACGACGGCGAGGAGACGGTGCTTTGCGTCGCGAACCTGTCGCGCCAGGCGCAGGCGGCGGAACTCGATCTGAGAGACCACGCCGGATGCGTGCCGGTCGAGTTGACCGGCCGGTCGGCGTTTCCGCCGGTGGGCGAGCTTCCCTACCTTCTGACGCTTCCCGCGTACGGCTTCTACTGGTTCGTCCTTGCCGAGGAGGATCAGGCGCCGGCGTGGCACACCCCCCATACACAGGTGCTTCCCGATTTCATGACCCTTACCACACGCGACGGAACGCTGTCCGGAGCGCTTGCCGACCGGACCGGCCGCGAATTCCAGCGCCAGACGCTGCGCGAATACCTGCCGCTCCAGCGGTGGTTCGCGGGCAAGGGCAAGCGGCTGGGCGAGATCCGGGCCCACCGTCTCGCCGAACTGGGCGAGGGCCAGCATCTTCTCGTGGCGATCGACGTCGATGTGGAGGGCGAGGACCAGCGCTATTTCCTGCCGCTCTCCGCGGATTGGGGGGACGATGCGACGACGCTCTCCCCGCGGCTTCCGGCCACGCTCGCGAAGCTGCGGCGGGCGAACCGCGTCGGGTCCATCCTCGACGGGGCGGCGCACGAAGAGTTGGCCGAGGCGCTCATCGAGGCGCTGCGCACGGAAGCGGAGTTCGCCGGCGAGGAAGGTCGCGTCGAGTTCCGGAAGACGTCCCGGGCGGGCGAGTTGTCGGACGCCGGAAGTCCGCGACTTCTCGCCGTCGAGCAGAGCAACGCCTCGATCGCGTTCGGGGACACCTTCATTCTCAAACTCTATCGGCGGCTTCGCGAGGGGCTTCAGCCAGACATCGAGATCGGGCGTTTCCTGACCGAGGAGACAGATTTCGGGGCCACGCCGGCGCTTCTGGGCACCATCGAGTGGGTGACGGACGACGGCACGGCGACGACCCTGGGCGCGCTCAACGACTTCGTGCGCAATCAGGGCGATGCCTGGACCTACGTGACCGAGGCGCTCGACCGCGACAGCGAGCGCCACGAGATCGTGGAGGGGGATGACGTCACGCCCGAAGCCGAAAAGGAACTCGCCCTGGGCGGCCATCTCGACATCGGCGCCCTTCTGGGGCGCCGGACGGCTGAGTTGCATCTCGCGCTCGCGAGCGGGTCGACCGACAGCGGATTTTCCGAGGAACGCCTCGAGAAGGACGACCTGCCGCGGCTCGTCTCCGAGGCGAAGCAGGATGTCGCGACCGTCTTCGACCGGCTCGGATCGCAGATCCAGGCGCTCGGCGAGACGGGCCGCGAAATGGCGCAACGGGTCCTGGACCGCCGCGACGAGATAGACCGCCGGCTCGACGCGCTGACGCGGCTGGAGCCTTCGGGCGGCAAGTGCCGCATTCACGGCGACTATCACCTGGGTCAGGTTCTCGTCGTCCAGAACGACGTCTCGATCATCGACTTCGAGGGGGAGCCGGCGCGGACTCTGGCCGAGCGGACGGCGAAGACCTCGCCGCTCCGCGACGTGGCCGGAATGCTGCGGTCGTTCGACTATGCGCTCTGGACAACGCTGATGCACCGGATCGAGCTCGGCGCAGACCCCGAGGCGACCGCCGAGATGGTCGAGACGTGGCGCGCCGAGACCCAGGGGGCCTTCCTCGACACCTATCGCGAGACGATGGACGGCAGCACGCTGCATCCGTCCGATCCCGAGCTCGAGCGCGGCCTGCTCGACCTCTTCCTGATCCAGAAAGCGGCCTACGAGATCGGCTATGAACTGTCCATGCGGCCGGACTGGATCGACATTCCCCTCGAGGGGCTCCTCAACCTCCTCGAGCCAAAGACGCGAGAGACACCGTGACCCTCGAAACGCTTCCCTCCACCGCGCCGGCCTCCGACGACGTCGAGGCCGTGCTCCGCGGCCACCATGGCGACCCGTTCCGCGTGCTCGGCATGTTCAAGGAAGACGGTGGCCTCGTCGTCAACGTCTTCGCGCCCGATGCGGCCGAGGTGACGCTGCTGGACGCCAAGGGCAAGGATGTGGCGCGTCTCGAGCGGATCCATCCCGAGGGCTTCTTCCACGCGGCCCTTCCCCGCAAGCGCAAACCCTTCGACTATCGGCTCCGCCTCGGCGCCGGCGACCGGACGTGGGAGCGCGAGGATCCCTACCGCTTCGGCCCGGTGCTGGGCGAGATCGACGAACACCTGATGGGTGAGGGTCGGCACGAGGACCTCTACCGGAAGCTCGGCGCGCATCCCACCGAGCACGAGGGCGTCGCGGGCACGTCCTTCGCCGTCTGGGCGCCCAACGCGCGGCGTGTCAGCGTCGTCGGAGACTTCAACGCCTGGGACGGCCGGCGCAACGCGATGCGCCGGCGCGGCGCGACCGGCGTCTGGGAGATCTTCCTGCCCGACATCGGCAGGGGCGAGATCTACAAGTTCGAGATCCTCGGCGCCTACGGGCATCTTCAGCCGCTCAAGGCCGACCCCTTCAGCTTCCGCACCGAGCCGCCCCCGGCCACGGCCTCGATCGTCGAGGGCGACATCCGGCACGACTGGAGCGATGACGAGTGGATCGCGACGCGCGGCGCGGACGACCCGCGCGAGAAGCCGATGTCGATCTACGAGGTGCACCTGGGCAGCTGGCGACGGGGTGCGGACGGCGAGATGCTGGACTACGACGCGCTCGCCTCGCAGCTCATCGACTACGCCACCGACCTGGGCTTCACCCACGTCGAGTTCCTGCCCGTGGCCGAGCATCCTTTTTCGGGCTCCTGGGGCTATCAGCCCATCGGCCTTTTCGCGCCCACCGCACGGTTCGGGCCGCCCGAGGGCTTCGCGATCCTCGTCGACAGGCTCCATAACGCGGGCATCGGCGTCATCGTCGACTGGGTGCCGGCGCATTTTCCCTCCGACGCGCATGGCCTCGCGCATTTCGACGGCACCGCGCTCTACGAGCACGAGGATCCGCGGCTCGGCTTTCACCAGGACTGGAACACGCTGATCTACAACTTCGGACGGCGCGAGGTGGCGAACTTCCTGCGCTCGAACGCGGTCTACTGGCTGGAGGCGTTCCACGTCGACGCGCTGCGCGTCGACGCGGTGGCCTCGATGCTCTACCTCGACTACTCGCGGAAAGAGGGCGAGTGGATTCCGAACGAGTTCGGCGGGCGGGAAAACCTCGACGCCATCGCCTTCCTGCGCGGGACGAACCAGCTCGTCTCCGACCGCGTGTCCGGCGCCATCACCATCGCCGAGGAAAGCACGGCCTTCCCCGGAGTCTCGCGGCCCGTCTCCGAGGACGGGCTCGGTTTCGGCTTCAAGTGGAACATGGGCTGGATGCACGACACGCTCGCCTACATGTCGCAGGATCCGATCTACCGGAAGTATCGTCACCACGAGATGACCTTCGGCATCCATTACGCCTACAGCGAGAACTTCGTCCTGCCGCTCAGCCACGACGAGGTGGTCCATGGCAAGGGCTCGCTTCTGGGCAAGATGCCCGGCGACCAGTGGCAACGCTTCGCGAACCTGCGCGCCTACTACGGTTTCATGTGGGGCCATCCCGGCAAGAAGCTGCTCTTCATGGGCTGCGAATTCGGTCAGGAGCGGGAATGGAACCACGACCAGTCGCTCGACTGGCACCTTCTCGACGATCCCGCGCATCGGGGCGTTCAGCACCTGATCCGCGACCTCAACACGCTGTATCGCGGCGAGCCCGCGCTGCACGAGCGCGACTGCGCGCCGGACGGCTTCCACTGGATCGACGGCGGCGATGCCGAGAACAACGTCTTCAGCTTCGTTCGCCGCGGCGGCGAAGGCGCGCGCCCGGTGGTGGTGGTCTCGAACATGGCGCCCGTCGCCCGCGAGGGCTTTCGGATCGGGATGCCGCAGGGCGGCAACTGGGCGGAGGTGCTGAACACGGACGCCTCCGTCTATGGCGGATCCGGCGCCGGGAACGGCGGGCGGGTCGTCGCGCGCGGCGAAGCGATGCATGGTCAGCCGTGCTCCGCGTCGCTTACCCTGCCGCCGCTGGCGACGCTGTTCCTGACCCCGGAGGACTGATCATGGATGCCACGGCCGCACC
>CAZPOK010000265.1:0-4464 GCA_964587905.1 uncultured Rhodobacterales bacterium | reverse complement strand
TGTTCGACAAGGCCTTCGGCCTGCGCGCTGGACAGATCCTGACGCGCGATGACCACATGCTCGTAAAGCGGCATGTTCACTCCAGTTCTTCTCGAGCGCACTTCAAAGGGCGGCGACTTCTTTCCGCGGCCGGCCCACGAGAGGTTGCGCTGGTTCAACGTGTCTGCGGAAAGACCCGTGGCTTATACACCGCCGCGGGGTTCGCGCAACCCTCGAACGCATTCGCGAAGATGACCCGAAGGCGTCGCAATTCGGCCCGATTCCCGGCGTCACTATTGAGAGTGTGGGGCGCCCATCCGGGTTTCGGTAATGACGGTTTATGCAGATATCCTTCCCGAGAGCGGCGAAGCCGTCGCGGCGCCCCGGCGTCTCCGGATCCACGACACGCAGTGGGGCTTCATCGTGCATGAAACCGCGCGCGACGCGCGGGGCGTCCTCGCCGAGACGTGGTGGAAGTTCATAGCCTTCGCCGCCATCTTCGCCGCCGGCGCGCAGTGGCTCCTGCCGGGATCGCTTTACACGGGGGACGTGCTCATCATGAAGCTCGGCCTGACCGCGGCGCTCGTGGGCACGGCATTCTGGGTGCTTCGGAACGCCTCGCACGAAGGCTGGCCGGAACTGCAGGTGGACGCCGTCCGCCGCGAGATCCGGGTCGCGACACGGCACGCCAACGGCTCGTCGAGGGTCCGGAGCCGGATCGCCATGCGCGACATCGAGGGCTGCTTCGTACGGCCCGGCCGCGAGGACGAGACCGAGCTTTGCTTTCGCGTCCTCGGCCAGGATGAGCCGGTGCGGATCGCAGCCGGCACCGCCGGCGAGCTCGCGCCCGTGCTCGAGCGTCTGACCCGCGACCTGCGCACCCCGCGCGAGCGTGTCGCGCTTCGCATGGCCGGCTGACCGACATCCTACCACGATTTCCGGTCCATCCCCATCGCTTGTGCGGTTCGCCCGCGCGAGCTAGACGGTCGCAACGGACACAGGGACCGAGAGGTGAAGATGAGCCGGGCATTCGTATTTCCGGGGCAGGGCGCGCAGACGATCGGTATGGGGCGTGATCTCGCCCAGGCGTATCCGGCTGCTCAAGACGTGTTCGACGAGGTCGACGCGGCCCTGGGCGAGCCGCTCTCCGCGCTGATCTGGAACGGCGAACAGGACAGTCTCACGCTGACCCGCAATGCCCAGCCCGCGCTCATGGCCACCTCGATGGCGGTCATGGCGGCGCTGAAGGCCGAAGGTGTCAGCGTCGAGGCCGCGTCGTTCGTCGCGGGCCATTCGCTCGGCGAGTACTCCGCGCTGGCGGCGGCGGGCGCGATCTCTCTGCCCGACGCCGCGCGGCTCCTGCGTCTCCGGGGCGAGGCGATGCAGAAAGCCGTCGCGCCGGGCGAGGGGGCGATGGCCGCGATCCTTGGCCTCGGTCTCGACGAGGTGCGGGCGGTGGCCTCGGAGGCCGCGCAGGGCGATGTCGTCGAGGCCGCGAATGACAACGACCCGGCGCAGGTCGTGATCTCGGGCCATGCGGCGGCCGTCGAGCGGGCGGTGGAACTGGCCAAGGCGCGGGGCGCTAAGCGCGCGCTTATGCTGCCGGTCTCCGCCCCCTTTCACTGCGCGCTCATGCAGCCCGCGGCGGACGCCATGGCAGAGGCGCTCGCCGGTGTTGAGATCCGGGCGCCCGCCGTGCCGCTCGTGGCCAACGTGCGCGCCGAGGCGGTGACCGACCCCGCCACCATCCGTGATCTTCTCGTCCGGCAGGTGACGGCCGCGGTCCGATGGCGCGAAAGCGTGGAGTGGATGGCGGGGCAGGGCGTCGCCGACTTCTGGGAGATCGGCGCAGGCAAGGCGCTGTCCGGCATGGTCCGCAGGATCGCGAAGGAGGCCGCAACGCGGGCGCTGCTTTCGCCCGACGACGTCATGGCGGCGGCGAAGAGCGTGGACGCGTGATGGCGCGGAAGAGTCACCGGCCGCATTCATAGACGCACAGGTCTTCCTCCCGTCCGATCCCGGAGACGTCGGTCCGGCGCCGGTTTCTGTGGCGAGGGGGGTGCTTGATTTGCTAGAGCACGGCGACGGATCGGATCGAAAGGGGCAGGCATGTTCGACCTCACTGGAAAGGCGGCGCTCGTCACGGGCGCCTCGGGCGGCATCGGAGCCGACATCGCGCGGGCGCTTCATGGCGCCGGGGCGACAGTCGGATTGTCGGGCACGCGGACGGAGCCCCTGGGCGACCTTGCGCGGGACCTCGGAGAGCGGGCCCACGTCCTGCCCTGCAACCTCTCGGAGGCCGCGGCCGTCGAGGCGCTGCCGAAGCAGGCCGTGGAGGCGATGGGCTCCATAGACATCCTCGTCAACAACGCCGGCATCACCCGTGACAACCTCTTCATGCGGATGTCCGACGAGGAGTGGGCGCAGGTGATCGACGTGAACCTCACCTCCACGTTTCGTCTCTGTCGCGGAGTCCTCAGGGGAATGATGAAGGCCCGTTGGGGCCGGATCGTGAACATCTCCTCGATCGTCGGCGCCACGGGCAATCCGGGACAGGGCAACTACGCCGCCTCGAAGGCGGGGATGGTGGGCATGTCGAAGTCGCTCGCCTACGAGGTGGCGAGCCGCGGGATCACCGTGAACTGCATCGCGCCGGGCTTTGTCACAACGGCCATGACCGACAAGCTGACCGACGACCAGAAGTCCGCCATTCTCGCGCAGGTGCCGGCCGGTCGCATGGGCGAGCCCGCCGAGATCGCGGCGGCCGCGCTCTATCTCGCGAGCCCCGAGGCGGCCTATGTAACCGGTGCGACGCTTCACGTGAACGGCGGGATGGCGATGCTCTGAACGCCCGGCGAAAGCGTTTGCCTTCCGGAAACGATATGCTATAGGCGGCGCAGATTTCGCAGGGCCGGCAGGCGCCATACCCCCTGCGGCCTGTGCCCGAGGGGCGACATTGAGAGGGTCGGAAAGACCCGCAAACCACACGGGCAGAGACCCCGAGGAACTGTGAGGACAAGATATGAGCGACATCGCTGATCGCGTGAAGAAGATCGTCGTCGAGCACCTGGGCGTCGAGGAGGACAAGGTGACCGACAACGCCTCGTTCATCGACGATCTCGGCGCTGACAGCCTCGATACGGTGGAACTGGTCATGGCCTTCGAGGAGGAGTTCGGCATCGAGATCCCGGACGACGCCGCCGAAACCATCCAGACCTTCGGCGACGCGGTGAAGTTCATCAAGGAAGCCCAGTAAGGCATCTGCCACACGGGAAGTCCGGCGGCGTCCTTCGGGGCGCCGCCTTTCGTTTTTGGGGGACGCCGCTTCGCATTCGGCCGCTGGCGCGGCCGACCCGGGCGGGAGGGGCGCTGCCCCTCCCGCACCCTCCCCGGAGTATTTCTTCCGAGATGACGGCGCCTTCAGCGGGTCCCCTTCTCGGAGATGCCGCTCGTGCCTTCGCGGCGCGCGAGTTCGGCCTCGATGTCGTCGAGCGTCACCCCGCGCGCGGCGCACATGACCAGGAGGTGGTAGAGCACGTCGGCGGCTTCGCAGGCCAGACGGTCCCGGTCGCCCCGCACGGCCTCGATCACGGCCTCCACGGCTTCCTCGCCGAACTTCTCCGCCGCCTTCTCCGGCCCCATCGCGAGGAGCTTCGCGGTCCACGAACTGTCGGGATCGGCGTCCTTGCGGGCGGCGATCGTCGCCGCGAGCCGTTCGAGCGCGCTCACGAAAGCCTCACAGGGATTCCGGCGGCGGCCATGTGCTCCTTGGCCTCGCGGATCGTGTGGTCGCCGAAGTGGAAGATCGAGGCGGCGAGGACGGCCGAGGCATGTCCTTCAGTCACGCCCTCGACAAGGTGGTCGAGCGTGCCGACCCCGCCCGAGGCGATCACCGGGACCGGCACCGCGTCTGCGATGGCGCGGGTGAGGGGTAGGTTGAACCCCGACCGCGTGCCATCGCGGTCCATGCTCGTGAGGAGGATCTCGCCGGCGCCTTTCTCCGCGACCGTCCGCGCGAAGTCGAGCGCGTCGACGCCCGTCGGCCGGCGGCCGCCGTGGGTGAATATCTCCCAGCGTCCCGGTGCCACCGTCTTCGCGTCGATCGCGACGACGATGCATTGCGAGCCGAAGCGGTCCGCGGCGCGGGCGACGACGTCTGGATCGGCCACGGCGGCGGAGTTGAAGCTGACCTTGTCGGCCCCGGCGAGGAGGAGGTTTCTGACGTCGTCGACGGTGCGGACGCCTCCCCCGATGGTGAGCGGCATGAAGCACTGCTCGGCGGTGCGGGTCGCGAGATCGTACATCGTCCCGCGGTTCTCGTGCGTCGCATGGATGTCGAGGAAGCAAAGCTCGTCGGCCCCCGCCTCGTTGTAGGCGATGGCGGCCTCGACGGGATCGCCCGCGTCTATCAGGTCGACGAAGTTCACGCCCTTGACCACGCGGCCGTCGGCAACATCGAGACAGGGAATGACGCGGGTCTTCAGC
>CAZPOK010000264.1:0-4479 GCA_964587905.1 uncultured Rhodobacterales bacterium | reverse complement strand
TCGCGCAAGCTGAAGGGGCCGATCCTCTGCCTCGTCGGACCTCCGGGCGTCGGCAAGACGTCGCTCGGCAAGTCGGTGGCGCGGGCCACGGGCCGTGAGTTCATCCGCATCTCGCTCGGCGGCGTCCGGGACGAGTCGGAGATCCGGGGCCATCGCCGGACCTACATCGGCTCGATGCCGGGCAAGATCATCCAGGCCATGAAGAAGGCCAAGACGAACAACCCGCTGATCCTGCTTGATGAAATCGACAAGATGGGTCAGGACTTCCGGGGAGACCCGGCGTCGGCGATGCTCGAGGTGCTCGACCCCGAGCAGAACTCGACGTTCTCGGATCACTACCTCGAGGTGGAATACGATCTCTCGAACGTGATGTTCCTGACGACGGCGAACTCCTACAACATGCCCGGTCCGCTTCTGGACCGGATGGAGATCATCCCGCTCGCGGGCTACACCGAGGACGAGAAGCGCGAGATCGCCAAGCAGCATCTCATCGACAAGCAGATGAAGAACCACGGGCTGAAGCCCAAGGAGTTCGAACTGACCGACGAGGCGCTGAGCGAGACCATCCGCACCTACACCCGCGAGGCGGGCGTGCGGAACCTCGAGCGTGAAATCGCGAAGATCGCCCGGAAGGCGGTGACGCTGCTGGTCAAGAAAGAGACCGAGAAGGTGGTCGTGACCCCGGACAACCTCGAGGACTTCCTCGGCGTGAAGAAGTTCCGCTACGGGCTTGCCGAGATGGAGGATCAGATCGGCGTGGTCACCGGGCTCGCCTGGACGTCGGTCGGGGGCGATCTGCTGTCGATCGAGGCGCTCAGGCTGCCGGGCAAGGGCCGGATGAAGACGACCGGCACGCTCGGCGACGTGATGAAGGAGTCGATCGACGCGGCCTCGAGCTTCGTGCGCTCGATCGCGCCGAAGATCGGCGTGAAGCCGCCTCGGTTCGACACGCTCGACATCCACGTCCACGTGCCGGAGGGGGCGACGCCGAAGGACGGCCCGTCGGCGGGCGTCGCGATGGTGACGTCGATCGTTTCGGTGCTGACGCAGATCCCGGTCCGCAAGGACATCGCGATGACGGGCGAGGTCACGCTCCGGGGCAACGTGCTGCCGATCGGCGGGCTCAAGGAGAAGCTCCTCGCGGCGCTGCGGGGAGGCATCAAGACGGTGCTGATTCCGCAGGAGAACGCCAAGGACCTGACCGAGATTCCCGACAACGTGACGTCGGGGCTCGAGATCATCCCGGTCAGCCACGTGTCCGACGTCCTCAAGCACGCGCTGGTGCGCCAGCCCGAGCCCATCGAGTGGGACGAGGCGGCCGAAGAAGCGGCGGCCGCGCAACGTGCCGCGGCGGCGGCGCGAACCGAGCAGGGCGGCGCGGTCGCGCACTGACGCTCCGGAACCCTGGAATGGCCCGCTGCGGGGAAGCCCCGTGGCGGGCCATCTTTTTTTCGCTATTCGTAGCGGTGGTCGAATGTGTGCGCCGTGCCGTCGGCGCCCGTGATCTGCCGGGCGTAGATCTCGAGCCGGAGATCATCGTCGACGAAGCCGCGAACGGTGACCATCTCGCCTACCGTTACGGGAACGAAGGCGGGTCCGACGTAGACGCGCACTGACCTCGTGGAATCGACGAAAACGAATTCGCCCTCATCCGTGAGCCGGTCGACGATTCCGACGACGACGGCGTTCGTGTTCCGGGCGAGGTCGGAAATCGGCGTGGCCGCATCCGCCCTCAGAACGGGAGCGGCAATCGCGAGCACCGCGATCAAGAGGGTGGTCCTCATCGGCCCACCTAGTCCAGCGCGACGAGCAGGAGGGCGACGACCGACACGCCGCCTGTGAGAAGGGCCCAGACGGGAACGGGCACCGTGATTTCCGATTGCAGCCAGTTCTTGAACGCTTCGAGACGATCCGTTCCATTCCGCGTGATCTTGCTGTCCATGTCCTTCTCCAACCATGCGTCACTGCATGTGAGATAAGCTGGTCCTTCAGTCGTGCAAATCTATCGAATGGATAAGATTCATAGGAATTTCCTATCAAGACGATGCGGGCGTTGCGATTCGTCAACAATCCCCGAAACAGGACCTGCATTGATGGAACCGACGACCCGTCGCACTTGTTCACATACGGGAGGCCGCATGTCTCCCCAAGACGGGCGGGAGATCGACCATGAACCAACCGAATTTCTACGAGATGATCGGATTCCAGACCGGGCACGCCGAGCCGCAGCACGGCGCGCCCGAGCAGCCCGACCTTGACCGGGCCGCGTTCTTTATCGATTTCGACGGAACGCTCGTGGATATCGCCGACCGGCCCGACGCGGTGAGGGTTCCCCACAGGGCGGGCGAGTTGCTCCGCGCGCTCCACGACCGGACCGACGGAGCGACCGTCGTCGTCTCGGGCCGGCGGATGGCGGATCTCGAAAGGTTCCTTCCCGATTTCCCCGGTATCCTCATCGGCTCCCACGGCGCCGAACGCCGCGAGGGCGGAAAGCACTGGCAGCACGCGGCGAAGGATACCCCCGAGCTTGACTGCATCAGGAAGATGGTGCGCGTCTGGGCCGACAGCGAGCCGGACGTGCTTCTTGAGGAAAAGCCCTGCTCGATCGTCCTGCATTTCCGGCAGGCGCCGGACCGGATGGCGGAAGCCGACGGATTCCTGCGCAGCGTGGTCGAGCACAACAAGGGCTTCATGCTGCATCATGCGAGAATGGCGCTCGAGATCCATCCCGACGACGTGTCGAAGCGCGGCGCAATCGCGCCGCTGATGGATCGCTGGTCCAAGAGGCGCCCGATCGCCTTCGGCGACGATGCGACGGACGAGGGGATGTTCGACGCGGTCAACCGGCGTGGCGGTCTCACGATCAAGGTCGGTCCGCGGGAGACCTGCGCGAACTTCCGGCTTGATGGCCCGCGCGACGTCTACGACACGCTCAGCACATGGCTCCAGATGGGGCCGGAAAGGGTGTAATGGCCCGGCGGCTGATCGTCGTCTCCAACCGCATCCCGACCGATGCGGAACCCTCCGGCGGCCTCGTCGTCGCGATTCACGACGCGCTCTCTGAGGAGGGCGGACTCTGGATCGGGGCGCATCCCGACCGTGCGAGGCGGCCGGACGACGGTCTCGTCGATCTCGACGGCGCCTCTTACCAAAAAAAGGCGTTCCGCCTGACCGAGGAGGAGTGGCGCAACTACTATCTCGGCTACGCGAATTCGGTCCTCTGGCCGCTCTGTCACCGCCGGAGCGACCTGATCCGCTATGAGCGCGCCTACGCCGACGCCTATCTGGCCGTCAACCGACGCGTCGCGCGTCAGGTGGCGCGGCTCGCGGGGCCGGACGATCTCATCTGGGTGCAGGACTATCACTTCCTGCCGCTGGCGGCGGCGATGCGGGCCGAGGGGGTCACGGCCCGGATCGGGTTCTTTCTGCACATCCCGTTTCCCGCTCTCGCCGACGTCGACGCCTTGCCCGAGCGCGACGATCTGGCCGGATGGATCGCGGCCTATGACCTCGTCGGATTGCAGACGCAGGCGGACGTCGCGCGTTGTCTGGAGTTCTTCCGCGCCGAACCGGGGGGCGAGCCGCTGTTCGACGGCAAGATGAAGTACCGCGACAGGGTGTTTTCGGTCCGCTCGTTTCCGATCGGGATCGACGCGCGGGCCTTCGCAAAGACCGCATCGGTCGGCGGCGGCGAATACCTCGTCAATCTGGGTCCGCGCGAGGATCTCGTCATCGGGGTCGATCGGCTCGACTATTCCAAGGGACTGCCGAACCGGTTCAGGGCGTTCGGCAAGTTCCTGGACCAGCAGGAGAAGGGCGACCGGCGCGCGAGCCTTCTCCAGATCGCGACGCCCTCGCGCGAGGACGTGGCGGCCTATCAGGAGATCCGCGAGGAACTCGAACAACTTTCGGGATCGATCAACGGCAAGCACGCGGAACTGGACTGGACGCCGATCCGCTACATTCACAGGGGGCTGCCGCGCGACCGGCTTGCGGTGCTCTATCGCGTCGCGCGGGTGGGGCTGGTGACGCCGCTCGCCGACGGGATGAACCTCGTCGCGAAGGAATACGTGGCGGCGCAGGATCCGGAGGATCCGGGAGTGCTGGTCCTCTCGCGCATGGCGGGGGCGGCGGAGGAGCTGACCGAGGCGCTTCTGGTCAATCCCTACGACATCGAGGAAATGGCCCTCGCCATCGACGCGGCGCTGTCGATGCCGCGCGCCGAGCGGAAACGGCGCCACGCGGACCTCTGGAAGGCGGTCGACGAGGGCTGCATCGCGCAGTGGAGGCGAAGCTATCTGCGGACCCTCGAGCGCGCGGACCGGGCGCTCTCGCTGCCCCGGCACAACGCCCGCTCCGGCAGTCTTGCGGAGTGGGGTCCGAGCCGCTAATAGACGGCCCCACGGGTGATTAGCTCAGTGGTAGAGCGCTTCGTTCACATCGAAGATGTCGGGGGTTCGAATCCCTCATCACCCACCA
>CAZPOK010000263.1:0-4501 GCA_964587905.1 uncultured Rhodobacterales bacterium | reverse complement strand
AAAAGCGCCCGAAGCAAAGCTCGGGCGCCAGTCACGGAACGAGGGACAGTGAAGTGAAACAACGGTGTTCCGAACCGCTGCCTCACTATAATAGATAGGCTGGCTCGGGACAGTTTGAAGAAAATGTCGCACAGATGTGAACGGCGCCGTCACGCGCCGCAGATCTCGCTCCAGTGCGTCGCGGCACGCGCGATGCGCTCGGGCGGATCGCGAAGCCAAAGGCGGCGGAAGGCCGGCGAATGCATCACATAGAGCCTGCCCTCGTGAACCCGCCAGGCGTGCGGATCGGGCCGGGCGATGTAGCCCTTCGACATGGCATAGGCGCAATTCGCGCCGAATCGCGGCGCGAATGCCCAAGGGTCGCGCTCGAAGGCGTCCCGGTTCCCGGCATTCGCGAACAGCCACACCGCACCCTTCCAGCGCACCGCGTGATCGATCCGTCCCGCGACGACATCGCCGGCCCGGAAATAGCCGACCACGTCGGCGCCGTCGAGGATCGTCGCGTGGCCGTGGAAAAACCTGCGCATCGCCGCGGCCGGCGTGGCAAAAGCTCCAGCGGCGGAGATGGCGATGGCCCCGGAAAAGAACCGGCGGCGGCCGAGTGGCGCTCTGTGCTCGGGATCTGTCATGTTGTCACCATGCACGACTCGACACGCCTTGTATGCCCACCCTCGCCGCCTCGTGATCGCCCGCGAGAATCGCTACCGGCGCCGCGCCGGACGTCAGTCGAAGATGTCCTCCACCACGTCCCAGGCCTCTTCCAGAATGCGCCGCCCGAGGCTCTTGCGGGCCTTCCTGCGCCGCCGCGGGGGGTGGGGCCGGACGCGCTCGGATGCGTGCGGCACCGGCTTGCGGGACGGTGCGGACCGCCCCCGGCCGCGGTCCCCGGCGTGATCGGCGCGCAGCATCTTGAGGTCGTGAAGCGGCGCGCCGCAGGCCGAGCAGGACAACTCGTGTCTCTCCCGTCCGCGCAGGACCAGCGCGGCGCGGGTGCCGCAGTAGCAACAGGTGGCGATCTTGGTGCCGGGCATGGACCCTCCTCAGCGCGTGCTCACCGCATATAGGGCGACAGCGGCCGCGTTGGAAACGTTGAGCGATCCGAAAGGCCCGGCGAAGGGAATCCGGACAAGCCGGTCGCAGGTCTCCCGCGTCTTCTCGCGCAGGCCCGGGCCCTCGGCCCCGAGGACGAGCGCGACGGGCCGGCCGGCAAGCTCGGCCAGCGCGCCGGCGAGCGTGCCCTCCGCGGCCCCGTCCAGGCCCAAGAGGACGAACCCCGTCTTCCGCGCCGTCTCCATGGCGTCGGCGAGGTTCTTTACCCGCAGATACGGCTGCCGTTCGAGCGCGCCCGACGCCGTCTTGGCGAGCGCGCCGGTCTCGGGCGCGGACTGCCGCGCGGGCGCGATCACAGCCCCGGCGCCGAAGACCTCGGCCGAGCGCAGGACCGCGCCCACGTTGTGGGGATCGGTCACCCGGTCGAGAAAGACGAGCGTGCGGCCCTGCGCCGCGACGTCCTCGACACCGCCCCAGTCGAGCGGCCGCGCCTCGAGCGCCGCGCCCTGATGCACCGATCCGGGATCGAGCGGCGCGGGGAATTTCCGCGGGTCCGCGATCTCCGGCGCGATCCCGCCCGCCGCGATCGCCTCGGGGCCCAGCCTGTCGGCCGCGTTCTTCGTCAGGATCAGACGCAGCCGCTCGCGCCGGGGGTTCACCAGCGCGTCCCGCACCGCGTGAAGCCCGAACAGCCATACCGTCTCCGCCGCCGCCGCCCGCCGCCCGCGCTCCTTCTCCACCACCCATGCCGGTTTCTTCGCCATCGCCCCTCGATCCCCCGAAACCGCGCCGGGCGCAAGGCGTTGAATTGAGATGCGGGGCGTCCGCCCTACCGTTTCACTCGCGTCACTGGAAGGAGACATCATGCGACACGCATTCACCGCCGCGACGGCCGCAGCCGCCGTCCTCGCCACCTCGGCCAGCGCCGAGATCGCGGGGGACTACCACACCTACACCGTCGGCGACACGACCTTCGAGGGCTATGTCGCGCGCAACACCGATCTCGAGGCGACGCGCGGCACCGTGGTGATCGTCCACGACTGGGACGGCATGACCGATTACGAGGAGCGCCGCGCCGAGATGCTGGCCGCGCTCGGCTACACCGCCTTCGCCATCGACGTCTACGGCGCCGACACAGATCCGCAGTCCCTCGAGGAATACCAGTCGCTGTCGGGCGCGCTCTACGGTGATCGGGAGCTGTTCCGCGACCGCCTGCTCGGCTCGCTCGAGGAAGCGCGCGGCCTGCCGGGCGCGAGCGGCGACATCGTCGTCGCGGGCTACTGCTTCGGCGGCGCCGCGGTCCTGGAGACGGCCCGCGCCGGGGCCGACGCGGCCGGTTTCGTCAGCTTCCACGGCGGGCTCGGCACCCCCGAGGGCCAGGACTGGTCGGAGGCCGCCGCGCCGGTCCTGCTGCTCCACGGATCGGCCGATCCGGTGTCCGGGATGGATGCGCTCGCGACGCTTCTGGACGAGCTTCAGTCGGCAGGCGTCGACCACGGCGCGCAGGTGTTCGGCGGCGCGCGTCACTCGTTCACCGTCTGGGGCTCGGACGATTACGACCTCGACGCGGACAGGGCGTCGTGGGAGGCGTTCACCGAGTTTCTCGAGACCCGTCTCTGAGCGGGGACCAGCGGGCCTTTTCCTGTTGACGGGGGGATGGGCGAAAGCTATCCACCCCGTCGCGCCGGACGCCCAGCCGTCCGGCCACGGGCGACGAGCTGCAAGGTGCGGCAGCGGACTGTAACTCCGCCGGGGAGACCCATGCCTGGTTCGATTCCAGGGTCGCCCACCATTCCCTCACATCGGCAGGGCCGGTCGCGGCGAAGCTAAAGGTCGCGGAACCGCTTCTCCTGCCGCGCGGTCCAGCGGACGCGGAGGCGGAAGCCCTCCTCCGTCTGCTCCTCCTCTTCGATCACGCCGTGCTCGTGGAGCCAAGCGCGCTTTTTCCCTTCCTCGAAACCGAGGGTCAGGTCGCGGTCGGTCTTCTCCTCCTCGAGCGCGCCCGAGACCCGGTCGAGAAGGTCCGGCACACCTTCGCCCGTGAGCGCCGAGATCGCCGCGACGCCGTCCTTGCGCGCGGCCTCGGTCAGGACGGCGTGGCGCTCGGTCTCGGGCAGCAGATCCGTCTTGTTCCAGACCTCGAACACCGGCACCTCGCCCTTGACGCCGAGATCGGCGAGGATCGCCTCGACGTCCTTGGCCTGTTCTTCCGTCTCGTGATGACTGATGTCGCGCACGTGCAGGATCACGTCGGCGGCGAGCACCTCCTCGAGCGTCGCGCGAAAGGCCGCGACGAGCTGCGGCGGCAGGTCCGAGATGAAGCCCACCGTGTCCGACAGGATGACCTTGCGGCCCGACGGCAGGACCACCCCCCGCATCGTGGGGTCGAGCGTGGCGAAGAGCATGTCCGCGGCCACGACCGCGGCACCGGTCAGCCGGTTGAAGAGCGTCGATTTTCCCGCGTTCGTGTAGCCGACGAGCGCCACGATCGGGAACGGCACCTTCTCGCGCGCGGCGCGGTGCAGCTCCCGCGTCCTGACGACCTTGGACAGCTGCCGCCGGATGCGGGTGATCGCCTCGTCGATGGCGCGGCGGTCGGCCTCGATCTGGGTCTCGCCGGGGCCGCCGACGAAGCCCAGTCCGCCGCGCTGCCGCTCCAGGTGGGTCCAGGCCCGGACGAGGCGCGTGCGCTGGTAGCTGAGCGCGGCGAGCTCGACCTGCAGGACGCCCTCCCGCGTCCGGGCGCGGTCGGCGAAGATCTCCAGGATGAGGCCCGTCCGGTCGAGCAGCTTCACGCCCCACTTGCGCTCGAGGTTGCGCTGCTGCACCGGCGTCACCGGCCCGTCGACGAGGACGAGCCCGATCTCGGCCGCCTCGAACCGCGCCTTCAGCTCCTCGAGCTTGCCCTCGCCGAAGAGGAGGCCCGGCCGCGGCTTCCTGAGCCGGGCGACCTCCGCGCCCACCACCTCGAGATCGGGCAGCGCATGCGCGAGCGATACCGCCTCGTCCAGAGCGGCCTTCGCCTCGCGGCGCTTCGGGTCCGACTGGATCTCGGGATGCAGAACGAAGGCGCGCATCCGCTCGCCGTCGGATCCCGTCTCCAATTACTCGTCGCCCTCGTAGAGATTGATAGGCTGGGACGGCATGATCGTCGAGATCGCGTGCTTGTACACAAGCTGGGACTGGCCGTCCCGGCGCAGAAGCACGCAGAAGTTGTCGAACCAGGTGATGACGCCCTGAAGCTTCACCCCGTTGATGAGGAAAACCGTCACCGGAACCTTCGTCTTCCGGACGTGATTGAGAAATGCATCCTGCAGATTTTGTTTGTCCGAAGCCATCCGTCTTATCGCCTTTTTCTTGGCTCTGCGGTGATGCGCAGGCACAACGGGCCCAGTATTATCGGCCTGTTCGCAAGATTCCACCCCCAAATCAGTCCGTTACCTTTCTTTCT
>CAZPOK010000262.1:0-4522 GCA_964587905.1 uncultured Rhodobacterales bacterium | reverse complement strand
GTGCGGCTCACCTGCACGGGCGAACTCTACATGTGCCTCGGACAGGAGGACATGGCCGACCTCCGCGCGCCGCTGCGCGCCTCGGACGACGACACACTTGTCGAAGAGGCCATTCGCGCCGCGATCGAACGCAAGCCCAAGGGCCACGATTTCGACTACTCGCGCCAGACGGTCGCCGGACAGGTCACCCGGCACATGAGCCACACCGGGGGGTGACGGTTCTGCCTCCAAAAACCGTTCACGAAGCAGCCCCATCGAGGAACAACGCGCCGGTCCTGACGGGCGGCTCTTCGGTTTTTTGAAAAACTGTTGGCCTGCAGCGGACTGGCAAACGGTGTTGTGTTAGGCATGATGCGTCGTCTGGCACGTCCGCCGCAAGCGACATGAAAAACCCAGGAAAGCTCCAGATGCCACGCGACACCAAGTTGATCCTCTGCCCCGTGAACCTCCGCCACCTGAAGCTGGACTACCGTGCCTACGAGGAAGCCATCGCAATGGCGAAACGCCGTGATGCCAAGCTTCTCGTGGCGACGGTCGCTCCGGAGATGGAGCGCAATCTGAACATCCGAGATTCAGAAAGCTTCTGGGGGGACCAGCTGAAAAAGTTCGTCTCCGACCACCCAACCGAGGGGGTCGAACTGGAAACCGTCGTCCGCAAGGGTGCTGTGCATCGTCAAATCCTGAAGCTGGCAGAAGAGCGCAACGTCGATCTGATCGTGATGGAGTCGGCCAATCCCAAGGTTCAGGACTATCTTCTGGGGACCACGGCCAGCCATGTGGTTACGCACGCGAAGTGCTCCGTCTACGTGGTGCGCGGGTAACGATCTCGTGCCGACCCGCCGATGGAGGCTGCAGGCCGCAAGGACTGGCTGACGCCGAGGTGGATCCCATCCTTTCCGGAAAGCGTCGTGCTTGCATGCGAGCGGCTGTTCCATTCCGGACACGGGACCGTGGCCGGAGCCATCACCCGACCTGGGGCCGGGTGACGGATCGGCGTCTCACGCCGCCGGCATCCGCCGCTCCACGATCTCCGCCCAGAATGAACAGCCCGCCGGGATCGCCTCGTCGTTGAAGTTGTATTCCGGGTGGTGGACCATCGCCGTGTCCCCGTTTCCGACGAGAATGTAGGCGCCCGGCCGCGCGTTCAGCATGAACGAGAAGTCCTCGCCTCCCATCACGAGCGGCGCATCGGTGTCGACCTCGCCCGCGACCGCGCGCGCCGCCTCGGCGGCATAGTCGGTGTGGTCCTCCGAATTGACCGTGACGGGGTAGTTCCGCTGATATGTCAGCGTCGCCGCCGCGCCGAAGGCCGCCGCCGTCTGCTCGACGATGCGGCGCATGTTGGCCTCGACCATGTCCTGAACTTCGGGATCGTGCGTGCGCACCGTCCCGCGCAGCTGGACCTTGCCGGGGATCACGTTGAAGGCCGTCGAATCCGTCTGGAACGACGTGACCGATACCACCGCCTGCTTGATCGGGTCGAGATTTCGGCTCACGAGCGATTGCAACGCCAGCACGATGTGCGAGGCCACGAGCGTCGTGTCGACGCCATCCTGCGGCTTTGCCGCGTGCGCGCCCTTCCCTTCGATGTCGATCTCGATCAGGTCCGCCGCCGCGAAGAACGGGCCCGGCCGGATTCCGAAGGATCCCACAGGTTTGCCCGGCCAGTTGTGCATCCCGTAGACCTCCTGGATGCCGAAGCGCTCCATCATGCCGTCGTTCACCATCTCGCGGCCGCCGCCTCCGCCCTCTTCCGCCGGCTGGAAGATCACGACCACCGTCCCGTCGAAATTGCGCGTCTCGGTAAGGTACTTCGCCGCGCCAAGCAGCATCGCGGTGTGCCCGTCATGCCCGCAGGCATGCATCGCGCCCGGCGTCTTGGAGGCATAGTCGACGCCCGTCTGTTCGAGGATCGGCAGCGCGTCCATGTCGGCGCGCAGCCCGACCACGCGACCGCTGTTGTCCGACTTCCCCTTGATGACGCCGACCACGCCCGTCTTCCCGATGCCCGTCGCGATCTCGTCGCAGCCGAACGCCTCGAGCTTCTCCTCGACCAGCGCCGAGGTCCGGTGCGTATCGAACTGAAGCTCGGGATGTTCGTGGATGTCGCGGCGCCAGGCCGTGATCTCGGGAAGAAGTTCGGCAAACCGGTTTTTGACGGGCATCTTGGGCTCCTTTGGTGTTTTCGCCACTCTGTCACGCCGGGCGGCAGGCGCAAGGCAGGAGCGCGGGGCCGGACGCCGCGCGGTTCCCCGATCGGGACGGGCGTCACGCGCAGAGGCGCTCGACCAGCCGCTCCATGAAGCACTCGCCCGCCTCGAACTGTTCGACGGTGATGAATTCGTTGGGCTGGTGCGCCTGGGCGATATCGCCCGGTCCGCAGACCACGGCCGAATAGCCCCGCGCCTGGAAATGTCCCGCCTCGGTCCCGTAGCTGACCACGTGCCGCCCGTTGTCCCCGGTGATCGAGCGGGCCAGTCGCTCGGCGTTCCCGGCCTCTTCGGGCTCGAGCGCAGGCACGTCGAAGCGTTCGGAAAGTTCGACCCCGGCCTCCGGACGTACCGCCTTCATTTCGGCCTCGATCCCGGCCACCCTATCGCGCAGCCGCCTGTCCCAATCGTCCATGCTTTCGCCCGGAACGACGCGGAAGGTGAGCACGAACTCGCAGTTCTTCGCGGTGATGTTGTGCGCTGTCCCGCCCGTGATCCGGCCCACGTGCAGCGTCGTCCAGTGCGGCTCGAACGCCGCCGCGAGCGGCCCCGGCGCGGCCGCCCGGTTCGCGTCGTTGACCGCGTTCGCCCACTCGATCAGCTTCGCGCCCCACATGATCGCGTTGACGCCGGTGTGCATGAGCGACGAATGCACCTCGAACCCGCGAAAATGCGCGTCATAGCCGATGCTGCCCTTGTGGCCCGTGATCGTCTTCATCATCGAGGGCTCGCCGATCAGCGCCGCGGCGGCGCGCGGCAGGTGCGCCACCATGTCGTCGATCATCGGCGGCGCGCCGACGCAGCCCACCTCCTCGTCATAGCTGAGCGCGATCTGGAGCGGCCGTGTCACGCCGCGCTCGAGCGCGAGCGGCACCGCGGCGAGCGCGAGCGCGTCGAAGCCCTTCATGTCGCAGGTGCCGCGGCCGTAGAGCTTTCCGCCCCTCTCGACCACGGTGAACGGATCGGTGTCCCACGCCTGACCGTCGACCGGCACGACATCGGTATGCCCCGACAGGACCACCCCGCCCTCGACCTCGGGCCCCACGTTTGCGTAAAGCGCGGCCTTCTTGCCGGTCTCGTCGTAAACCCGCCGCGCGGCGACGCCATGCCCGGCGAGGTAGTCCTCCACCCAGTCGATGAGGTCGAGATTGCTGTCCCGGCTTACCGTCGGAAACGACACGAGCCGGTCGAGGATCTGCCGCGCGGAGAGGCGTCGGCCCAGCATCAGCCCTGCAGAACGAGGTGGCCGGGCGCGACTTCCTGGTAGACCGACGGTCCGGGCTCATGCCCGACCGGGAAGATCGGCGAGGGGATCGGCTTGAAGTTCAGGTCCTTCTCGGACTTGCGCTTGCGCGGATCCGCGATCGGCACCGCCTTCATAAGCGCCCGCGTGTACTCGTGCCGCGGATCCTCGAATATCTGCCGCCGCGTCCCCAGTTCGACGATCCGCCCCAGATACATCACGCCCACGTGGTGCGAGACCCGCTCGACCACCGCCATGTCGTGGCTGATGAACAGGATCGAGATGCCGAGTTCGTGCTGCAGTTCCAGCATCAGGTTCAGCACCTGCGCCTGCACACTCACGTCGAGCGCCGAGACCGCCTCGTCGGCGATGATGAGCTTGGGCCTGAGCGCCAGCGCCCGCGCGATCGCGATCCGCTGCCTTTGCCCACCCGACAGCTCGTGCGGATACCGGCGCATGAAGCTCCGTGGCAGCTCCACCCGGTCGAAGAGCTGCGCCACACGGTCGTTGATCTCGCTGCCCTGGGCGAGGTTGAAGTTGCGAATCGGCTCGGCCACCTGGTCGCAAAGCTGCATCTGCGGATTGAGCGACGCGAACGGATCCTGGAAGACCATCTGCATGTCGCGCCGCGCCTTGCGAAGCTCGTCCTGCGAGAGCTTGATCATGTCGCGACCCTCGATCCAGACCTCGCCCGACAGCGGTTCGACCAGCCTCAGGATCGACCGGCCGCAGGTCGATTTCCCACAGCCCGATTCGCCGACGAGGCTGAGCGTCTCGCCGGTCATGATGCTGAACGACACGTCCTCCACCGCATGGACATTGGCCACGGTGCGCCGGAAGAACCCGCCCTTGACCGCAAACCGCGTCGTGAGGTGCTTCACGTCGAGCAGCGTCACCGGCGCCTTGATCTCGATCGGCCCCTCGACCTTCAGCTCCACCCCCATCAGCCGCATCGGCTCGGGTGCGTCCTTGCCCGTCATCTCGCCCAGCTTCGGCACCGCGGCGAGCAGCGATTTGGTGTAGTCGTGCTTGGGGTTCTCGAAGATCTCCTCGACCGTCCCCTCCTCGA
>CAZPOK010000261.1:0-4539 GCA_964587905.1 uncultured Rhodobacterales bacterium | reverse complement strand
CCGATCACGTGCTCCTCGGGCAGGTCGCGGTCGGCCACCACGCTCGCGCGGGCGAAGCGGTAGACGTCCTCTTCGGGGCCGGTACGCGCCTTTGGATTGCGCAGCGCGGTGTGGATTTCGCGGGATCGGTCGATCAGGAAGCGCAGCTCGGCGGGATCCATCGAGCAGGAGATGTCAGGCCCCTTGCGGTAGCGCGTATCGGTGTAATGCCGCTCGAGGATCGACGCGCCGAGCGCGACCGAGGCAAGCGCCATCTCGGGTCCGATCGAGTGGTCCGAGAAGCCGACGACCGCCCGTGGAAAGGCCCGACGCAACTCCGTCACCCCCTGCAGCGACACGATTTCGGGCGGCGAGGGATAGAGGTTCGTGCATTCGAGCAGCGCATAGTCGATGCCCGCCTCGTCGAGGATCGCCACGCTCGCGCGGATCGTCTCGATCGTCTGCATGCCGGTCGACATGATGACCGGCCTGCCCTTCCGGGCGACGTGTCGAATGAGCGGCAGGTTGTCGGCCTCGCCCGAGCCGATCTTGTAGGCCGGCACGTCGAGCTCTTCGAGGAAATCGGCGGCCGCCCGCGAGAACGGCGTCGAGATCCAGATCATGCCCAGATCTTCGGTATAGCGCTTGAGGTCCGCCTCGTCCTCGCGCGAGAGCGCGCACTGCGCCATCACGTCCCAGATCGACACCTCGGCATTGGGCGGGAAGATCGACTTCGCTTCCTCCGTCATCTCGTCTTCGACGACGTGGGTCTGGTGCTTGATCATCTCGCAGCCCGCATGGGCCGCCAGCCGCACCATCTCCTTCGCGACCGACAGATCGCCGCCATGGTTGATCCCGATTTCCGCGATGACGAGCGGCGGCTGCTCGGGCCCGATCCTGCGGCCGCTGATCTCCATGTCTGCCCCTCATGTCTGCGTGGCCTGGCGTCGCGGCCAGGTTGGCGTGGGGTTAATCGCCCCGCGCCGACGTTGCAATGCCGAGCCTGGCGCGGCAAGAGATCACCGGGCGGACATGACCGGGGTGACACAGGCGCGATGCGCGGCATCATCGACAGAGTACGGCGTTGGGAGAGGGACTTCCACGCGTCCTTCGACGGCGAGATCGTCTCGGAGGCGGATCGCCGCCGGTCGCTGCGTTACGTCGCCTGGATCGATCACGGCATCCTGCGCGCGCTCTGGCACAACTTCCACGAGGTCGCGCCGGGCGTCTTCCGGTCGAACCAGCCGGATCACACGAGGCTGGAACGCTACGCCGGGCTCGGCATCCGGACGGTTCTGACGTTTCGGGGCGCTGCCACCAAACCGTTCCACCGCCTCGAAAACGAAAGCTGCGAGGACCTTGGCCAGCAACTCACCGTCATTTCCATGGCCTCCCGCGAAGCGCCGAAGCGGGAGGCCGTGATTGCGCTTCTGGACTTCTTCGACGTCACGCAGGCCCCCTTCCTCATGCACTGCAAGTCCGGAGCCGACCGGACGTCCCTGGCAAGCGCGATCTATCTCCTGCATGTGAAAGGTGCGTCGATCGGGGAGGCGCGCAAGCAGATGAGCCCGCGCTACCTGCACCTCCGCTGGAGCAGGACAGGCGTGCTCGACCGGCTTCTCGATCTCTACGAGGCGCGGCTCGCGGCGGGCGAGATCCCGTTCCGGGAGTGGGTCGAGACCGAATACGATCCGGACGTCGTCACGAGAAGCTTCGCGCGAAGCCGCTGGCGGCTCTAGGCCGCGCAGGCGGGGGCAGGCACCTCGATGCAGCGACGGCCTGTCAGAATCGCCCGGGCCTCGCGTCCGAGGAGCCCCCGCAGCGCCGGGTCGCTCCAGCGCAGGCCCCCTGTGTAAGTGCCGTAGGCGGGCAGGATCAGCCGCGCCTCGTCGTAGAGAAAGCAGGGCCGGCTCGCCCGGCCGCCCCGGCCGGTCAGAACGGCCTTGGGGTGATAGTGGCCCGTCACCTCGCCAACGGCGCCGGCCGCCGCGATGTGGCGGAAGACGACCGCCCCCGTCGTGTGTTCCCGCCTGTGCGACCCGCCCGGCGCGGCGCCGCCCGCGTCGTGGTTGCCCTCGATCCAGATCCAGCGCCGCCCCGCCTGCATGCGCATCAGCCAGAGCCGCACGTCCTCGGACACCTCAGACGCATCGTCGCGGTGGTCGAAGCTGTCGCCGAGGCAGATGACGGTCTCCGGGGTCGTCTCGGCCAGGTCGCTGTCGAGGCGGGACAATGTGTCCGTCGTCTCGTAGGGCGGCAGGACGGCACCGCCCGACCGCGCCGCCCGTACGGACTTGCCGAGGTGGAGGTCCGAAACGCAGAGCAGCCGCTCGCTCTCCCACCAGAGGGCGCCCGAGGGCAGGGCGGCGAGGCGTGCGTCCCGAAAGGTGAAGTCGCAACGGTTCATGCTTCGTTCTTGTCCGATTCACGCGTCCGCCGCAAGACGGCTCTTCGCGCTGCCCGATTCTCCCGACAGGGGGAACAAACCGTCTCTCACGCCGGGATCATTCGAGCCCGTCGCGCCTTGGCCCCGGATGCGGTCCAAGGGAGTTGCGCCGACGTGCCGACCCTGCGAAATGTCCCGCGAAGCAAGGAAAGCGCCGACCGATGGAGATACAGGACCTCGCCCTGCCGGGCCTCAGGATCATCGCGCCTCCGGTTTTCCGGGACGCCCGCGGCAGCTTTTCCGAGACGTGGAACAAGCGGCGGCTTGCCCGGCACGGGATCGATGTCGACTTCGTTCAGGACAACGAATCGCTCTCGGTGGCGCCCGGCACGGTTCGCGGCCTGCACTACCAGTCGCCGCCGCATGCGCAGGCCAAGCTCGTGCGCTGCATCCGGGGCCGGATCTGGGACGTGGCGGTCGACATCCGCAAGGGATCGCCGAGCTACGGGCGCTGGGAAGGGGTCGAACTGTCGCCGGGCAACGGTCGGCAACTCTTCATTCCCGAAGGGTTCCTGCACGGCTTCGTCACGCTCGAAGCCGACAGCGAAGTGCTCTACAAGTGCAGCGACTTCTATGCGCCCGAAAGCGATGGCGCGGTGCTCTGGTCGAGCTGCGGGATCGAATGGCCCTTCGAGGGCGAACCGGTCCTCTCGGCCAAGGATGCAGCCGCGCAGCCGTTTTCGGGCTTTCAAAGCCCCTTCACGTGGGAGACCGTGCATTGAAGATACTCGTGACGGGAGGCGCCGGGTTCATCGGGTCGGCCGTCGTGCGTCTGGCGGTGGCGCGCGGACAAGAGGTGGTCAACCTCGACGCGTTGACCTATGCGGCCTGCCTCGCGAACGTGGCCGAGATCGACGGGAACCCTGCCTACAGCTTCGAGCACGCCGACATCCGCGACCGCGCGGCACTCGACCGGATCCTTGCCGCGCACACTCCCGACGCCGTGATGCACCTCGCCGCGGAATCCCACGTCGACCGGTCGATCGACGGCCCCGGCGCCTTCATCGACACGAACGTCACAGGGACCTACACGCTTCTCGAAGCCGCGCGGGCCTACTGGATGCAGCGCGGCAAGCCTGAGGGCTTCCGCTTCCACCACATCTCGACCGACGAGGTCTACGGAAGTCTCGGACCCACCGGCATGTTCACCGAGACGACGCCCTACGATCCCCGCTCGCCCTATTCCGCGTCCAAGGCCGCCTCCGACCATCTCGTGCGGGCCTGGGGCGAGACCTACGGGCTTCCGGTGCTCGTCTCGAACTGCTCGAACAACTACGGTCCGTTCCACTTTCCCGAAAAGCTGATCCCGGTCGTTATCCTGAACGCGCTGCACGGCCGGCAGATCCCGGTCTACGGGCAGGGCGAGAACGTCCGCGACTGGCTTTTCGTCGAAGACCATGCCGACGCGCTTCTGACCGTTCTCGCCAAGGGCCGGGCGGGCCGCACCTACAACATCGGTGGCGAGAACGAGGCGCGAAACATCGATCTCGTCCGCATGATCTGCACGCTTCTCGACGACCGCCGCCCCGCGGGCGCGCCGCACGATCGCCTGATCGAATACGTGACAGACCGCCCGGGTCATGATCTGCGCTACGCCATCGACCCGTCCCGCATTCGCGAGGAACTCGGCTGGCGGCCGAGCGTCACGCTCGAGGAGGGGCTGGCGCGGACGGTCGACTGGTATCTCGGCAATGAAGGCTGGTGGCGGGCGCTGCTCGAACGGGACGGCGTCGGCAGGAGATTGGGAGTGGCATGAACCGCAAGGGCATCATTCTCGCCGGGGGCTCGGGCACCCGGCTTTATCCGATCACGTTGGCGGTCTCCAAGCAACTCCTGCCGCTCTACGACAAGCCGATGATCTTCTATCCGCTGAGCGTGCTGATGCTGGCGGGTATCCGCGAGATCGCCGTCATCACCACGCCGGAGGATCAGAGCCAGTTCCAGCGCCTGATGGGTGACGGCAGCCAGTGGGGCCTGACGCTCGAATGGATCGTGCAGCCCGCGCCGGAGGGGCTCGCGCAGGCCTACCTCCTTGCGGCCGACTTTCTCGACGGCGCGCCTTCCGCGATGGTGCTCGGCGACAACATATTCTTCGGCCACGGTCTGCCCGATCT
>CAZPOK010000260.1:0-4544 GCA_964587905.1 uncultured Rhodobacterales bacterium | reverse complement strand
CTCCACCAGAGTCTCCTTCGCGCGGAGACTGCACCGAGTATCGGGATCGGATAGTCGCCCGTCGTCGCGGCCGCTGCGGATGGCGACCGCGCGGCCGTTCACCATCAGCGCCACGCGGCGCTGCGTCATGCCAGGCTAAAGCACCATCCGCCGCGGATCGGACAGCAGATCGCAATACCGGCGCATGAAGCGTGCGGCGTCCGCTCCGTTGATGACCCGGTGATCGTACGTGAGGTCGAGGGGAAGCATCAGGGCCGGCTCCCAGGTTCCGCCGGTCCATCTCGGGCGGGTCTCGGCGCGCGTGATGCCGAGAATGGCGAGTTCCGGCGGGTTGATGATGGGCGAGAAAGCTTCACCGCCGATGCCGCCGAGCGAAGAGACGCTCATCGACGCGCCGCCCATCTCGTCGGGCGCGATCTTCCGGGCGCGCGCGCGGGCGCCGAGATCGGCAATCTCGGCAGCCAGCGCCCAGAGACCCTTCCGGTCGGCGTCGCGGATCACCGGGACCATCAGCCCGTGTTCCGCGTCGACGGCGATCCCGATATGCACGTAGTCCTTGAGGATCAGGGTTTCGCCATCCGCGCTCAGCGACGCGTTGAAACGCGGGAACGCGCGGAGCGTCCGCGCCAGCGCCTTCACATGGAAGGCGAGTGCCGTGAGCTTCGCGCCTCGCGCCTCCGCCTCGTCCTTCAGCGATGCCCGAAACGCCTCGAGCGCGGTTACATCCGCGCTGTCATGATGCGTGACCGATGGGATGACGGCGGTCGCGGCGGCAAGGTTGCGGGCGGCGGCGCGGGCGAAGCGGCTTACCGGTTCCTCGGTTACAGGCCCCCATTGGCCGTGATCCACGTCCCAAAGGGCGGTATCCGCGGCCGGGGCCGCGCCGCTTGCGTCCATCAGGTCCTCCCGCGCGAGCGTGTTGCGCCCCAGGGTGCGCGCGCGCGCGTCGAGGTCGATGCCTTTTTCGAGGGCGAGACGGCGCACGGAGGGGCTGGCGATCACTTCAGATGACATGCCGCCCTCACCACTCCGCCGAAATGTACTGGGTTTCCATGAACTCGAGCATGCCCTCATGCCCACCCTCGCGGCCGAGACCCGATTGCTTGGTGCCGCCGAAGGGGGCCGCAGGATCCGAGACCAGGCCGCGGTTGAGCCCGACCATCCCGTAGTCGAGCCGCTCGCAGACCCGGAGCGCGCGTTTCATGTCTTCGGAAAAGACGTAGGCGACGAGGCCGTACTCCGTATCGTTGGCGCGCCGGACGGCCTCATCCTCGCCACTGAATGTCTGGATCGCGGCGACGGGCCCGAAGATCTCGTCGCGGACGCAGTCGGCGGTCTCGGGCACGTTCGAGAGCACGGTCGGCGCATAGAAGTAGCCGGGGCCCTCCGGCATGGTCCCGCCGCATTCGATCTTCGCGCCCTTCGCGACGGCGTCGGCCACGAAGGCCGCGACCTTCTCGCGGGTGTCGGCGTTGACGAGCGGGCCCACGTCCACCGAAGGGTCGATACCGTCTCCCACCTTCAGGGCGGACATCTTCTCGGTCAACCGGCGGGTGAATTCGCCCACGATGTTCTCTTGCACGTAGATCCGGTTCGCCGCGGTGCAGGCTTCGCCCAGGTTCCGCATCTTGGCGAGCATCGTGCCCTCGACCGCCGTGTCCAGGTCGGCATCCTCCAGAACGATGCAGGGGGCGTTGCCGCCGAGTTCCATCGCCGGCTTCAGCACCTGATCCGCGGCGGACTGCAGAAGCTTGCGACCGACCTGCGTGGAGCCCGTGAAGGAGACGACCCGCACCCGCGGGTCATGGAGCATGTGATCAACGAGCGCGCCCGTCCTGCGCGAGGGCAGGACGTTCACGAGCCCCTTCGGCACGCCCGCTTCTTCGAGGAGCGGCATCAGCGCGAGCATCGTCAACGGGGTCTCCGAGGCCGGCTTGATCACCACGCCGCAGCCCGCCGCAAGGGCCGGCGCGATCTTGCGGGTTCCCATCGCGGCGGGATAGTTCCACGGCGTCACGAGCACGGCGAGCCCGGCGGGCTTGTGCTGCACGATGATCCGTGCGCCCGACGCGGGAGCGTGCGTGATCAGCCCGTCGGCCCGGACCGCCTCCTCCGCGAACCAGCGGAAGAACTCCGCGGCGTAGGTCGCCTCGCCGATGGCGTCCGCACGGGCCTTGCCGTTCTCCAGTGTGATCAGCCGCGCGAAGCCCTCGAGCCGGGCCGTCATGAGCTCCCATGCCCGGCGCAGCACCTCGGAGCGTTCGCGCGGTTTGCGCGCCGCCCAGTCCGACATCGCGGCCTCCGCTGTGTCCAGCGCGGCGTCGGCGTCGGCGATATCGGCGGACGCGACCGAGGCGAGCACCGCCTCGTCCGCCGGATTGACGACGTCGAACCGCTCCTTCGCGGCGCCCTCCCGCCACGCGCCGCCGATCCAGAGATCGCTGTGGAGGGCGTCGAAATCGATATCGATCTTCGTCATGTCGTCTTCTCCTCGGGCTTCAGAGCAGGTGCCTGAGCGGCTCTTCGAGACGTCCGGTGAAACCCGAGACGAGCTCAAGCGCGGCGGCTGCCGAGAGATGCCCCGCACCGCACTCCAGCGTGACAGCGAGACCCTCCCCGCGCTTCATGATGGTCAGGACGGGCGCGTCCTCCGCCCCGAGTTCGACCGACGAGATCGAAACATGGCGCAGGTCGCGCAGGATCAGGTCGGGCGCCGGGGCATCTTCGTCGGGGACGGCGGACCGTCCTGTCGCGGCTCTGTCGGGATCAAGGTGCCGGCTCTCCTCGCCGAACCGTTCCACGATGACGCAGATCGCGGCGTGCTCCCGGCCGGACCGAAAGCTCGCCGCGGCGAATGCGGCAAGCAGCGCCGGTGCGTCCGCATGACCCTCGCTCTCGGCAGCCCAGGCGAGAAACTCCGAGAAGCCCTCCCGATGGATATCGGCGGTGATCCGACGCGTGGCCTGCGCCGCCGCGGCGGCCGTCGCCGGCCGCGCATCCTGCAGCGTCTTGAATGCCTCGAGATCGCGCACATGGAAAGGCTGGGGGTGCCCCGCCTCAACCAGCCGCGCGAGGTCGAGGCCCTCTTCAAGCGCAAGCCGTCGCGCCTTGGGCGACGCAAGGATGCGTCCTCCCGTTGCGACGGGAGGCGTCGCAGCACGTTCCGTCGCGGGAGTTTCCTTTGGCGCCGCCGGCGCCTCATGGGACTGCGGCGCTTCCACACCGGCCGCGCTCCGCTTTCGCCGTACCGGAGCCGTTGGCTTCTCGGCGGTCAGGATGGCGACGCGCTCGCCCACCGGCACCTCTTCGCCATCTTCCGCGAGGATCGCCGCGACGAACCCCGCCGCTTCTGCCGAGACCTCCATCGTGGTCTTGTCAGTCTCGACCTCGAAGAGGACGTCTCCCTCCGCGACTTCTTCGCCCGGCGAGACATGCCAGGCCACGAGCAGGCCGGTATCCTGCGCCATGCCGAGAGCCGGCAGGATCACCGACCGTCCCTCCGGGAGATCGTCCGGCGGTGCGGATGCTGGCGGCTTCTTGGCGGTCTCGGATGGCGCGGATGGCTCCGGCAAAGCCGCGCCCGCCGTCTCCGCCGTCTCGGAGATCCGCGCGATCACACGGCCCACAGGCACGTCGTCGCCCTCGGCGGCGCGCACATCGGTCAGGAAGCCCGGCGCCTGCGCCTCGACCTCCATCGTCGCCTTGTCGGTCTCTACCTCGAACAGCGCGTCGCCTTCGGCGATCGGATCGCCGGGCTTCTTCAGCCAGGCGACCAGTCGGCCCGCGTCCTGCGCCATGCCGAGAGCCGGCATGATCACCTCATGCGGCATGGATCATCTCTCCGGCGCAGAGCCGGCGCGCGGCGTCGGCCACCTTCTCCGGGGTCGGCACCGTCAGGTCCTCGAGCGCGGGCGAGAACGGCACCGGGACGTCCATCGCGCCCATCCGGAGAACCGGCGCGTCGAGGTGGTAGAACGCCTTCTCGTTGAGGCGGCTCGCGATCTCGGCGGTGACGCCGTAGCTTTGATGCCCCTCGTCGATCACGATCGCGCGGCTCGTCTTCTTCACCGATCCCAGAAGGGTCGCCTCGTCCAGCGGCACGATGGTGCGCGGGTCGATGACTTCGGCGCTGATGCCTTCGTTCGCGAGAATGTCGGCGGCCTTGCCCGCCACCTGCACCATCGAGGACGTGCCGATCAGCGTGATGTCCCGTCCCTCGCGGAGAACGGCAGCCTCGCCGAAGGGGATGAGATACTCATCCTCCGGGACCGGAGCCTTGTCCTGGTACATGAGCTTGTCCTCGAAGATCACGACCGGGTTGTTGTCCCGGATCGCCGTCTTCATCAGCCCCTTCGCCTCATAAGCCGAAGACGGCAGGGCGACCTTGAGGCCAGGGATATGCGCCACGATCGCCTGCAGCGACTGGCTGTGCTGCGCGGCCGAGCGCCGGGTCGCGCCGAGGTTGGTGCGCAGGACCATCGGAACCTGGAGCTTGCCGCCCGACATGTAGTGCTGCTTGGCGGCCTGATTGCAGAGCTGGTCCA
>CAZPOK010000259.1:0-4546 GCA_964587905.1 uncultured Rhodobacterales bacterium | reverse complement strand
CCGGGACGGCCGGCTGGTTGCAGCGGGAAGGACTGGCCGGGCCGATCCTTCTGATCTCCTCAGCGCAACACCTCGCGCGCGCCGATCCTGCGGCGGGAGGCAGGAAGGCGGTGACCGTGGTCGGGCGGCATCTCGAAGAGGGCGAGCGCAACCTCCGGGCCTGAGCACCTGCTTCACCCAACCCGCCGGTCGAGTTGTCGCCGGCGGAGATCTCTCAGCCGGGCAAGCAGACGCCATGCGGCGCGCTGCCTCGCCGGGAGATGCGCGATGAAGACCATCTCGATCTGAGCATGCGGCACAGCCCCTCTCAGGCGCTTGAAACGCTCGGCACCCGCCCCCCAGTCGAGGACGAGCGACTGTTCCTTCGCCGCCGCCAGGTCCGCGTAGGTTATCCGTTCGTAGTACCCGCCCTGGTGTGGATGATCGGGTTCGGCGCCGAAGGTCGACCAATGGATCGTGCCGGCGTCTGTCCGCTGCAGGTTGAAGGCTGCGATGCGGTCATCATCGGCACCCCGCGCCCTCCAGGCCTGGAGGCGGAATTCTGCGCAACCGAGCGCGGCTTCGAAGAATGCCGGCAGATAGGCTGGATTGAGCGTCGAATGGCGCGCGATGTTGCTGCTCCTGTAGAGCCGCGCGAGGGTATCGGCCTGCCGCAGCGCCACCTCCCTCGGCACCAGGTCGCCTTCAGCGTCGCGCAGCATCCGCCTGCCACGGGAATGGCTGTGACGCACTTTCTTGAAGCGCTTTCCCTCGAGCGGAGCGGCAGGGTCGAAGATATTCACGGTGCGCGTCGGCACCGCGATGGCTCCGGCAGCGCGCAGGGCATGGGCCAGATCAGCCTGCAGGCTGGGCTTTATGTCCTGGATGACAAGCGCGTGCTCCCGATGTCGCGCGGCGAGGTACGAAAGGATCGCGGGCCAGATGTCGTCGGGCACGTCCGGCGCTGGCGCGCCGCTCAGAAGCCAGTGATTGACGAAGGCCACACGGTCGAGCGCGCCGGCCCGGAACGCGACCGCAAGGGGCGCGACGAGCGCCCCGAGCACAAGCCGCCCGGGTCCGCGCATCCGGCGGCCGATCTCTTCGACCGGATAGCGCACATGGTGACCCAGAGGGGAGAGGATCGAGGCCTTGCCCGGGGCCCCGTCGCTGACCAGCACGGGCATGACCGCCTCTCCGATCCTCAGAATCTCGCCGCGAACGCCGGCCGCGTTCGCAACGAGACGCTCCGGCCCGGTGCCATTCAGCGCGGTGAGGTAGCGCCGTAGTCCCGGGGCAACAGAGTCCGGCCAGGCGCCATCGCTATGCGGATCGATCACGTGGATCGGTGTCTTCGCGCTGGCGCCGATGCTATTCATCCGGGGACCGCATCATGGTGAGGACTGGCGCTTCGGAAGGCGATCCATTGGCGAGCGAGCATAGAGACGACGGCTGGCCCATTGTCGAGGCGGGCGATGCGGCGCTCGGGATGACCGAGATGGCTCATGCCGTCCTTGGTCGGCTGCTCCCGGATCCCGTCGCGGACCGGCTGACGCACAGCCTTGCGCGGACGGCCACCTCCATCCGCCCGGGAAAACGACAGGCGCTGGAGGCCCTTTACACTCAGTTCATCGGCACCCGCTCCGCGCTGCCCCCGCCAGAGGTCTACGTGAGGGCGCTCATCGCGACACATTTGCAGCAGCGCATGATCTATGCTCGCCTCGGCGCCGACGCAGGGTGGCGACCGCACTCTCTCGACACTGAAGGGTCCGCAGAGGTCGAGGCGGCGCTGTCCTCGGGAGGTGGCGTCGTTCTCTGGCTTCTGCCGCTCGAAATGAACGCCTTGCTCGTCCGAATGGTGTGTCGCGACCGCGCCTGGCCGCTGACGTTCATGTCGCACTGGCGGCATGGCCCGTCGAGAAGTCGGATCGGACAGGCGCTCTTCAACGCGCGGGATTGCCGCATCGAAAGCCGGTTCGGCCGGCGTCTGATCATGACGGAAAACGATACGGCCAAGCCCCTGGCCGAGGCGGCGCGGATCCTCCGCGACGGCGGCATTGTTGGCTTTCGAGGGATCGGATGGGCAAAGCGGCCCGTCCACTATCAATTCTTCGAGGGTCACCTGCACCTGGCCCTCGGCGCTCCGATCATGGCCCAGCGAACCGGAGCCGCCCTCTTCGTCGTGTCGTCCTGCCGGACAGATGCAGGGTTTCGCGTATGCTTTACCGCCGTCGACGCGGCCCGGCAACACTCGCCCGAAGCGCTCGGCGCCGCCTTCGTCGCGCATCTGGAAAGGGCCGTGATCGCCGCGCCGTCGCTTTGGTCGGTGATGTCGAGACAGTGGCAACCGGGACCCTTTCCGCCGAATGTCAAGATGGGGCCGCGAGCATCCTAGTCGCGAACTTCTGCGAGCAGAGCAGAAAAGTGCCCGGTGAGGTACCGCGTCGGCAGGCGTTCCAGCAACTCGAAAGGATGCAGCGCCGCGAGAAATGCAGGTGCGAGACCCGGCAGGGACGCTCGCTCGATCAGCCCGCCGAGCCAGACCGCGCTGACCCGTGGGCAGTGCACGATCGCCGTCCTCTCGAGCACCCGGTAGCCTGCGCGCTCCACCGCCTCCCGCATCGCCGCTGGTCGGAGTGTCACGCCGCAGTGGTAGGGCACCAGACCGGTCTTGCGCATCAGCCTCTCGTTCAGCCGAGCACGCAGCGCGATCTTCGGATTGAGCGGGTTGTCGAGCGACAGGACAAGCCTTCCGCGGGGCGCGGTAACACGGCGGATTTCACCGAGCGAGCGCTCTATGTCACGCGTGCTGTCGAAATGGTCGAGCGTCGACAGCGAGATCACGGTTTCGAACGTCTCGTCGGGATAGGGGAGATCCCTGATATCCGCGACACGAACCGCCATCCCGGGGTGACGCGTCCGGGCCGCTCGGGCCGTGGCGACCGACAGGTCAATGCCGTGGACGGTGTGTGAATACGCACTCATGATCTCGTAGAGGCCATCGCTCAAAGCCTCGTCAAAGAGATCGGTCTTCAGCGACGCACCAGATCCCGGCCGCAACCATCGGCACAGCAGATCGCCAGTGATGTGGTCGCTGTGCCTCCGCCAGATCCGTTGCCGCCCGGACGCCACCCAGGATCTGCCGACCGCCTCCCAGATCGCGGCGTCTTCATCGGCGGTCGACGCTGCGGTCGGCTCTCTGCGGGATTGTCGTGAGTCCAAGTCGTCGGACATGTCATTCTCACTCCTCCGCGCGGATGGCACAGGCTAGCGCAACGCTCCGACGGCCAGCAAGTGTCCCGCCTACCAATGGCCCCCCGCAAGACCCCCGGCAACGTAGCTCCAGAGGGTGGGTTCGAGGCAGATCGCCTCCGCGGGACCGGTCGGCCGTGCCTCGAGTGCCCCATCGAGCGCAAGGGCTGCCGCATTCAGGAGTGCCGGAAGACCGGCGATCGTCAGAACGGTTGGATAAAGCGCGATGTTGCCCCGAGGGCGGCAGAAAATCTGTTCGACGACCGGCCCGGTGTCGAGTCCATCGTCGATGAGATGGATGGTCGTGCCAAAATTCCCGGGATCATTGCGACGGAGCGCCCAGTACCCGGTATGAACGCCTCGGTATCCTGGCGTGATTCCAGGGTGCAGGTTCAGGATCGGTGCATTGCAGGCTGCAATCGTTTCTCTGGAGAGCCTTCGTGTCGAAAAGACGACGACCGCGTCCGGCGCCGATGCCGCAATAATGCGCCACGCCGGCTCGGAATTGACCGTCTCCACGCGGTGAACTCTGGCCTCATCCAGCGGTGCCTCCGGGTGCTCCGCGGCCCGCCATAGCGCATCGAGCCGTTGCCTTTCTCGACACGCAATCCGTGCGAGGACAAAACGGAAGGCGACCTGCCCGGCCGCACGTGTCAATCCATTGCGGGCGATGCGCTTGCGCAGGAGCGAAAGACGCGGCTCTCCGGCGTCGATCAGAAAGGTGGTCCGAGGAAATGCCGCGTTCACGACCCGCGCCACGCGTTGCGCAAGCTGACTTGATCCCGTGAGCATCAGGAGCCTCGGCATCACGAAAACGCTTTCCTTCTGTTGCCCTTACCAAATACAGGAAGGGAAAGTCTGAAGAAACTGCCGCCTCCGGCTTGATCTGGCAGACTGTGGCAAGGCCAGGAAGCGCACACCCGATTCCGAAGCAACCGGCCATTCCCGGACGTCGCGAGGCGACGAAGAAGATCCCTCTGTCTCTCACCCCCCTGACTCTGTCCGGGAGGCGCCGACGTCCGTCAGACCGGACCCGGTCCTGGGCGGGCTCAGTCTCGGAAGTAGGCCGCCTGGCGCCCGAAGAGATCGGCATAGCGCCCCCCTGCACGAACGAGATCGTCATGATGTCCATGCTCGACGATCCGGCCCCGGTCGAGAACATAGGTGTAGTCGACGTTCCGCACCGTGGAGAGGCGGTGGCTGATGATCAGCGCGCCGCGGTCGCCGATGCGATCGCGCAGGGTGTCGAAGAGCTCCAACTCCGCCGCAGGGTCTACAGCACTGGTCGGTTCGTCCATGATGATGAACTTAGTCTGCG
>CAZPOK010000258.1:0-4661 GCA_964587905.1 uncultured Rhodobacterales bacterium | reverse complement strand
ACGGAGACCGACACCGAAACCGTCGCCCTCCTCGCCCGGTCCTTCGTCGATCAGGGCCTCGCGCCACGGGACGCGGCCGAGCAGACAATCGCCCGGCTCGAAGGCGCCTTCGCGCTCGCGTTCCTGTTCGACGGGGAGGACAATCTGATCATCGCCGCCCGCAAGGGCTCTCCGCTCGCCATCGGCCACGGCGACGGCGAGATGTTTCTCGGATCGGACGCCATCGCGCTCGCGCCTCTGACCGACCGCGTCACATACCTCGAGGAAGGCGACCGGGCCATCCTGACCCGCACGGGCGTCGATGTCCTGGACGCCAAGGGCAACCGGGCGAACCGGCCCGTGCGCACGATCCAGATCGACACCGCGCAGGCCGACAAGGCGGGCCACAAGCATTTCATGGCCAAGGAGATCGCCGAGCAGCCGACGGTGGTCTCCGAAGCCATCGCCCACTACGTGCCCGCCGAACGGGATGACGTCCGCATTCCCGAGGGCGATCTCGACTTCTCCCGGTTCGACCGGATCGTGATGGTCGCCTGCGGCACGGCGTTCTACGCCTGCCTGACCGCGCGCTACTGGTTCGAGCGGGTCGCCGGGCTGCCCGTCGAGGTCGATATCGCCTCGGAATTCCGCTACCGCGAGCCGGTGATCGGCCCGAACACGCTTGCCGTCTTCGTGTCGCAGTCGGGCGAGACCGCCGACACGCTGGCCGCGCTGCGCTACTGCGAACAGAAGGCGATGACGCTCGCCGTCGTGAACGTCAAGGAAAGCTCCATCGCGCGCGGCAGCGATCTTGCCCTGCCAATCCTCGCCGGCCCCGAGATCGGCGTGGCCTCGACGAAGGCGTTTACCTGTCAGCTGACCGTCCTGGCCATCCTCGCCCTCAAGGCAGCGGCGGACCGCGGTCGGATGGGCGAGGCCGCGCTCGGCCGGATGATCTCGGCGCTGCGCACCCTGCCGGGCCAGATGGCGCAGGCGCTGACGACCGACGAGGAGATCCGGGCGCTCGCGAACGATCTCTCAGAGGTCGACAACGCGCTCTTCCTCGGGCGCGGCGCGATGTATCCGCTTGCCCTGGAGGGCGCGCTGAAACTGAAGGAAATCAGCTACATCCACGCCGAAGGCTACGCCAGCGGCGAACTCAAGCACGGGCCGATCGCGCTGATCGACGCCACGATGCCCGTCGTGGTCTTCGCCCCGCACGACGCGCTCTTCGACAAGACCGTATCGAACATGCAGGAGGTCATGGCCCGGGCCGGACGGGTCATCCTGATGACGGACAAGGCCGGCGCGGAGATCGCATCGGAGGGGACGTGGGCGACGGTGGTCATGCCGACGCTTCCGGATTTCCTTGCGCCGATCCTGTACGCGGTCCCGGCGCAGCTTCTCGCCTACCACGCCGCGGTGGCGAAGGGGACCGACGTCGACCAGCCGCGGAACCTCGCGAAATCCGTGACGGTGGAATGACCGCCGAGGAGGCGCTGGCGGATCTCGCAGCCAGGGCCGACCCTCGGAAGGCCGGAGAGATGGCCGCCTTTCACAAGGTGGCGCGGCCCTATCTCGGGGTCGCCAATCCCGAGATCGACGTGCTGGCGAAAGCCTGGCGGGCGGCGCTCTCCCTCGACGACCGCCTGGCGCTCGCCGACGGTCTGTGGCGGACGAACGTTCACGAGGCCCGCATCGCGGCCGCGAAACTCCTCACGCAGGCCCGCATCCGCCCCGACGACGCACCGGCCTGGCGGCTCGTCGCCTCATGGGTGCCCGACTTCGACGCCTGGGCCATCGCCGACCACGCCTCCATCGCCGGGCAGAAGCGGCTCGCGTGGCGTCCCGCCCGCCTCGACGAGGTCGACCGCTGGACGGTGAGCGACCACATGTGGACCCGCCGCGCCGCGCTCGTGATGACCCTGCCATGGACGCGCCTTACCCATCCCAAGCCCGACGACCTCGCGATCCGGGAGCAGGTGCTCGGCTGGGCCGCGTCCTACGTCGATGACCGCGAGTGGTTCATCCAGAAGGCCGTGGCCTGGTGGCTCCGCGACCTGTCGAAGCGCGATCCCGACCGCGTCCGGGCGTTCCTCGCGGCCCATGGCGACCGGATGAAGCCCTTCGCCCGCCGCGAAGCAGCGAAGCAGCGAAGTACCTTCGCGGGTAGCCCTTCGCCTCCATCTGTCCGCAAATATCCCGGGGGTGAATGCGCCAAAGGCGCAGAGGGGGCAGCGCCCCCTACTGCCGGTCCCTCAACTCCCGCCGCACGATCTTGCCGGTCGCCGTCATGGGGAGGCTCTCGACGAACTCCACCGCGCGTGGCGCGACGTGCGGGCTCACCTTCTCGCGCACCCGCGCGACCAGCGCCTCGGCCAACCCATCCCGCGCCGCGCCCTCGCGCAGCACGACGAAGGCCTTGACGACCTCCGTGCGCACCGGATCCGGCACACCGACCGCCGCGGCCATGACGACGTCGGGATGCCCCGTCAGGCAATTCTCGATCTCCGTGGGCCCGATCCGGTAGCCGGCCGATGTGATCACGTCGTCGTCCCGCGAGACGTAGGTGAAATAGCCTGCCTCGTCCCGCACCCCCAGGTCGCCGGTCCTGAGCCAGTCGCCCACGAACTTCTCCGCCGTCTTCTCCGGCTGGTTCCAGTAGCCGAGAAACATCACCGGATCGGGCCTCCGCACGGCGATCTCTCCCGTCTCGCCGGGCGGCATCTCGGCCCCCCGACCGTCGATGATCGCCACCTCGTGCCCCGGCACCGCAAGGCCCATCGATCCGGGTTTCAGGTCCATGGCCCGGTGGCAGGTGGAGATGACGAGGTTGCACTCGGTCTGGCCGTAGATCTCGTTGATCGGCGCGTTCAGCACCTCGCGCCCCCAGGCGTGCAGGTCCGCGCCCAGGCTCTCGCCCCCGGAGCCCACCGAGCGGATGGTCACCTCATCGGGCACCCGCGCCTGCCGCATCAGCTTCAGCGCGGTCGGCGGCAGGAACAGGTTGCGCACCCGGTGCTCGCGGATCAGGTGGAACGCCGCGTCGGGGTCGAACTTCCGCATCCGGTGCGAGACGAGCGGCACACCGTGGTAGAGGCACGGCATCGCGAGATCCATGAGACCCCCGATCCACGCCCAGTCCGCCGGCGTCCAGCCGACGTCGCCCGGCTGCGGCAGGAATTCATGCTGAAGTTCCACGGACGGCAGGTGCCCGATCAGGAATCGGTGCGCGTGCAGCGCGCCTTTGGGCCCGCCGGTCGTGCCCGAGGTGTAGATCAGGATCGCCGGATCCTCGGACCCGACGGGCACCGGCGCCAGGATATCGGACGCGGCCTCGATCTGGGCCCAGAATCCTCTCGCCGCCGACGACGCCGCACCTGTCGAATACACCTCCGCAAGGTCCGGCAGCGCCGGCCTCAGGGCCAGAACCTTCTCGAGGTTCTCGGCATCCGTCACCACCGCCTTCGCGCCGCTGTCCGACAGCCGGAACGCCAGCGCATCCGATCCGAACAGAGTGAAGAGCGGCAGGACGATTGCCCCGAGCTTCATCGCCGCGAAATGCGCGATCATCGCCTCGGGGCATTGCGGCAGCAGGATCGCCACCCGGTCGCCCTTCCCTACCCCCCGCGCCCGGAGCGCGTTGGCAAACCGGTCCGAGGCGCGCTTGAGATCCCCATAGGTCCAGTACCGAACGCCCGCTTCGCCGATATGGATGATTGCGTCGCGGTCCGGCTCCGCCGCCGCCCAGACATCGCAACAGGCCTTGGCGATGGTGAAATCCGGCGGGATCCGCCATCGGAACGCCGCGCGCAGATCCTCCCATTTTCCCGGCTGCTCGATCGCGCGCGGATTCATCGCTCCTCCCGGTCTCCGATCCCGCTTGCGCCGGATCGCCTCCGTTCATAGGTTCTCACCATGACCGAGCCGCTTGTCGATCCCTTTCAGCGTGCGATCACCTACCTGCGGGTGTCGGTGACGGACCGCTGCGATTTCCGCTGCGTCTACTGCATGTCGGAAAACATGACCTTCCTGCCGAAGAAGGAACTTCTGACGCTCGAAGAGCTCGACCGGATGTGTTCGGCCTTCGTCGCGATGGGGGTGGAGAAGCTCAGGATCACGGGCGGCGAGCCGCTCGTCCGGCGCGACATCATGACCTTCTTCCGGGGAATGAGCCGGCACCTCGAGGCGGGTGCGCTCAAGGAACTGACACTGACGACGAACGGCAGTCAGCTCGCGCGCTTCGCCGATGACCTCTACGCGGCCGGTGTTCGCCGCGTGAACGTCTCGCTCGACACACTCGACGAGAAGAAGTTCGCCGACATCACCCGCTGGGGCCGCCTGCCTCAGGTCCTGAACGGGATCGACGCCGCGCAGAAGGCCGGCCTCCGCGTCAAGGTCAACGCCGTCGCCCTCAAGGGCTTCAACGAGGACGAGTTGTTCGATCTCCAGGATTGGTGCGCCGCCCGCGACATGGATCTGACCTTCATCGAGGTCATGCCGATGGGCGACCTCGGCAACGAGGACCGGCTCGACCAGTACTGGTCGCTCAAGGATCTCCGCGCCCGCCTGGCCTCCCGCTTCAGCCTCGTCGATCTCGCCGAACGCTCTGGCGGCCCGGCCCGCTACGTCCGGATCGAGGAGACGGGCCAGAAGATCGGCTTCATCACGCCGCTCACGCA
>CAZPOK010000257.1:0-4675 GCA_964587905.1 uncultured Rhodobacterales bacterium | reverse complement strand
TTCAGCACCCGCCGCGCCTCTTCGAAGGGCCAGGCTTTCGAGGTCATCGCGGCGTCTCTGGGATCGGACATGGGTGCGGGTTCCATCTTGCGGGGCCATTCGCCCGGCAGGCTCCGCTACCTATTGAACGTGCCTCGCCCCGTCAATAATCTGCACCGCAGCAAATCCGCAGGTGCCGTATGCCAGAACTTCCTCATTCCCTGACCCCCGAGGACTGCCTCGTCGCGATCATGATCGCCGTCTCGCTGTCCGACGAGCAGGTGCGCACCTCGGAGCTTGTCGCGATCGAGCGCACCGTGAACCACCTGCCCGTCTTCGCGAACTACGACGTCGACCGCATCCGGCTCATGTCGCAGACCGTGGGCGACCTCTTTGGCGAGGAGGAGGGGCTTGACGCGCTCTTCGGGCTGGTGCGCGAGAACCTGCCCGAGCGGCTCTGGGAAACGGCCTACGCGCTCGCCTGCGATATTGCGGCGGCCGACGGGACGATCCGCGAGACGGAGCTCCGGCTGCTGGAAGAGATGCGCTACGAACTCAGGCTCGACCGTCTCCAGGCGGCCGCGATCGAGTGGGGTGCGCGGGTCCGGCACATGCGGCTCTAGCTGCGGTTTCTCGTCAGGGTGTTCATCGCCGAGATCTGAGCGGGGCCTTCGATGGGAGAATGCGGTCTTGAGCGCCCCCCCTTCACCAGCAGTCAGAGCCGTCGAACGCCGCCACGCAGCGCGACGGCCCATTGTGCGCCCGTCGCGGCCGAAACTGGTGGCTGGGGCAGTCGCTGTCGGAGCGTCCGCTCGATCCGTGCAGTCCATGTCCCGTCTACCTTTGTGGGCCGCAAGTCGTCATCCCGGATCCAGCATGCGTTCAACGAGGCCGCCCGCGCGGAAAGCGCGCCGGACGCGTTCCATCTCCGTCGCGGTGCGCTATATTTGCGGCAGAAGACGGACCGCCCACGATGCCCTACCACTGGACCCGAGACAAAACGCCCGCAGCGGACGGCCCCGTCGCCCGCCTCACCCTCTGGCCGCATCAGTCGATGACGGCTCAGGGCTTCGTAACCTTCATTGCCGTAACCGCCGCGATGCTCGCGCTGCCGCTCGTGATGATGATCGGCTCGCCCGTGACCTGGGTGCTGCTGATGTTCTTCCTCGCCACGATCGCCGGCGTCTGGTTCGCGATCATGCGCAACCGTGAGCACCGTTCGCTCCACGAGGAACTCGCGATCTGGCCCGACCGGCTCCGCCTCGCCCATGTCGCGCCGCGCCGCACCCCGCTCGAGTGGGAAGCGAACCCCTACTGGGTCAGCGTCCACCTGCGCAACAAGGGCGGCCCGGTCGAGAAGTATCTTACGCTGAAGGGCTCCGACCGGGAGGTCGAGATCGGCAAGTTCCTCTCGCCCGACGAACGCGTGGCGCTCCACGACGAACTGACCCGCGTCCTCGCCGATCTTCGCTGATCCTCACGCCGCCGTCGCCGGAGGCTCCCGCAGAACCCGCCGCAGGATCTTGCCCGAGGCCGACTTCGGAATCGCGTCGACGTAGGCTATCCGGCCCACGCGTTTGTAGTGGGCGAGCTTGCCCTCGAACCACGCCGTCACCTCCTCCAGCGTCAGGCACTCGTCTCCCGCCGCCACGAGAAAGGCCATGGGGATCTCGCCCGCCGCCTCGTCCGGCACCCCGACGACCGCGGCGTCGGCAACCTGCGGGTGCGACACCAGTACCGCCTCCAGTTCCGCCGGGGCGACCTGGAATCCCTTGACCTTGATGAGTTCCTTCAGGCGGTCGCGGATGAACAGGTAACCGTCGGCATCGAATGTCGCGATGTCGCCAGTGCGCAGCCAGCCTTCGGCGTCCAGACAGGCCGCGGTGGCCTCCGGGTTGTCGAGGTAGCCCATCATCACCTGCGGACCCCGCACGAGAAGCTCGCCCTCCCCGCCCGGGCCGAGGTTCTCGCCCGTGTCGGGATCGACGATGCGGCATTCGGTTCCCGGCACCGTCACGCCGACCGATCCCGGCCGGGGCGCTCGTGGCGGCATCACGTGGCTCGCGGGGCTCATCTCCGTCATCCCGTAGGCCTGCGTTGCCGCGCAGCCGATCCGCGCGCTGACCGCCTCGCCCAGATCGGCCCCGAGAGGCGCCGCCGCCGAGTTGACCTGCGCGACCGACGACAGGTCGAACTGATCCACCATGGGATGCTTGGCGAGCGCGATCGCGACCGGCGGCACGATCCAAAGCCGCTTCGCCCGGTGCTCCTGCGTCAACTGCAGGAACAGTTCCAGATCGAAGCGCGGAAGCGTCACGAGCCCCGCCCCGGCGGCGAGGTAGGCGTTCAGGAAGATCTCGAGCCCGTAGATGTGGAAGAACGGCAGGAACGCCGGTGTCATCTCGCCCGGATCGAGATCGGCCACGGCGAGAATCTGATCGACATTGGCCACCAGGTTCCGGTGACTCAGCATCACGCCCTTCGGCAACCCGGTCGTCCCCGAGGAATAGGGCAGCAGAAGGACATGCGTGTCGAGGTCGACGGGCACCTGGTTCTCGATCGGCGGGCCCATGAACGACGCGAGCGGCTCCGCCCCCTCCGCCTCGCCCATCACGACGATCGTCGTCACGCGCGTGCCTTCGGCTCCGGCAACGGCGGTCTCCATCATCTGCGGACTCGTGACGAGCAGGGTGGCGCCCGACGCCGTCAGCTGATGATGCAGCTCGGGTGCCGTATAGGTCGGGTTGACGGTTGTGATCGTCCCGCCCGCCCAAGCCACGGCGTGCAGGACGGTCGCGAACTCGGGCACATTCGGCGCCATGACGGCCACGGTCGCCCCCGCGCCGAAGCCGCGCGCGGCGAGACCGCCTGCGAGGGACCTGATCGCATCCATGAGCGCGCGCGCCGTGATGCGTCGCCCCGTCGGTCCGTCGATCAGGACGACTTCGTCGGCACGCTGCACCAGACCCTCGAAGACACGCTCCGTGATCGAGATGTCGCGCAGCTCGACGTTGCCCATGGGACTTCTGTAGACGGTCATGCCCTTCCCCCCGTGATCGCGGAGGAAATGTTAGCAGCCGTCTCCGATCCTGTCGTCGAAAACGATCAGGCGGCTCAATCGTCCGTCTTCTCGGGAAGATCCTCGCGCTCGGTGGAGGCGAAGTCTTCGAGCTGCTCCTCGCTCATCGAGTCGTACATGTCCTTAGACGCGCCCTTGAGCTCCGAGACTTTCTTCTCGCCGCGCTTCGCCGCAAGCGCCGCCCCTGCGGCCATCTGTTGTGCCTTCGATTGTGCCGGCATCGGGTTCTCCTTTCGCATTGCGAAGGACAACCCCCGAGGCCGCCTGGCCGTTCCCGCCCAAGCCATCCGGGCAGGATGTCTGGCCCAAGCGGCCTCCATCCGCCGGCTTCCCGGCTCAGGAGGCGAGCCGCTCCTTCACCATCGATCCGACGGACCCGAAGTCCATCCGCCCGGTGTAGCGCGATTTCAACTCGCCCATCACCTTGCCCATGTCGCGGATCCCCTCCGCCCCGGTCGAGGCTATGGCCTTGTCGATCGCGCCATCGACTTCCTGTTCCGACAACTGCCGCGGCAGGAACTCCTCGATGACGCCGATTTCCTCACGTTCCTTCTCGGCCAGTTCCAGCCGCCCGCCCTCTTCGTAGGCCCGCGCGCTTTCCTGGCGCTGCTTGACCATCCTGCCGAGGATCTGGAGCACGTCGGCATCCGACACTCCTTCCTCGCGCCCCTCGCCGCGCACCGCGATGTCGCGGTCCTTGATCGCGGCGTTGATCAGGCGGAGCGTCGAGAGCCTGTCGGCATCCTTCGCTTTCATTGCCTCTTTGAGGGCGGTGTTGACGCGTTCGCGCATATCCATCGGTCTTCGGCCTCATCCCCTTGGGTCCGGTTGCTGAGACTATCCAAATCGCGGACCGTGGGCAACTGTTCCCTTTCTGCCTAAAAAGTTGATTTCATTATATGAAATAAAGATCCGCCTCGCTTGACGGCGCTCCCTCCCGACACTAGTTTCCCGAGGATTTATCGGGGAGTCGCGCCATGCCCACCCTTGCCACGGTCAGGAAACCGACGGCCTGTCTGGCCCTTGCCGACGGCACGATATTCTACGGGACCGGCTTCGGCGCCACCGGTGAGACGACGGCGGAACTTTGCTTCAATACGGCGATGACCGGCTACCAGGAGATCATGACCGACCCCTCCTATGCCGGCCAGATCGTCACCTTCACCTTTCCCCATGTCGGAAACGTCGGCGTCAATCCCGACGACGACGAAACCGCCGATCCGGTCGCCGAAGGCATGATCGTGAAGTGGGATCCCACCGAACCGTCGAACTGGCGGGCGGCGGAACACCTGACCAACTGGCTCGCCCGCCGCGGGCGGATCGGGATCGGCGGCGTCGACACCCGCCGTCTGACCCGCGCGATCCGCCAGCAGGGCGCGCCGCATGTCGCGCTCGCCCACGACCCCGGGGGCAACTTCGACATCGAGGCGCTCGTCGCGAAGGCCCGGGCGTTCCCCGGCCTCGTCGGCCTCGACCTCGCCAAGGGCGTCACCTGCGCACAGAGCTACCGCTGGGACGAGATGCGGTGGGCCTGGCCCGAGGGCTACACCCGCCGCACGGAACCCGGCCGCCGCGTCGTCGCGATCGACTACGGCGCCAAGCGCAACATCCTGCGCT
>CAZPOK010000256.1:0-4686 GCA_964587905.1 uncultured Rhodobacterales bacterium | reverse complement strand
GTGCCTTCGTTGAAGACCTTGCCGAAGGTGTCCTGCACGACCATGATCTTCTCGCCGATGCCGATCTTGCCCCCCAGCTTCTCCTGGAGATAGGGCGCGGCGGACAAGTGGTCGGCGTGGACGTGGGTTTCGAGCACCCATTCCACGTTCAATCCCTCGGACCTCACGTGGTCGATGATCGCGTCGGCCGAGGAGGTATCCGTGCGCCCGCTCGAGTAGTCGAAGTCGAGCACGCTGTCGATTATGGCCGCCGAACGCCCGTTCGGGTCGCGAACGACATAGGACACCGTATTCGTGGCGTCGTCGAAGAAAGCCTTGACGTGCGGTTTCATGGGTTCCTCCATTGACCGAGTTGTTCTACATAATAGGGGGAAACTTAAACATTGCAATGTTGCCATGTAAAATCCGGGATGATAAGGGATGAAACCGGTGGAAACTGAGATTTCGCAGGAGCGCATGGCTCTCGCCGCGGAAGAAGCTGCAGGGATGCTGCGGGCCCTTTCCAACCCGTCGCGCCTGCTGATTCTATGCCAACTCGTCGAGCGCGAGAAGAGCGTTGGCGAACTCGAGGATGCGCTCGACCTCGGTCAGGCCTATGTCAGCCAGCAGCTCGCCCGTCTTCGGGCGGAAGGACTCGTCGCCGCGACGAGGGAGGGTCGGGTGATGCGCTACCGCCTTGCCGACACCCGCATAACGCCTGTGATCGAGGCGCTCTACAACCAGTACTGCCCGCGCTGAGTGCCGCGATATCGGGCAGGCGGCGCCCAAGCGCCCAAGGGCGCGGCGCTGCCCGGCGTTCACGGGAAAATTACGTCCTCTTCCCGCCCGGTGCGTCGCGCCCGGGTCATCGCCATGTTAGGATCTTCTCAAGGGTCTTTCCTCAGGGAGGCGATCTTGAAGGACATCTCGACCATCGACCCGATGATGGATGACATCGGCGCCATGATCGACGAGGCGCTGGCGAAGCCGGAACTCGCGGAGGCGATGAAGGTCAAGATTCGCGACCGGCTGTCGCGGCGGGCGCGCCCAGAGGCAGCGCCGGAGCTTTCCTCCGACGACGACCCCGAAGACTTCTGGGAAAACGTCCCGATCTGAGCCACCGGGGCCGCCCCTGTTGACGTGCATCAAGGAACCCCGTCCGTTCGGAAGGGTAATCTCGCGCATCATCAAGGGGAGGTTCGGATGAAGGAACTGAGGGACAGAGAGACCGGCCTGCGCGCGCGGCTCGCCGAACTCGAAGCGCGTCTTCACGGCATCGAGGAGGAGCTTGATTCCCATCAGTCGAAGGACTGGGAGGAACTGGCCACCGAGCGGGAAGAGGACGAGGTGCTGGAAGGCATGGGGCAGTCTGGACTGGCAGAGATCGACGTGATCCGCGCTGCGCTGGCCCGAATCGAGGACGGAAGCTACGGGTTCTGCGTGAAGTGCGGCGAAAGGATCTCCGAGGAACGCCTGGACGTGCTGCCGGCGACGCCGTTCTGCCGCAAATGCGCGGTCTGAGGTAAGGCCCCGGACGCGCGCGCGATGCTCTCCTGCGCAAAGACGATCTGAACCGGTCGCGCCCTGGTCGCCCGGAGACGCCGCGCGCTGCAGAGTTCGCCTAACCTCTGGCGCCGCGCCGCTCACCTCGGCTACAAGGTTGTCGAGGCAAGGCGGCACGCATCGGGGGGCGTGATGAGCGGACAGGTGCACTACCGGGTCGAGGATCGCGTCGCGGTCCTGACGATAGACAATCCCCCCGTCAACGCTCTGTCGCGTCCGGTCAGGAAGGCGCTGGTCGACGGTGTCGGCCGGGCGCTCGCCGACGAGGTGGATGCGATCGTGATCATGGCGTCCGGCCGGACGTTTCCCGCCGGCGCCGACATCGCCGAATTCGGCAAGCCGCCCGAGGATCCATGGCTGCCCGAGGTCTGCGCGACGGTCGAATCCTCCCCCAAACCCGTCGTCGCCGCGATTCATGGAAACGCGCTGGGCGGCGGTCTGGAGCTTGCGCTTGCCTGCCACTACCGGCTGGCCTCCGAGGAGGCCAGGGTCGGTCTGCCCGAAGTCACGCTCGGCATCGTTCCGGGGGCGGGCGGGACCCAGCGGGCGCCGCGTCTCGCCGGCGCGGCGTTCGCGCTCGACCTGATGATCCACGGCCGGTCGATCTCGGCCGACGAGGCGGCCGAGGCGGGCCTTCTCGACGGGGTGGTGGAAGGCGATCTCGAAGGCGCGGCGCTCGCCTTCGCCGAGTCGCTCGAGGAGGAGGATCTCGGCCCGCGCCCGACCTGCGAGGCGACCGCGGGCTTCGCCGACCCCTCGGGCTACATGGCCGCCGTCGCGACGCGGCGAAAGGATCTCGCCGCGTCGCCGCTGGAGGCGCCGAAACGGGTGATCGATTGCGTCGAGGCGGCGCTTCTGATGCCGTTCGACGTCGGAATGGCCTACGAGCGCGCCGCCTTCGACGACCTGGTGTCCTCCGGTCAGTCTGCCGCTTTGCGCCACATGTTCTTCGCGGAGCGCCGCGCCCCGCGGTTTCCCGGCCTCGAAGACGTCGCGCCCTACAAGATCGGGCGCGTCGGCGTCGTCGGCGGCGGAACGATGGGGACCGGGATCGCGCTCGCGCTCCTCAACGGCGGGTTCGAGGTGCGTCTTCTCGAGCGCGACGAGGGCGCGCTCGAGGACGCCGTGGCACGGGTCGTCGACGGGATGGAGGCAGGCGTGAGGCGCGGGCGCCTCAGCGCCGCCGACCGGGACCGGCGGCTCGACCGGTTCTCGGGCGCGCTGGGCTATGACGATCTTTCCGACTGCGAACTGGCGATCGAGGCCGTCGACGAGGACATCGCCACGAAGAAGGCCGTCTTCTCGACCCTGGACCGGGTGCTCGCCCCCGGCGCGATCATCGCGACGACCACCTCCTACATCGATGTCGACCTGCTGGCCGCCGGCACGAAGCGGCCCGCGAACGTGATCGGGCTGCACTTCTTCTCGCCCGCGCATGTGATGCGCCTGATCGAGATCGTGGTGGGCGCCGAAACCGCGCCCGACGTCGTGGCCAGCGCGCTGTCGCTGGCGAAGTCTCTCGGCAAGATTCCGATCCGCGCCGAGGTCAGCCACGGCTTCGTGGCCAACCGGATGCTGCTCGCCTACCGCAAGGCGGCCGACGAGCTTCTCGAGGACGGGGCGTCGGTGGCCGAGGTCGACGCGGCCATGCGGGCTTTCGGCTTCCCGCTCGGACCTTTCCAGGCGGCTGATCTCGCGGGGCTCGACATCTCCTGGGAGTGGCGCAGGCGCCTCGCGCCGACGCGCGACCCAGGCGACCGATACGTCGCCATCGGCGACCTGCTGTGCGAGGCGGGACGCTACGGCCAGAAGAACGGGCGCGGCTACTACCTCTACCGGCAGGGCAGCCGCGTGGGCGCGGAGGACCCGGAGGTCACGCGGCTGATCGCGCTCGAACGCAAGCGGAAGAACATCGCGCCGCGGCGCTTCGGCCCGGACGAGATCGCCCGCCGCTGCCTGCTCGCGATGGTGAACGAAGGCGCTCGCCTGCTCGAGGAGGGGGTGGCGCAGCGGCCGTCCGACATCGACGTCGCGATGGTCCACGGCTTCGCCTTTCCGCGCTGGATCGGCGGGCCGATGCAATGGGCGGACCGCGAGGGATTGCTGATGATCCGCGAAGACCTCAAGAAGCTCGTCGACGAGGATCCCGCGCTGTGGCGGCCGGCGGATCTGCTCTCCGATCTCATCAAGAACGGCAAGACCTTCGACAGCCTCAATCGCTAGGCCCCTGCGGCGCAAGGCGCGGCAAGCCCTCCCGGCCGAGTCTCCGGCCCCTGCCTCCATCTGTCCGGAAATATCCTCGGGGGAGCGCGAGGGGGCAGACGGCCCCCTCGCGTCTATACGCGGTAGAGCGCGCCGAACTTCGCCTCGAGATACGCCAGGAGCGGTCCGACCGTCGGCTCGGCGCCCGTCGCGCGGGCGATCGTTCCGCGTGGCGTGCGAAGCGCCCCGAAACGCTGGACGGTCTCGCGCAGCCAGTTTGCGGCGGCCGTCGTGTCGCCCTCAATGAGCTGCGCGTCGAGGTCCGGGATCGCGACGCGCATCGCCTCGTTCAGACAGCCCGCGTAGACATTGCCGAGCGTGTATGTCGGGAAATAGCCGAAGAGACCCGCGGACCAGTGCACGTCCTGCAGGACGCCGTTCGACGGCTTGTCGACCGCGACGCCGAAATCCATCTCGAAGCGGGCGTCCCACGCCTCCGGCAGGTCGGCCACGTCAAGCAGCCCCTCGATCAGCCCGCGTTCGAGATCGAAGCGCATCAGGATGTGGAGGTTGTAATGAACCTCGTCGGCCTCGGTCCGGATGTAGCCCGGCCGCACCCGGTTCACGATCCGGTAGAAGGTCTCGGCGTCGGGCACGCCGAAGTCGTCGAAGGTGGCCAGCATCCGGTTGTAGAGATAGCTCGTGAAGGCGCGCGAGCGGCCGAGCTGGTTCTCGTAGATCCGGCTCTGGCTTTCGTGGACGCCCATCGAGCACCCCCGCCCGATGGGCGTCAGCAGGTACGACCGGTCGACGCCCTGTTCGTAGGCCGCGTGCCCGCATTCGTGGATCGTCGAATAGAAGCAGTTGAACGGGTCGCGCGGGTTGGTGCGCGTGGTGATCCGCACGTCGAGCCCGCCGCCCGAACAGAACGGATGCACCGCC
>CAZPOK010000255.1:0-4717 GCA_964587905.1 uncultured Rhodobacterales bacterium | reverse complement strand
CGATGCCGCCGTCACGCAGGAGCTCCCCCGCGAGAAGCGTCCCGCCCACAGACGTTGCGGGCCTGCGGAACATCTCGGGAAAGACCGGATTGGAGACGGTTCCAAGCCCGTGCCGCGCGCGCACCGGGTCCGCCACCCCGCCCGCGTCCTCCGCGGCCTGAAGCGCGGCGACATAATCCGGCGTGTGCCACCCTTCGAGCGCCGCCGGTTTCGCGCGCGGACTGGTGAGATACTGGCCCTCGCGAAACCAGCCCAACGCCCGCGAGAGGTCCATCACCGTCGACACCCTCGGGATTCTCAGGGGGTGCCAGGCTCCGTAACTCGATCCACGATAGATTTCCGAGCCGATGAAGCGCGGCGCCGTCATTCCGGCAGGAGCGCCTCGATCTCGCCCGCGATCGCCTGCGATCCGGGCTTCGTGACCGACCCCCAGGCCGTCACGAACCCGCCGTCCGGCCCGATAAGCACCTTGTTGAAGTTCCAGCCCGGCGCGAAGCCGTGGTCGTCTTTCAGCCAGCGGAAGAACGGATGCGCCCCGGTGCCGCGGACGGCCGTGATGTCCGTCATCGGAAGGTCGAGCCCGAAGGTCACCTCGCAGAATTCCTTCACCTCGCCCGCGCTGTCGAGTTCCTGCTGGAAGTCGTCAGAGGGCACGGCAACCACCACGAGCCCCCGCTCCCGGTAGCGGTCGTAGAGCGCCTGCAGCCCCTCGTACTGAGGCGTGAACCCGCAGAGCGAGGCGGTGTTGACCACCAGCACCGGCCGACCCAGCCAGTCGTCGAGCGACAGCGTCCCGCCGTCGATCGACGGAAACGAGAACGACTGCGCCGCGGTGACCGGCGCAGCGGCGAGGGCGGCGGAAAGAACGGCCGGGATCAGGGACTTCATCGGACACCTCCTGTCCTCGCTGAAGTAACGGCCGGGGCCCGCCGGTCAAGCACCGTGACCGCTGGCACCCCCGAAAGACGCATGCTAGCGTCGCGCCACACCGCCACCGGTCAGGATCCGGCTCCCCGTGACGCTCGCCAGCTTCAGACAGCGCCCCCTTCGCCTCGGTCGCGCGGCCAAGCACGACGTGCGCACGCAGTTCGGCGCCCTGCCCTGGCGCATGGGCGACAGCGGCCTCGAGATCCTGCTCGTCACCGGCAGGAAATCCCGCCGCTGGGGCATTCCCAAGGGCTGGCCCGAAAACGGCGCAACTCCGGCCGAATCGGCCGCTCTCGAGGCCTGGGAGGAGGCCGGCGCGCGGGGCGAGATCGCCGAGATCTCGGCAGGTCTCTATTCCTACGTCAAACGCACCGGACGGAAGGGTGCCCGGGTGCCCTGCGTGGTGTCGGTCTTCCCGCTCCACGTCGCGGAAGTGGCCGGGAAATGGCCGGAGGCCGGCGCCCGAAAGCGCCGCTGGGCGCCGGCCGCCATCGCCGCGGCGCAGGTCGACAACCCGGAACTCGCGCGGATCCTCCAGGACTTCGACCCGACCGCGCCGGGACGTCACACGGCAGTCACGCCGTTGAACTTTCCCGAGATCTGAGTATCTACTCGACGATGATCTTCGGGACCTCGGTATGATCCGCTACACGCTCAGATGCGACAGCGACCACAGCTTCGACAGCTGGTTCGCGTCGGCCGACGCCTTCGACGATTTGAACGCGGCGGGCCGTGTCGGCTGCCCCGACTGCGGATCGACCGCCGTGGCCAAGTCGCTCATGGCCCCCAGCGTCTCTCCCACACGCGGCGAACCGGCGAAACAGACCTCCGGCGCGCTGACGAAACCCCGCGACCCGCGCGAGGCCGCTCTGGCCGAACTCAAGAAGCACATCGAGAAGAATTCGGACTACGTCGGCATGAACTTCGCCGCCGAAGCCCGCAAGATCCATGACGGAGACGCGCCCGAGCGCTCGATCTACGGCGAGGCGAAGGTCGAGGAGGCGAAGAAGCTCCTCGAGGACGGCGTGCCCGTCGCCCCGCTGCCCTTCACGCCCAAGTCCCGCGCGAACTGAGGCGCGGGCGGTGTCGATCGTCATAACGGGAGCGAACCGAGGAATCGGCCGCGCGCTCTTCGACCTCTACCGAGGGCGGAACCGCGCCGTCACAGGCACCACGCGCGGCGATCCGACGGACCGCTCCTGGCGCCGCCTCGACGTCGCCGACCCCGCCTCGCATCGCGCATTCGCCGCAAGCCTCGAGGGCGTCCCGGTCGAGCTTCTGGTCTGCAACGCCGGGGTCTACCTCGACGAGGCGCAGGACCTCGCCGCCGGCTATCCACCCGAGATGTGGGCGGAAAGCTTCGCGGTGAACGTCGCGGGCGTCTTCCTGACCGTGCAGACCCTGCTCGGGCACCTGCAGATCGCCGGAAACCCCAAGATCGCGATCATCTCGAGCCAGATGGCCTCGCACACGCGGGCGCCGGGCGGATCCTACATCTACCGCGGCTCGAAAGCCGCCGCGCTCAACCTCGGCCGCAACCTCGCGACAGATCTCCGCCCGCGCGGCATCGCGGTCGGAATCTATGATCCCGGCTGGGTGCGGACGGACATGGGCGGCGATCGGGCCGAGATCTCGGTGGAGGAGGCGGCAGAGGGCCTCGCCGCCCGGTTCGACGCGCTTTCGCTCGAGACGACGGGCTGCTTCGAGACCTGGGATGGGCGTCCCCACGAATTCTGACGCCGCGCAAGGCTTTCATGACGGAGACCAGGGCGCGGCGGCGGCAGGTTCGGGACGGATCGAGGCCGGTCAGCCTCGCTTCACGAACGCGGCGAAGGCGTCGGTCCAGTCGGGATGCCAGCGCGACAGCGGCGGGCGGTTCTCGACGATGTCGCCCATCGCCCAGGCCATGCGTTTTTCGTCGAGCGCGCGAGAGACGTCGTTGTCGGGGCAGAGAATGTAGAAATCGCCCGCGGCCAGACGGTCGAGAAAGAACTCCGCGGTCCGCTCGGGCGTCCATGCACCGGCGGGTTTCTCGGTGCGGTCGCCTCTGGTGAGGTCGGTGAAGACGAAGCCGGGGATCAGAAGGTGAGCGCTGGTCCGGGAGCCTTCGGTGTTGCGAAGTTCATGCGCCAGCGCCTCGCTAAAGGCTTTCACTGCGGCTTTGGAGACGTTGTAGGCGGGGTCGCCGGGCGGCGTGGTGATACCCTGTTTGCTTCCCGTGTTGACGATTGCGCCGGGGCGCCCGCGGTCGGTCATGCGGGGCGCGAAGACGCGGGCGCCGTTGGCGATGCCCCAGAAGTTCACGTCGAGAATGCGATGCCAGGTGGCGTCGTCGCCGAACACCGAGGAGCCCGGCTGGATCCCCGCGTTGTTCATCAGTATGTCGGTGCCGCCGAAGCGGGCGGCCACGTCCTTTTCAAGCCACTCGACCTGCGCGCGGTCGGCCACGTCGACCTCGGCGGTGAGGATCTCCTTCGCGCCGGCCTCGCGGAGGTCCGCGGCGGCCTTGTCGAAGAGGCTGTTGCGGACGTCCGCGATGACGAGGGTCATGCCCATCGCCGCGAAGCGTTTCGCTGCGGCGAGGCCGATGCCGGAGGCACCGCCGGTGACGACGGCCACGGAGTCTTCTGTCAGGGCGGGATGGGACACGGGCCTTGTCTCCTCTGCTTCGGCGCGACCTAGCAGGCGGGGCTGCCGAGGGAACCGGGGCGCGGTCACCCGAAGAGGCGATCGCCCTGCTCGTCGATAAGTTGCTTCGCCTTGCCGAGAGAGGCGGTCGCTGCAGCCTCCTCGTCCTCGAGCGTGTCGGCGCGGATCAGGGTGTGAGACTTCGCCTCGCCGCCCACCTCTTTCTCGATGCGGGCCGAGATGCGCCAGCGCGGGCCCTCGCGGATGGGATAGGGCGTAATGGTAAACCCTTCGTAGGTCTCGGGCGGGCGACCGGGCTTCGCGGCGCCGCCGCCGAAGAGACGGGAAAGGAGGGACATTAGCGTGGCTCCCTGTCAGGCTTTCTGGAAGGGTAGCGCGCGGGGGTGGCGGTGGGAACCCCAACTGCGTGTGTGCGCCCGCTCATGCGTGCAGAGTACGGCGCTCGACCCGAGGGGAACGGATAACCGCAGTGGTAGCGCGCCAGACCAGCAATTTTCGTTGCGTGCAGGTCTACGAAACCATGGACCAATCGAATTCGAGAACGCGCGCCTGTTGCCGTCTAAGGCCGGGCCAGCCGCCGTATTTCCCGAGCGCCTGTGGAGACGGACGCAACGTCCCGTCTAGCAGGCTCTCTTTCGTGACCACGACCGTCGCGATGTCGGGCCAGCCACGTTCCTCGCAGAGACGGCGCACTTCGTCGAGAGGAGCGCCAAGAAGTCGATGCTGACCGGGCTTGCCGATGGCGGTGGCGAGGTCTCCGTAGGACCAGAGCATTCGTCCGGGGTCACGCGACTGCGCCAGGAATGCCTCGACGATGGCTTCGGCGGTTTCCCGGTTTGTCGCCATCCCTACTGATCCAGGAAGCTCCGCAGCTTCCGGCTCCGGCTCGGGTGCTTGAGCTTCCTCAGCGCCTTCGCCTCGATCTGGCGGATGCGTTCGCGGGTGACCGAGAACTGCTGGCCCACCTCTTCGAGCGTGTGGTCAGTGTTCATGCCGATGCCGAAGCGCATGCGCAGCACCCGCTCTTCACGCGGCGTGAGCGAGGACAGCACGCGGGTCGTCGTCTCCTTGAGGTTCTCCTGGATCGCGCTGTCGAGCGGCAGGACGGCGTTCTTGTCCTCGATGAAGTCGCCGAGCTGGC
>CAZPOK010000254.1:0-4729 GCA_964587905.1 uncultured Rhodobacterales bacterium | reverse complement strand
CGGCGCCCAGTTCCCGCGCGATGAACAGTGCGGTGTCGTCCGAGCCGCCGCGGCCGAGAAGGACTGTACGATCGCTCTCGTCCACTGCGTAGAAGCCGGGTACGACCACGACCTGCGCCGAGGCGAGCTTTCGGCGGAGGGTATGCGCATTCACCGAGACCGGGTCGGAGTCCAGGGGATCGCCTTGTGCCCGGAGGTCGATGGCTGCGGGTTCGACGACGGCGCAGCTGAGGCCGCTGCGCTCCAGGGCCACGGACAGCAGCAATGCGCTCTGGCGCTCGCCGGTGCTGAGAAACTCGGCGATGCGCCAGGGATCTGCCACTTCGTCGAGAGCCTTCGCCATATCCAGGAGGCGATCAGTCTCGCCCATGAGGGCGGAAACCACGGCCAGGACCGACTGGCCGTCCTGCACGTGGCGATAGATCTCGTGGACGGCGCCGGGCACGGCGTGCACGTCACGAAGGATGGAACTGCCGAACTTGAGGACGGCGATCTCCGCCCCCTGAACCCCGCTGCTCTTCGAATCCGTCACGTCCTGAACACCTCGTGCTGGAGCTGCGGCGCGCGACAGTAGGGAGGTTCCAACCCGGCCAGCTGAAGCGGAGGCCGGCCGGCGACTCGCTTTAGCTGAACTTATCGAGCGCCCGCAAGCTGATATCAAATCGGCGCACGAATAACTTTAGCCGAGCGGTGATCCGAATAAAATAGGTAAGTGGCCGCTAGGGCGGTTGCACAGCGGGAAAATGGCGTGGTTCAACAGGAAGAAGTCCGCGCCCACATGAATGCAGGCTGGGACAGCACCTACATTCGAAGCTGACAAGTTCGCACGGAGGACGATATGGAGGACGAAAGGCCCATAGTCTGGGACGCGCATTCCTGCCTGCCCATCGAGGCGAATATCACGTTCGGTAATCTCGATCGCCACCACGCAGTGGGCTTCGATTTCGTCTCCGTGAATGTAGCCATGGATATGACTCCGCTCGCCAGCATGCTGAAGGCGATCGCCTATTATCGGGAGTGCATACACAAACATCCGGACAAGTATGTGCTGGCAGCCACTGTTGCAGATGTGGAGACGGCAAAGCGTACGCGTCGCCTCGCCATATCGTTCGACATCGAGGGCGCAGAGTGCCTGCTCGGAAGACCCGAGATGGTCGGTTTGTATGCCGAGCTGGGGGTTCGTCAGATGCACCTCGCCTACAATCTGAACAACGCTTATGCGGGTGGCTGTCACGATGATGACCAGGGCCTGACGGAGCTCGGTCGCGCTGTGGTGGAGGCGGCAAATCACTACGGAGTGACGATGGACTGCAGCCATTCGGGTCACCGTTCGAGTCTCGAGATCATGAGACTCTCCCGCAAGCCGGTCGTCTTCAGTCATTCCAATCCGCTAGCGCTCGCAGAAAGCAAGCGCAACATCACTGACGAGCAGATTCTCGCGTGCGCGAAAACCGGGGGCGTGGTGGGTATCTGCGGCTATTCCCGCTTTCTTGGGGCGATCCCGTCCACCGGAGAGGACATGGCCCGCCACATCGACTATGTGGCAAAACTCGCCGGCGTAGACCATGTTGGCATTGGCTGGGACTACACTTATCCCCACGAGGGGATAGAGCTGGCTTCCTCGGGCGATGAGTATCGCAAGTACTTCATCGACGCGACCATGAACGAGGACGAGGGAGTCAGCGACAACGATGCCTACACCCCGCTCGAGCACCGCACAATGATATGTGATGCGCTTAAGCGTATGGACTACCGGTCTGGCGAGGTCGACAAGATCATGGGCGGTAACTTCCTGCGAGTTGCCAGAGAGTCCTGGCCGTCGCAGGACGAGAGGCAGGCGGCGTGACCCTGGCCGAACATCAGGGTCCAGGCGGCTCGGCGTGGGTCGATCAGCACGCTGTACTCCAGCCACTGGAAGCGGACGAGCACGGACTGCTGGGAAGTCGCACCGTCGACGAGGCCGTGTCCGCGATCACGGCCTGTCCTCAGTACGCCCCGACACCGTTGCAGAACCTCAGCGATCTGGCTCGAGAACTGCGGCTTGCGACCGTATGGCTGAAGAACGAGTCGACCCGTTTTGGTCTGCAGAGTTTCAAGGCGCTTGGAGGTGCCTATGCTGTGTTGATGCATGTGGCCAGGCGGGCCGGCGTGACACTTTCGGCGTTTGACCCTGCGGGATCGAGGGAGAAATCCGCCGCGTCCGCAATGACATTCTGTGCGGCGACTGACGGTAATCATGGACGCGCCGTGGCGGCCGGAGCGAGGCTCGCCGGTGCCCGCTGCGTGATCTACGTGCACGAGGGCGTAAAGGAGTCCCGCCGGGAAACGCTGCGGGGCCTGGGCGCGGAGGTGAGGGTGGTTCCCGGCGACTACGACGACGCCGTCAGGGCCTGTGCTGCGGCCGCGGAGGAGCATGACTGGATCAAGGTGGCAGACACGGCAGGCCCCGGTGAGGATATGTCAACACCGGCCCTCGTCATGCAGGGCTACGGTGTCATGGTGCGAGAGGCACTGTCGCAGATGGTGCCCCAGGTGCCGACCCACATGTTCGTGCAGGCGGGAGTTGGCGGCCTCGCAGCGGCTGTCGTGGCCGTTGCAGCGGAAGCGGGACTCACGGATACCCGAGTCGTGATCGTGGAACCGACCAAAGCCGCTTGTCTTCTCGAGGCTGCGCGCCGAGGCGCACCGGTGGAGTTGTCCGGTGATATCGAGACCAATATGGCAATGCTGTCCTGCGGCCGAGTCTCCGAGGTCGCGTGGCGGATACTGGCCGGACGGGTCAATGCTTATGTGGCCGTTGACGATGTAGACGCGCTGGCGGCAGCGCGCCGATTGGCCCTCGCGGAGGGTGAGGATCATGCGGTGCTCGGTATCTCGGGAGCGGCCGGAGTGGCGGGCCTGCTTGCGGTCAGCAGTGAGCAGGCGCTGCGTGACGCGATTGGCCTCGACGAGAATTCGCGAGTGCTGCTCTTCGGCACCGAAGCCGACATCGAGAACGATCTCGCTGGGAGCGTGCAAGCGTGAGGGTATTTATATGCGCTGACATGGAGGGTGTGTCGGGTATCGTGAAGCGACGCCAGACCGATGACCTGGATACTGCTGACTACGCCCGGGCTTGCGAGCTCTTCTCGGCAGAGGTCCGGGCCGCGGTCGACGGCGCACGGGATGCCGGCGCTGAAGAAATCGTCGTTGCCGACAGCCATGGACCGGCGACCAATCTCGATCCGCGGGATTTCGCTGAAGACGTGCGTCTGGTCCAGGGTTGGCCCAGGCCGCTAAATATGATGGAAGGCATACAACACGGGCCTTTCGAAGCCGCAGTGCTTCTGGGTCATCACACGGCCATCACGTCACGGGAAGGTAATTTTCCCCATACCGTTAGCTCCGGAACCTACTCCGCAATCAGGGTCGGAGGCGTAGAGGTTTCCGAGGCCCAACTGAATACCTGGATAGCGGGGCATTACGGCGTACCGGTCGTTGCTGCGACCGGCGATGACGCGTTGGTGGAGCATGTCCGGGAGGTTGTGTCTGGCGTCGAGACGGTGGCGACGAAACGGGCCTGCGGTATGTACGCTGCCGAGCAGATGGCGCCTACCCGGGTGCTGGCGGAGATCAGGAACTGTGTTCGGCACGCGATTCTCACGGCAGCTGAGCGAGAGCCGATCTCTCTCTCGGGGTCGCTCGAGCTGCAGTTGCGCTGCAAGGATCGCTTCCTGGCTCATGTTGTCTCCTATCTGCCCGGTTTCGAGTTGACCGACGCTCATACCCTGCGCACAGATTGCGAAGACATCGTTGCCGCCATCCGGATCGTCGGCGCCATTCCCCACCTAAGAGCCGAGTCCTTCTAGTTACGGCTCGCGTCAGCTGGCACCGGGCAGCTGGTAGAACGGCTCCGCGCCGCTCGGGCCCAGCGGAACTCCTAACAGTACCCAGGCGACCAGCAGGAGCAGACCGCAGACGAACATGGCCGCGGCATAAGGAATCATGATTCCTATGAACGCGGGAAGGCTCACTTCCGGTCGATAGCGCTGGGCGAATATTAGCACCACGGGCAGCAGGGAGACCGGCGTGATGATGTTCGTGGCGCTGTCGGCAATACGATAAACAGCCGTGATGAGTTCGGGCGACAGTCCCGCGGACATCAGCATGGGTACGACCGCCGGCGCCATCAGTGCCCACTTGCCGCTGGCGGACGCCATGAGGATGTTCAGCAGAGCCGCCATGATGAAGAAAACAATAATGAGGGGGATGCCAGTCAGATCGATGGCGTTCAGCCCTGCAGAACCTTTGGCGGCAAAGATCACGGCGAGGTTGGACCAGTTCAGGAAGGCGCCAAAATGGGCGGCAGCGAAAGCCAGCATGAAGAACGGCGCTACCTCATAGATGCCCTCGGCCGTTAGCCGCATAACGTCGCGATCGCTCCCGATGCGTCCGTCGAAGACACCGAATACAACGCCACCGATGAAGAACATGAGGAAGATTACCGCTACCAGTGAGTCGTAGAACGGTTTCAGCCCACCGGCTTCGTCCCGCAGCGGTGCACCTTCCGGCAATGCGAGGGCGAGTGCAGCGATCAGCACTGCGGCCATGGCAGCGCCGGACCACGCCAGGGCACCGGGTCTCGCCTCGCGGCGTTCCTCCTCTGCATCGACAGGATCGACGTCGTGACGGGCGAGTCGAGGTTCGATGACCGATCGTGTGACTACCGTGACGACTGCGATGACCACGA
>CAZPOK010000253.1:0-4764 GCA_964587905.1 uncultured Rhodobacterales bacterium | reverse complement strand
CCTCGCCCAGCATGTCGTAGGAGAAGGTGAAGCCCTGCGCGGCCTTGCCCCGGCCACGCTTCACCGCTTCGGCGATGGTCTCTCCCAGCACGAACTGCTGGCCCATCTCCCGCATCGCCCGGTGGACCGCCCTGCGGATGACGGGCTCGCCCAGCCGCCGGACGGCACCCCGGAGCGTCGCGGCCACGCCGGGCTCCCGGTCCCCGGCCAGCACCTTGCCGGTCAGCATCAGCGCCCAGGTCGAGGCATTGACGAGCGGCGAGGAGGAATGACCCAGGTGCCGGCCCCATTCCGAGGGCGCGATCTTGTCCTCGATGAGGTCGTCCATCGTCTCGGGGTCGGGCACGCGCAGGAGCGCCTCGGCAAGGCACATCAGCGCCACGCCCTCGTCGGTCGAAAGCCCGTATTCGGCCAGGAAGACCTCCATGAGCCCCGGTCGGCTGTCCGTCCGAATCGCCGTGACGAGGTCCGCGCCCGTCCCGGCGGCGCGACGGCGCGTCTCCGCGTCGGGGCCGTGGGTCTCGATCAAGCGTTCGAGAAGCGGCGCTTCGGAAGCGAGGTGATCGCCCGCGATGCGGGCGCGGAGCGGGGCGAGGTCGGTCATCGGCGACTCCATGAGCTGCTGACCGGAGAGGATATCAGAGAGCTTCCTGGCCGATTGACCTTCCTCAGCCCATGCTGCAATCTTTTCGAACAAATTCATGGCTCATTTCGGACCTTTTGCCCTCTATGAACGTCCCAGACAGTCAACTCGACCGCTTCGACAGGGCGATTCTCGATCTTCTGATGCGCGACGGGCGGATGCCGGTCACGGAAATCGCCGCGCAGGTCGGGCTGTCGAAGACGCCCTGCCAGAACCGGATCGCGCGGCTCAGGGCGGCGGGGGTGATCCGGGGGTTCCGGGCAGTGGTGGACCCCGCGAAGCTCGGCCGCGACCACGTGGCCTTCGTCGAGGTGCGGCTCACCGACACGACCGAGGCCGCGCTGAGAGCCTTCAGCGCGGCCGCGCTGAAGGTTCCCGAGATCGAGGAGTGCCACATGATCGCCGGCGCCTTCGACTATCTCCTCAAGGTCCGCACCCGCGATATCCGTGACTACCGGCGCGTCTTGGGCGAGGTGATCTCGTCACTGCCCCACGTCGGCCATACCTCCACGCATGTCTCGATGGAGGCCGTGAAGGATCAGGCGTGGTGACTTGCCCGGCCGCCGCCGATGCGCCAGAACCGGCGCGCAGGGAGGAGGCCGCATGACGAACCCGCTCCACTACACGCTTTTCGGCCGGCACGAAGGCCGCGACGCGACGTCCATCGTCCGGCCGGACGGGGGCACGATCAGCTATTCGGTCTTTCTCGACCGAGCGGCGCGGATCGGGGGAGCGCTTCTGTCATACGGCATCCGGCCTGGGGACCGCGTGGCGGCGCAGGTGCCGAAGTCGCCCGACGCCGTGGCGCTTTACGCCGCCTGTGCGCGGATCGGGGCCGTCTTCCTGCCGCTCAACACCGCCTACACGCCGGACGAGGTCGCGTATTTCGTCACCGACAGCGGGGCGCGGGTGTTCGTCTGCGACGGGAAGGACGGAGGCGTGCTGGCACCCGCGGTCGAAAGCGCCGGGACGACGCTCGCGACGCTGAACGCCGACGGGACCGGCACGCTCGCCGAGGAGGCCGACCGCGCCGAACCCGCACCGGTGGCCGAGCGGAACGAGCACGACCTCGCCGCCCTTCTCTACACCTCGGGCACCACGGGGCGCTCGAAAGGCGCCATGCTGACCCAGCGGAACCTCCTGTCGAACGCCCGGGCTCTGATCGACACCTGGCGGTTCACCAAGGACGATGTCCTGCTCCATGCGCTGCCGATCTTCCATTCGCACGGCCTCTTCGTGGCGATCAACGTCACGCTGATGGCGGGTGGCGCGATGATCCTCCTGCCGAAGTTCGATGCCGACGAGGTGATCGCGCGGCTTCCCCAGGCGACTGCAATGATGGGCGTGCCCACGTTCTACACGCGCCTTCTCGACGACCCCCGCCTGACGATGGACCTCACCGCCCATATCCGCGTGTTCATCTCCGGCTCCGCGCCGCTGCTGGCCGAGACGCACCGGCAGTGGGAGGCACGCACCGGCCACCGCATCCTCGAGCGCTACGGAATGACCGAGACGAACATGAACACCTCGAACCCCTACGAGGGCGAGCGGCGGCCCGGGACGGTGGGCTTTCCCCTGCCGGGGACCGAGGTCCGGATCGTCGACCCCGACACCCGGGACGACTTGCCGAAGGGCGCGGTCGGCCTGATCGAGGTGCGCGGACCGAACGTCTTTTCGGGCTACTGGGGGATGCCCGAGAAGACGAAGGAGGAGCTGAAAGAAGACGGGTTCTTCGTGACCGGCGACCTCGGCATGATCGATGCGGACGGCTACGTCCACATCGTCGGGCGGTCGAAGGACCTCGTGATCTCGGGGGGGTTCAACGTCTATCCCAAGGAGGTCGAGGCGGCGCTCGACGACTTGGCGGGGGTGCTGGAATCGGCGGTGATCGGCGTGCCGCACCCCGATCTCGGCGAGGCGCCGGTCGCCGTGGTCGTGCCTCATTCGAACGCCTCGCTGGACGCGGAATCCTTGTCGGCTGCGTTGAAGGACCGCCTCGCCCGCTACAAGCAGCCGCGACGCTACGAGGTGGTGGACGAGCTGCCGCGTAACACGATGGGCAAGGTGCAGAAGAACGTGCTGCGGGAAAGGTTCTCGGCGCTCTTCACCGGACAAAGTCATGGGAACGCGGCGCAGCCGTGATACCTTCTCGAACATGGCCTACAGTTTCCGCCACCGCGACGCGTCCGTCGAAGCCGGCATCCGCCGGATCGCGAGCTACCAGCTGAAGCAGGCGATCGCGGAAATCGACGCGCCCGACGACGGCCTTCACGAGAGCATCCACGACGCGCGCAAACGCGTGAAGAAGCTGCGCGGCCTCCTGCGTCTCGTCCGGCCCGCACTCGAGATCTACGCCGAGGAGAACGCGCATCTGCGCGACGCCGCGCGCGAGCTTTCGGACCTGCGCGACGCCACGGCGCTTCTGGAAACCCTCGACCGTCTCGCGGCCCGTCATTCGGACCGTCTCGACGGGCGCCGGATCGCACCGCTGCGCCGTCAGTTCGAAGCCCGGCGCGAGGCGGCGTCGAAGGCGCGCGATCTGGGCGACCGGATGCACATCTTTCGCGGCGCGCTGTCGCGGACGCTGACGCGGATCGGAGACTGGAAACTTGACGCCGACGGCTGGGACGCGATCGGTCCCGGCCTCGCCAAGACCTACGGACGCGGGCGAGACGCGATGCGGCTTGCCCACAAGACCGGAACCGGTCCGGACTTTCACGAGTGGCGCAAGCGGGTGAAGTACCACGGCTACCACGCCCGGCTCCTCAAGCGCATCTGGCCGCGCATGCTGAAGCCCCACGCGAAGGCCGTGTCGCGGCTCGGCGACATCCTCGGTGAACAGCACGATCTCGTCGTGTTCCAGCCGATTCTGCCGACCGCCGACCTGAAGCCGGAGACGCTTCATCTTCTTGAAGAAGTCGCGGCGGAGGAACGGCTCGCGCTCGAGGCGCGGGCGCTGACCCTCGGCCCCCGCGTCTTCACCGACGCCCCCGGGGCGCTCTCTCGCCGCTGGGGCGCATGGTGGCGGATCTGGCGCGCGGACCCGGCGCCCGGGGGTCAGGAGGCGAACTCACCCGCGAGCGCCGCGTCGATCAGCGAAATGCTTTCATCGATCCCGTAAAGCGCGATGAAGCCGCCGAAGCGGGGACCCTGGGAGGCGCCGAGCAGCACCTCGTAGAGCGCCTTGAACCAGTCGCGCAGCGGCTCGAACCCGTGCGCCTTGCCGACGGCGAAGACCATCGACTGCAGCTCCTCTGGGTCCTGCCCGCCCTCCCAGGCCTTGAGCCGGTCGCGGAGATCCTCCATCGCCGCCCGCTCCTTCGCGTCGGGGGCGCGATAGGTCTTCGCGGGCTTCACGAAGTCCCGGTAATACTTCACCGCATATCCCGCCGCCGCGTCGAGATCGGGATGCGTTTGGGGCGAGGCGTCTGGCGCGTAACGGCGGATGAAGCCCCACATCGTGTCCTTGCTCTCCGCCCCGGAGACGCTCGCGAGATTGAGAAGCATCGAGAACGGCACGACCATCTTCGAGGCGGGCGGATTGCCGCCGTGGATGTGCCAGACCGGGTTGGCGAGCCGCTGTTCCGGCGTCTGGTCGGGCCAGGCGCGAAGCTGCTGGTGGTATTCGTCCATCGCCTTCGGGATCACGTCCCACCAGAGCCGCTTGGCGGTCTTGGGCTTCAGAAACATGAAGTAGGACAGGCTTTCAGTCGAGGCGTAGGTCAGCCATTCGTCGATCGACAGGCCGTTGCCCTTCGACTTCGAGATCTTCTCGCCGTTCTCGTCGAGGAACAGCTCGTAGGTGAAGTGCTCGGGCGCGGGCTGTCCGAGGATCTCGCAGATCCGGTCGTAGATCGGCGTGTTGGTGGAGTGATCCTTGCCGTACATCTCGAAGTCCACGCCCAGCGCCGCCCAGCGCGCGCCGAAGTCGGGCTTCCACTGCAGCTTCACGTTCCCGCCCGTCACGGGCAGGGTCCATTCGCGCCCCGTCTCGTCGTCGAAGGTGACGGTGCCGTCCTTGGGGTCCACGTGCTTGATCGGCACGTAGAGCACGCGGCCCGTGTCGGGGTGGATCGGCAGGAAGATCGAATAGGTCTGCTGGCGTTCGTCGCGCAAGGACG
>CAZPOK010000252.1:0-4769 GCA_964587905.1 uncultured Rhodobacterales bacterium | reverse complement strand
GATGGCCGCTCGAATGGTCGGAGATCATCATCATCTTCGTGCCGATCTTCCTGCCTCTGCTGGCGTTCTTCGACGTCGATCCGCTGTTCTTCGGAATTCTCGTGGCGCTGAACCTGCAGACGAGCTTTCTCACACCACCGATGGCGATGTCGGCCTACTATCTGAAGGGGATCGCGCCACCCGAGGTGCGGCTCACGCAGATCTTCGCGGGCGTCATGCCGTTTTTGTTCTGCGTGATCCTGTCGATGGTGCTGATGTATCTCTACCCGCAGATCGTCTTCTACCTGCCGCAGTTGTTCTATGGCTAAGGCGGCCGCGAAGTCTCCCGAGGCGCTCCTGTCGCTCCCGGCCGCGGTCCTGCGCGACCGGCTGGCGTCCGGGGCGCTCTCGGCCATCGATCTCGTCGAGGCGTGCATCACCCGGATCGAGGCGCGCGAGCCCGAGGTGCAGGCCTGGGCCTGGTTCGACGCGGATCACGCGCGCCGTCAGGCACGGGCGCTCGACGCGCATCGCGCCACCGGCCGGGCGATCGGACCGCTGCACGGGTTGCCGGTCGGGCTGAAGGACATCATCGACACGACGCGGATGCCCACGGGCAACGGCATCTCCGTAGACGCCGACCGCATTCCGATGCGGGACGCCTACGTGGCCGAACGCCTGAAGGCCGCGGGTGCGATCATCATGGGCAAGACGGTCACGACCGAGCTTGCCTTCATGCACCCAGGCAAGACCCGGAACCCGCACAATCCGGACCACACGCCGGGGGGATCGTCCTCGGGCTCCGCCGCGGCGGTCGCCGACGGGATGATCCCGCTCGCCGTCGGCACCCAGACCGGCGGATCGGTGATCCGCCCGGCGGCGTTCTGCGGCGTGACGGGCTTCAAGCCCACGTTCGGGGCGATCCCGCGCCGGGGTGTGCTCATGCAGTCGCCGACGCTCGACACGATCGGCGTCTTCGCGGCGGACCCGGTGAGCGCGGCGATGCTCGCCGAGGTGCTGTTCGGCCATGACGAGGCCGACCCGGCGACACGGCCCGCACCGCATCCGCGTCTGTCCGACGCCGCCGCGTCCGAGCCGCCGCTGAAGCCGGTTTTCGCCCTGGTGCGGCCGCCCGGCTGGGACGAGGCCGATCAGGAGACGAAGGACGCCTTCGCCGAACTCGCCGAGGCGCTCGGAGAGCAGGTCTTCGACGTCGAGCTCCCGCGCGCCTTCGACAACGCCGCGCCGGAACGCCAGCGCATCAACTTCGCCGAAATGTCGCGCTACTACTATCGTTACTGGCGCGATGCGAAGGAGATCCTCGGCCAAGAGACCATCGCCGCGATCGAGGAGGGCAATGCCACGCTCGCCCGCGACTACCTCGCCGCTCTGGACTGGAAACCCGTCCTCAGCGCCGCGCTCGGCGAGATCTTCGAGCGCTGCGACGCGATCCTTTGTCCCGCCGCGCCCGGCCCCGCCCCCGAGGGGCTCGGCTCGACCGGCAGCGCGATCTTCAACGGACTATGGACCTTTTGCGGCACGCCCGCCGTTACACTGCCGATCCTGACCTCCGCCAGGGGGCTGCCGATGGGCGTGCAGATCGTCGGGCCGAACGGCAACGATGCGCGGCTTCTCAGGACGGCCCGCTGGCTCTTCGACTGGGCCGATCAATGATGCTCGGAAAGGACAGGCCATGAACCGCCTTCTCGCCCTCTTCGCCTTCGTGATCTTCCTGATCTTCGTCGGCATCCTCGCCTACGAGGTCCCGAGCCCGGACCTCGTGGCCGTGATCATCCTGACGTCTGCGCTGGTCGTCTACGACTTCGTCACGTCGAGCCGCAACAAGCCGCGCGAGTGATGGCGAAGAAGACCCTCTGGATCCCGCGCCGGCTGTCCGACGCGACGCTCGCCCGCGCGCGACGCGACTATGACGTGATCATGAAGGACGAGGACACACCGGGCACCGCCGGGGAGATCGTCGCGATGAGCGCCGAGGCGGATGGGATGATCCCCTGCCACTCCGAGCACTTCTCGGCAGACGTTGCGGCCCGCCTCGACCCGCGCCTGAAGATCGTGGCCAATCACTCCGTCGGCGTGGATCATTGCGACCTTCCGGCTCTCGAGGCGCGCGGAATCGCCGTCACGAACACGCCCGGCGTCCTGTCCGACGCGACGGCGGAACTGGCCGTCATGCTCATGCTGGGCGCCGCCCGGCACGCCGTGACAGGCGACCGGATCGTGCGCTCGGGCGAATGGGATTTCTGGTCCCCCGCCTTCCTCGTCGGCAAGCAGGTCACCGGCGCGCGGCTCGGGATCGTCGGCATGGGCGGCGTGGGCCGGGCGCTCGCCCGCAACGCGCGCGGCCTCGACATGGAGATCCACTACTACAACCGTCGCCGGCTGCCGCCTGAGCAGGAACAGGGCGCCGTCTATCACGAGAGCCTCGAAAGCCTCCTGCCGGTCTCCGATTTCCTGTCGCTCAACTGCCCCGCCTCGCCCGATACCTCGGGCATGATGAACGCCGACCGGTTCGCGCTGATGCCCGAGGGCAGCATCCTCGTGAATGCCGCGCGCGGATCGCTCGTGGACGAGGCGGCGCTCCTCCAGGCGGTGGAAAGCGGCCATCTCGCCGGCGCGGGCCTCGACTGCTTCGCGACGGAGCCCGGCGGCAACCCCGCCTTCGCGGCGCACGAGAACATCGTGATGATGCCGCACGTGGGCAGCGCCACCGTGAGGACCCGCGACGCGATGGGCTTCAAGGCGCTCGACAACCTCGACGCCTTCTTCCGGGGCGATGCGCCGCCCGACCTGCTCTGACTTTCGCGGCGCGCGGCCGGTCCCTATAGTCTCGCCCGAACGAGCGGGACGCATGGCAGAGCAGCCCTTCAACATCATGATCGTCGGCCAGCGCGGCCGACTCGCGGCGGAGGCCGTGCTTTTCGCCGCCTCGCTGCGCGCCTCCGACCCGGACTTCCGCGGACGCCTGTTCGTCGCAGAGCCGCAACCGGGGCACGCGTGGTCCTTCGACACGCGCATGGGCACCGGGCCGCGCGCGCTTCTCGAAGAGCTCGGCGCCGAGATCGTCCCCTTCGAGAACCGGCACTTCGGGGAAAGCTATCCGAACGGCAACAAGGCCGAGGGGCTCGCGGCCCTTCCCGAGGCCGAACCCTTCGTCTTCTTCGACACCGACACCCTCGTCACCGGACCCCTGAGTGCGATCCCGTTCGACGTCGCCCGCCCGTCGGCCTCGATGAAGCGCACCGCCACCTGGCCGGTGATCGAGCTTTACGGACCCGGCTACACCGAGATCTGGCGCGCGCTCTACGACCGTTTCGGGCTCGACTTCGAAAGCTCGCTCGACGCATCGCAGCCCGACGAATTCTGGCGCCGTTACCTCTATTTCAACGCGGGCTGGTTCTTCGGCCCCTGCCCCCGCGCCTTCGGTGCGCTCTTCACCGGGACGATGCGCGCGATCCGCGACGACCCGCCCGAGACGCTCGTCTGTCAGCCGCTCTACCCCTGGCTCGACCAGATCGCGCTGCCGCTCGTGATCCACGGCCTCGGCGGCGGACGGCCCGGGCCGGAATTCGCCGCCCTCGACGGGTCCGCGACATTCCACTACCGGGCGCTGCCCCTCCTCTACGCCACGGCACCGGACGACACCATCGCTCTTGTCGAGCAGATCTCCGCGCCGAACCGGATCAAGAAGATCCTCAAGCGCCATGACCCGTTCAAGCGGATGCTCTACCAGGGCCGCGGCCGGAAAGTCCGCGATCTTTTCGACCGCGCCGCCCTGCCACGGACCGAGCAGGCGCTCCGCAACCGCATCAAGCGTGAAAAGCTCTGGCTGCGCTGACCGGAACCCGCCCGCCCGCGTGGCGGTTCAAGGGGTCATGGACCTTTCGGGGATGCTTTTCGGCGGGTGGAGCGACGTCGCGCGGACGCTGATCGTGGGGACGCTGGCCTATGCCGCGCTGATCGCGACGCTCCGCGTCTCGGGCAAGCGCACGCTCGCCAAGCTCAACGCCTTCGATCTCGTGGTGACCGTCGCGCTCGGCTCCACCCTGGCCTCGGTCCTGACCTCGTCCAGCGTCGCCCTTGCACAGGGCGTCACGGCCTTCGTCACCCTGATCGGGCTTCAGTTCGTCGTGGCCTGGGGGTCGGTCCGGTCGCGCCGAGTCGCGCATCTCGTCCGGTCCGAGCCGTCCCTGCTCGTCCGCCGGGGCGAAATCCTTAAGGGCGCGCTGCACCGCTCCCGCGTCACCGAGGCGGAACTCAAGACGGTCATCCGCAACAGCAACCACCCCGATCCCGCGCGGGTGGCGGCGGTCGTCCTCGAAAGCGACGGATCCTTCAGCGTCATCGGCGAGGAGCACGGCGGCGCCGACTACGCCGCGGCAGGGCTCGAGAGCGATCTTGAGCGTGAACCGTAATCCAGCGCGGACGCCGGAGGTGTAACGGCGCCGTTCCGGCAAACGCGCGTACGGCCTCGGGCCATATCCGCGGAAAACCAGCCTTTTCTGACAACTTCCGCGCTCCGCCGTTGAGCGCCGCCCCGCTTCCGCCTACACCTCGGCCAACGGAAACGAGGGAGGATCCCATGACCGACGCACCAGCCTACAGCTTCGACACGCTCCAGATCCACGCGGGCGCGCGCCCCGATCCCGCGACCGGAGCGCGCCAGACGCCGATCTACCAGACGACGGCTTATGTCTTCCGCGACGCCGACCACGCCGCGGCGCTCTTCAACCTTCAGGAAGTCGGCTACATCTATTCGCGCCTGACCAACC
>CAZPOK010000251.1:0-4811 GCA_964587905.1 uncultured Rhodobacterales bacterium | reverse complement strand
GCGACGCGGGGTCCTGCGTGGCCTGTTCCGCTCCCGCTGTCATTTTTAAGTGCGATCCGGCAAAGCTGACTTCGGTGCGCTGAACGGATTAACGTCGCAAACTACCATACGGAGATAAACCCGACCTCGCCGCTGGGTCGCCGGTCAAGCCGATGGAACTGGCGAGTCGCCCTTCATGGCGCGGCCGTCGCGCAACGACCTCATCCGCCAATATTCATATATTTGCTTTAGTTTATGTGTTAGTCTCCTCGTCATGAAAGGGAGGAGTCTATTCATGAAACACGACAGTGCCACGAACCAACTTTCCGCCCATGCGCCCTCGCGCCGCTCAGTTCTCGCGGGCGGAGGCGCTGCCCTTGCGGCAGGTTTTCTGCCTTATATTGCAGGCGCTCAGGGCTCAGTCCGCATCGTCGTCATTGGCGGCGGATGGGGCGGCATCAGCGCCGCGCGCAATCTAAAGACCTTGATGCCCGATGCCGAGGTGACCATGGTCGAACCAAAGCCAGCCTTCATGTCCTGCCCTATGAGCGTGCACTACATCGTCGGGCACCGCAGCGCGGAGTCGCTGATGCAGGACTTTTCGGCACTTGGAAAGATCGGCGTGCGGCATCTGCAGGATACGGCCGAAACCATTGACCGTGCCGCCCGCGTTGTCGTTACCGGCGCCGAACGCCTGCCCTACGATTTTCTCGTGCTCTCACCCGGCATCGACTACATGGAAGACGCCATTCCCGGCTTTTCCGAGCACCGGGACAAGCTGCCCGTCGGGTTCCGCGCCTTCGAGCAGCAGGCAGTGAAGGCGGCGCTCGACGCATACGAGGGCGGTAACATCGTGCTGTCCGTGCCGCCGATGCCCTTCCGCTGCCCGATTGCTCCCTATGAGCGCGCTGCGATGTTCGCCGAATGGATGAACGACCACGACAAGCCGGGAAAGGTGATCCTGCTGGACCAGAACCCCGGAATCCCGATCGGGAAACCGGTGATCTCCGCCGCCTTCGCAGAGCTATATGCCGACCGGATCGAGCATGTGAATGGCATCGAGTTCCAGTCGGTCAATGCCGACACGAAGACGATCGAGACCAACGATGGCAAGCTGACCTATGGCATGGCCTCACTCGTGCCGCCGCAACAAGCCGCAGGTCTGATTCGCCGGGCCGAGCTCGGGACCCGGTGGGCGAAGGTGGAATTCCCAAGCTTCCAATCAGCCTTCGACGAGGACGTCTATGTCATCGGCGACAGCGTCGGCTCCAGGCTGCCCAAGAGCGGGCACCTCGCGCTTGAGAGCGGCATCCGCGTCGCCGAACACATCGCGGACCGGGTCCGCGACGGACAGGCCGAGGCCGGGCTCGATCTGCCGTCGGCGATCTGCTTTGCCGCGTTCAACGCGAAGGAGGCCATGGGAGTGAACGTTACCGCGCAGTGGGATGAGTTCCTCGGCGAGGTAAAGCGCCAGCCAATGGTCGACAAGGAGCGTTCCGCGGATGCACTCGCCACGGCGGACGCCTGGAGTGCGTCGGTCTGGGAGCAGTTGCTGGGCTAGGCAGCCTGCGGCGCAGCGCATCAACGTCCGGAAGGCGGTACCTTCCGGACCCGCCCGCAATGCGTCCAAGGACCTCGAGGCACGGGCGCGATGCGGGGTTCTGCGCGCGGGGTCCCGGGTGCCAGTACCAGGGTCGCTCGGTGCCCTGTCGCAAAGTCCTCGGTGGCAGCGCGGGTCCGGGTCCGGCCACCCGGGACCAGTACCGAGGCGCGTCGGAGTTCTCTCGATGATCTGCATGGAGTGCCTCGCCCGCCCCGATCTTCAGTGCGCGGTCGATGCGAGGATCGACCCGAGCGCCAGCATGCCTCATTCGGGCCAGCAGGACCATTGCGCCCCGGCCTTTGCGGCGCACCTCGTCAATACGGACGACGTGCCCGGGATCAGCGCTTGCGGAAGTGAAGCACGCCCCAGGCGAGTTGCCCGGCGTCCGCGCCCTCGACCCAGTGGCTCAGGCCAATGAGCATGCGCTCGGCATACTCCGGGGAGATCCGGTCCTCCAGCGCGTGACGCCGCGCCGTCAGTTCCTCGCGCACGCGGGCATAGTGATTGCGCAGCTGATGGGTGAGGTCTTCGATCCCGACGGTCTCGAAGCCGAGGTCGTCCAGCGTCGCCCGGTAGACCCCGATCGACGCCATATCGGGCAGATGGATGCGCTCATAGATCGGCTGGAACGCGGCGGCGTCATCGATATCGTCGGCCCGCATCGGATCGGTGAAGATGAAATCCCCGCCGGGCTTGAGCACGCGCGAGACCTCCTTCAGCACGCGCAGGCGGTCGCCGGAATGCAGGATGGCTTCCTGGCTCCAGACCACGTCGAAGCTGTTATCCGGGAACGGGATGTCCTCGAACACGCCGTGCACGATCTCGATCCTGTCTTCGAGACCCTGTTCCGCCGTCAGCCTGCGATTGCGCGTGTTTTCGGTATCCGAGAGGTTCAGGCAGGTGACGTGGGCGCCGGTCTCGCGCGCGAGATAGCGCGCCGCGCCGCCATAGCCGGCACCGATATCGATCACGCGCGCTCCCGGCTTCAGATCGAGCTTTGACGCCATGTGGCGCACGGTTCGCGCGGAGGCCTCGGCGATGTCTTCGCCGTCACTTCGATAAAGGCCGACATGGATGTCCTCTCCACCCCAGATGGCGGTGTAGAAGGCGTCCGCGTCCGCGCTGTCGTAATACGCCTCCGCGGTATTCGCCGCGTCCGTGTCATCAGCCTTCACAGGATGTCCCCGCGACCTGGATGAAGACGGTCGGCTCTTTGCAGAGCGCCGGTCACCACCGAGTGCCCGGCAGGCGCCATCGCCCATGAGAGAGCGCACGGATCCCTCCGGCTGCGACGCCGTCTCGTCGACGCTCCAGCGGATGCGCGCGCTCCCGATCGGCGATGTCGTCGCGTCGACGGCAGGGTGTTTCGAGGCTTCGCCAGGTGAGTCCGACAGACCATGGGTCCCCCAGTACCCGAAAGTCGTCTCCGACGCGAGAAGATCGACATCCCGCATTCGGCCGGAGCGCGCCTCGTCGCGGTCCGCAGCCTTGTCACGGCTCTCGTGGAAGCGCTTGCGCCGGCGATGCGGCGTCTGCGCGTCGTGCAGGCGCAGGACGTCGACCCCGCGCGGCAACCGGCCGGCGCTTTCGATCACCGGGAACCGCTCGAGAGGCGGAGCGCTGCGGGCCGTTTCGCTCCGGAGCGACGGTCACCGACGCGGGGTTGCGGACACCCCCGGGAAAGAACCGGTGCAGCCGAAACTGCACCGGAGGTCAGGAGATCAACATGATCGGTCGTCCGCGACCTTACGCAGCGTCAGGCAGGATGCGCAACAGGTCCCGCTATCCGAGCCGCAGGTTTTCCCCGGATCCCGGGATCGGGTGCCGTCCGGCCCCGCCGTCGGGACACGGCGCGCCGGCTGAGCCGTCTCAGGCCGCGAACTTCATGGCGATCCGATCGGCATCCGCGAGGCAGCGGGCCCGATCGAGAAACCGCTGAATGATCGCCGACGCATGACCGGTGCGCTCGTAGTCTCCCAGGTCCTCGCTCAGATAGTCGAGCATGACCTGCGGGGCGTCCGACAGCAGTTCGGCGATGTAGGGATCGAGATCCCTGGTGTCGGCGCCGCCGGCGCACCGCGCGTCGCCCATGTCCGTCATGTCGAGCATACCGTGCTCCTTCACTGTTATTCACCCCGAATACGGGAACCGGGCCGTGCAGGATCCGCGATCCCGGGCGCCGTCCGCCTCCGGCCGGGCCGCCTCCGCCGTGCCGTCGTCCGCCGCGCGGCCTGGCCGGAATGCGCCGGCCGGCGTCACCTGCGCTCCCGAGGCGGCATCGCCGCGGAAGATCCAGCCTCGCACGGCTGCGATGAGGCGGGCGGGGAGGGGCCGCACCCGGGTCATCGCGCCGCCGCCTTGCCGAAGCGCGGCACCCCGGCGGCGACACGGGGCCGATGACCCGGGTGCCGCCAATCGAGGCTCTTGCGCAGGCGGCGGAGCCGCGCGGCGGCGCGGTCCCGCGTCGTGACCCGCAGCCAGAGCCCGGCGAGCGACAGGACCTGCACAAGACCCAGGATGACGATTGCCGTGGTGACCATTACGTCCCTCCTTTTATACCCGACGCGTGGATGGCGGGGCCGGACGTTTGCCGGGGGCGAACGATGACGACGCCTTGCATCGCCATGTTCGCTCCCGGGACACGCTTCGCTCCGATTGCAGCGAAGAGCCCATGATCACCAGGCGTACTCGTTACTCTGAACCCAACTTTACTCGTATCGTTTACCATGGGCACACTCTCGCATTGCGCGGTGGGCGAGGCACCCTGGCCAAAGGTTAGTTCCGGGCCTAAGAACGGATGCAGTCGCCGGAAACAGCCGGATTGGCGACGTCCAGGAAACGATCTGCCCAGAGCCCGGCGCACTGTCGGCCCAAACGCGTCCTCTTCTGCCACAATCGCACGCCGCCCGCGCCGTCCTCACGCGGGCAGGGGCACGGGGCCGGACCCCGCGCGCTGCGCGGTCCCGCCCGTCCGACCGCGCCGGCCCCGGGTCACGGACCCACCTCGAGGAAGGCCACGTCGTCGTCGCCCGAGGGCGGCCTGATGCCGTAGCGCGCCAGCGTCTGCTGGCCGCCGACGGCGATCCAGTCCGTCCCGCGGCGCGGATCGTCGGGGACCCGCGGCAGCGCCGCCTCGTGGGCGTGATCCTGAGGGGCTTCGGCGCGAAGCAGGCGAGCGGGTGCGCCTCACCGCGGGGCCCCTGCGCCGACATGCCGGCCCGGGTCGGGC
>CAZPOK010000250.1:0-4820 GCA_964587905.1 uncultured Rhodobacterales bacterium | reverse complement strand
CCGCAGGTGACGCCGCCGGACGCGCCGAGGGTCGCGCCCGATCCATCGCCGATGCCGGAGCCGGAGGCCGAGCGCGCGCCGGAGGTGGTCGAGGAGACTGCGCCGGAACCTGCGCCCGAGGCGGAGACGGTGGCCGAGGACACCGACTCCGCCGCGCCGGAGGCCGCGACGACCGAGATCGTGACCGAGGCGGAGACGCCGGAGGACGTGGCGCCGGTGGAGTCGATCCGGCCACGGTCGCGCCCGCCGCGCCCGGTGCGGCAGGCGGAGACCGCCACGCCCGAGGAGCAGCCCGCGCCGCGGGAGGATGCTCTCGAGGATGCGGTGGCGGCGGCGCTGGCCGAGCAGAACCGGCCTGCGCCTCCGGTGGCATCTGGGCCGCCGCTGACGGCGGGCGAGCGGGAGGGGCTTCGCCTGGCGGTCCAGCAGTGCTGGAACGTGGGGTCGCTTTCGACGGACGCGTTGCGCACCACGGTGGTCGTCGCGGTGTCGATGGCGCAGGACGGCACGCCCAGTACCGGCTCGATCCGCATGGTGAGCTTCGAGGGCGGCGCCGAAGGCGCGGCGCGGCAGGCCTACGAGGCGGCACGGCGGGCGATCATCCGCTGCGGCGCGACCGGATTCGACCTGCCGGTTGAGAAGTACGACCAGTGGCGCGATATCGAGATGACCTTCAATCCCGAGGGGATGAGACTGAGATGACACATATCCTGCGAATTCTCCTGGCGGTCATGCTGGCCGCGGCGGCCCCGATGGTCTCGGCGCAGGAGCGCGGCCCGCTCCGGATCGAGATTACCGAGGGCGTCATCGAGCCCCTGCCGTTCGCGATCCCGGCCTTCGAGGCCGAGACGCCGAACGCCGCGCAGTACGCGCAGGACATCACGCGGGTCGTCGCGGCGGACCTGACTGGGACCGGGCTTTTCCGGGAGATCGCGCCGTCGTCCTTCGTCTCCAACGTCACGAGCTTCGCCGCGCCCGTCGCCTATCCCGACTGGCGAGCGATCAACGCGCAGGCGCTCGTCACGGGGGCGGTCTCGGTGGCTGGCGACGGGCGGCTCATAGTGAAGTTCCGGCTCTTCGACGTGTTCGCGGGCCAGCCCCTGGGAGAGGGCCTCCAGTTCGTGGGCGAACCGGCAAGCTGGCGGCGCATGGCCCACAAGGTGGCCGATCAGGTGTACGCCCGGATCACTGGCGAGGGTGGCTATTTCGACAGCCGCGTGGTCTTCGTCGCCGAAAGCGGACCGAAGGACGCGCGAGTCAAGCGGCTGGCGATCATGGACTACGACGGGGCGAACATGCAGTCGCTCACCGACGGGGGATCCATCGTGCTCGCGCCGCGGATATCCCGCGATGGCCAACGCATCCTCTACACGAGCTACGAGACGGGTTTTCCCGCGATCTACGAGATGACCGTCTCGAACCTCCAGCGGACGCGGCTGCCGGTTCCGACCGAGAACATGACCTTCGCGCCGCGCTATTCTCCGGACGGATCCACGGTGATCTATTCGCTGACCGAGGGCGGGAACACCGACATCTACGCGCTCGACACCCGAAGCGGCGGGATCCGGCGGCTGACCAACGCGCCCTCGATCGAGACGGCGCCGTCGTTTTCGCCCGATAGCAGCCAGATCGTCTTCGAAAGCGACCGGTCGGGGACGCAGCAGCTCTACGTCATGCCCGCTGCGGGCGGCGAGGCGACGCGGATCTCCTTCGGGCAGGGCCGATACGGCACGCCCGTCTGGTCGCCGCGCGGCGATCTCATCGCCTTCACCAAGCAGAACGCGGGCCGGTTCCACATCGGCGTGATGCGCACCGACGGCAGCGAGGAGCGGCTTCTGACGGCGTCGTTCCTCGATGAGGGGCCGACCTGGTCGCCGAACGGGCGCGTCATCATGTTCGCCCGGGAGACGGCCGGGGCGGGCGGCGCGCCGGCGCTGTTCTCGGTCGACATCTCGGGGCGGAACCTGCGGCGGGTGCCGACCGACGGATCGGCCTCCGATCCGGCCTGGTCCCCGCTTCTTCCCTGACACGTGATTCCCAACGGCGCGCTCAGGTGGTATCGTCGCACCAGCAGAGCAGCCAAGAACAACAAGGCAGACCCATGAACATTATTTCCAAGGCCCTCATCGTGACCGCGGCCCTCGGCCTTGCGGCCTGTTCGACCAACCCCGACCGCTTCGGCGCGGCCGGCTCCGGCGCGGGCGGCGTCGGCGCCGCCGGGCTCGGATCCGTCTCCGATCCGAATTCGCCGGCCTACTTCAACGAGGCGATCGGTGACCGGGTGCTGTTCCAGGTGGACCAGTCGACTCTGACCGACGAATCGCGGGAGACGCTGCGCCAGCAGGCGGTCTGGCTGATGAACAACGGCGATTACACCGCGATCGTGGAGGGGCATGCCGACGAGCAGGGCACGCGCGAATACAACCTCGCGCTCGGCGCGCGCCGGGCGAGCGCGGTGCAGGACTTCCTCGTGACCCAGGGCGTCGCGCCGAACCGGCTTCGGACCGTCAGCTACGGCAAGGAACGCCCGCTCGCCGTCTGCTCCGACGAAAGCTGCTATCAGCAGAACCGCCGCGCGGTGACCGTCATCGCGGCGGGCGGCGTCAGCTGAAGAGGGTGATGCGATGATCCGGGTTCTCGGGACGGTCCTGTGCCTCGCGCTCGCGCTTCCGGCGGCGGCGCAGGATCGCGATCAGACTCTCGCCGACATCCGGCAGGAGCTTTCGGTCCTGTGGGTCGAGATGCAGAGGCTCAAGCGCGAACTGGTCACGACCGGCGGTCCGCAGGTGAACATTCAGGGGACGAGCATTCCCGACCGGGTCAATTCCATGGAGGCGGAGCTGACGCGGCTCATCTCGCGCACCGAGGAGCTTCAGAACCGGATCGACCGGATCGTGACGGACGGGACGAACCGGATCGGCGATCTGGAGTTCCGGCTGGTGGAGCTCGAGGGCGGCGATGTCTCGCAACTGGGCGAGACGACGACGCTGGGCGGTATCGAGGTCGAGCGGCGGCCTGCGCCGCCCTTGCCCGCCCCGGCGCCCGGCGGATCGGGCGGACCGGAGCTCGCCATGAGCGAGCAGGCGGATTTCGAGCAGGCGAAGACGGCGCTCGACCGCGGGGAATACGAACGCGCGGCGGATCAGCTCTCGACCTTCACGCAGACCTATCCCGGCAGCCCGCTTTCGGGCGAGGCGCATTTCTGGCGCGGCGAGGCGCTGACGGCCGTCGGAGACGCGTCCGCTGCGGCGCGCGCCTATCTTGACAGCTTTTCGGGCGATCCGCAGGGGGTGATGGCGCCGGACGCGCTTCTGCAGCTCGGTCTTACGCTGGACAAGCTCGGCCAGCGGCAGGAAAGCTGCGTCATGCTGGGCGAAGTCACGGTGCGGTTTCCGTCCTCGGCCGCCTCCGTGGAGGCCCAGACGGCGCGCGGCAGCATGGGATGCGTGTGAGCGGGGCGCAGGCGCTCGTCCGCAGCATCGACCGTTTCTTCTCCGGGCGGTTGCCGGGGCGGCTCGGGGTCGCCGTTTCCGGCGGGTCCGACAGTCTCGCGCTTCTCCATCTTCTGCACGATTGGAACCGGGTGCCGCTGGCGGCTGTGACGGTCGATCACGGATTGAGGCCCGGCTCCGCGGGCGAGGCGGCCCATGTCGCCGCGGTCTGCGCGGGGCTCGACATTCGGCATGACGTGCTCGAGTGGGTCGGCTGGGACGGGAAGGGCAACCTGCAGGACCAGGCGCGGCGGACGCGGTACTCGATGATGGCGGACTGGGCGCGGGAGCGCGGGCTCGACGCCGTCGCGCTCGGCCACACGATGGACGACCAGGCCGAGACTGTCCTGATGCGCCTTGCACGGGAGGCGGGCGTGGACGGGCTTTCGGGCATGGCGCCCTCCGTGGTGCGGCACGGCACGACGTTCTGCCGCCCGCTTCTGGACGCGCGGCGGGAGGATCTGCGCGAAGATCTGCGCGCGCGGCGGGTCCGCTGGGCCGACGACCCGTCGAACGAGGATGCGGTCTTCGAGCGCGTGCGGGTGCGCAAGGCGCTCGCCGCGCTCGAACAGGCGGGAGTCGGTGTCGACCGGATCGCGGGGTCGGCCGATCATCTGCGCGAAGCGCGGGACGCGCTGGCCGAGGTCGCGGCCGACTTTGCTCGGGAGAGAGTGAAGAGCGTTGCAGGCGACCTGATTTTCGACCGGACCCTCCTGAACCGCCAGCCTGCGGAGATTAGGCGGCGGCTTCTCGTCGGGGCGCTGAAATGGGTATCGTCGGCGCAATACCCGCCCCGGCAGGAGGCATTGGCCGACCTCGAGGCGGCCATTGGTCGCGGCGAGAACGCGACGCTCCACGGCTGCCGGATCATGACGAGCGACTTCACGCTTCGGATCACGCGCGAGGCGAAGGCGGTCGAGGGGCTGTCGGGGCCGACCGACGCATCCTGGGACGTGCGCTGGAGGCTGGAGGGTCCGCATGCGCCGGACCTGTCTATCCGCGCGCTGGGCGAGGCGCTGAAGGACTGCCCCGACTGGCGCGCGACGCGACTGCCGCGGGCCACGCTGCTCGCCTCGCCGGCGGTCTGGCGGGGGGAGACGCTGGTGGCCGCGCCGGTCGCGGGGTTCTGCCGTGGCTGGAGCGCGCATGTCGCCGATCGGAGTGATTTTGCCGCATCCCTGATCTCGCATTGAACATCACCCTCCGATGTCTATCTTAGACGGGTGGCCGGGCGCGGGAGACGTGCGCCCGCCGATGACCAATTCAAAGGAGAGTCTCCTTGGGCAACGCGCGCAATATCGCCTTCTGGGTCGTGCTCTTTCTGCTGAT
>CAZPOK010000249.1:0-4858 GCA_964587905.1 uncultured Rhodobacterales bacterium | reverse complement strand
TGGCCAACGCGCGGCGCCACGAACTCGCCACGCTGGAACATCTCCTGCTGGCGCTTATCGACGAGCCGGACGCCGCCAAGGTGATGAAGGCGTGCTCGGTGGACCTGGGGGAGCTTCGCAAGACGCTCACCGACTTCATCGACGATGATCTTTCGACGCTCATAACGGACGTCGACGGGTCCGAAGCGGTGCCGACGGCAGCGTTCCAGCGCGTGATCCAGCGGGCCGCGATTCATGTCCAGTCGTCGGGCCGCACCGAGGTCACCGGCGCCAACGTTCTCGTTGCGATCTTCGCGGAGCGCGAGTCGAACGCGGCCTATTTCCTGCAGGAGCAGGACATGACCCGCTACGACGCGGTCAACTTCATCGCGCATGGCGTGGCGAAGGATCCCAGCTACGGCGAGACGCGCCCCGTCACCGGCGCCACCGAATCCGAGGAAGAGGCGCAGGCGGCCGAAGACGACGGCAAGGAATCCGCCTTGTCGAAGTACTGCGTCGATCTCAACAGCAAGGCGAAGAAAGGCGATGTCGACCCGCTCATCGGGCGGGAATCGGAGGTCGAGCGCTGCATCCAGGTTCTGTGCCGCCGGCGGAAGAACAACCCGCTGCTGGTGGGCGATCCGGGCGTCGGCAAGACGGCCATCGCCGAGGGCCTCGCGCGCAAGATCGTGCAGGGCGAGACGCCGGACGTCCTCAAGGGTGCGACGATCTATTCGCTCGACATGGGCGCGCTTCTCGCCGGCACGCGGTATCGCGGCGATTTCGAGGAGCGGCTGAAGGCGGTCGTCTCGGAGCTCGAAAATCACGACGACGCGATCCTCTTCATCGACGAGATCCACACGGTCATCGGCGCCGGCGCGACGTCGGGCGGTGCGATGGATGCCTCCAACCTGCTGAAGCCCGCGCTTCAGGGCGGCAAGCTGCGCTGCATGGGTTCGACCACCTACAAGGAATTCCGTCAGCACTTCGAAAAGGACCGTGCGCTGTCCCGCAGGTTCCAGAAGATCGACGTGAACGAGCCTTCGGTGGACGACGCGGTGAAGATCCTTCAGGGCCTCAAGCCCTACTTCGAAACGCACCATGAAATCCGCTACACGCACGACGCGATCAAGACGGCGGTCGAACTTTCGTCGCGCTATATTCATGACCGGAAGCTCCCGGACAAGGCGATCGACGTCATCGACGAGGCGGGTGCGGCGCAGCATCTCGTGGCGGAATCGAAGCGGCGCAAGACGATCGGCGCGAAGGAGATCGAGGCGGTCGTCGCCAAGATCGCCCGCATCCCGCCGAAGAGCGTGTCCAAGGACGACGCCGAGGTGCTCAAGGATCTGGAGACGACGCTCAAGCGTGTGGTCTTCGGTCAAGGCGCCGCGATCGAGGCGCTTTCGGCCTCGATCAAGCTCGCCCGCGCGGGCCTGCGCGAGCCGGAAAAGCCGATCGGCAACTACCTTTTCGCCGGACCCACGGGTGTCGGCAAGACGGAGGTCGCCAAGCAACTCGCCTCGACCCTCGGGGTGGAGTTGCTGCGCTTCGACATGTCGGAATACATGGAGAAGCACGCCGTCTCCCGCCTGATCGGCGCGCCTCCGGGCTATGTGGGCTTCGATCAGGGCGGGTTGCTGACCGACGGCGTCGATCAGCATCCGCACTGCGTCCTGCTTCTCGACGAAATCGAGAAGGCCCATCCGGATGTCTACAACATCCTGCTTCAGATCATGGACCACGGGAAGCTGACCGACCACAACGGCCGCCAGGTGGACTTCAGGAACGTCATCCTGATCATGACGTCGAACGCCGGCGCGACGGAACAGGCGAAGGCCGCCATCGGCTTCGGCCGCGACCGGCGCGAGGGCGAGGACACCGCCGCGATCGAGCGGACGTTCACGCCGGAGTTCCGGAACCGTCTCGACGCGGTCATCTCCTTCGCCCCGCTCGGCAAGGAGATCATCCTCCAGGTGGTCGAGAAGTTCGTGCTTCAGCTCGAAGCGCAACTGATGGACCGCAACGTGTCGATCGAACTCACCAAGCCCGCCGCGGAATGGCTGGCCGAGAAGGGCTACGACGACAAGATGGGCGCCCGCCCGCTGGGTCGCGTGATCCAGGAGGAGATCAAGAAGCCCCTGGCCGAGGAGCTCCTCTTCGGGAGGCTCGCGAAGGGCGGTGTCGTGAAGGTCGGCCTCAAGGACGGCAAGCTGGATCTCAAGATCGAACCGCCCGAGGCGCGACGGCTCTCGTCCAAGAAACCGCCGCTTCTGACAGCGGACTGATCGCGAAACCCCCGCCTCGGCGGGGGTTTTTCGTTGGCGCCCGCCGGATGACGCGCCGGAGGCGCGGAATGCCAAAGGACTTGCGCCGGAGGCGCTCCGCTGGATGACGCTGTCGCTCAGTCGGGCCAGGCGAGGTCGGGTCCGGTGCGGAAATACGACACGTTGTTGGTGAAGACGCTCGCGGGGTCGAGCCGGATCAGACGCCCGGCCGGGTCGTCGACCCGGGCTATGGTCTCGATGAACCACGGGTTCCAGCTGCGCTCGTCGGGGCCAAGGTACTTGACGAGGAGCCGCCGGAAGAGTGCGGGATCCATGGGCTCCACTGTCGCCCGGCCACGAAGCCCCAGATGGGCGAGAATGCCGCCCGCGTTGTCGTAGTGCACGATCTCCACCGCGCAGCGCGGATCGGCCGTGAGACGGCGGACGGAGCTTCCGTCTGCCGAGCCGAGCATCCAGAGCGCACCGCTCTCCCACAGGAACCAGACCGGCGCGTTGCGCGGCCCGTCGTCCGAGACCGTCGCGAGGGTCGCCATCAGCGGCTTCGTCAGGACGAGATCCGGATCGAACGGGCGTCCCACGCTATCGCTCGGTCAGCTTGAGTTCGATCCGCCGGTTCTGCGCCCGCGCCTGCGGCGTATCCGCCGGGTTTACCGGACGGTATTCTCCGAAGCCCGTCGCGGCCAGCCGCTCCGGCGGGAAGCCCAGCGCATCGACCATGAAGCGCACGACCGACAGCGCGCGGGCCTGGCTGAGTTCCCAGTTGTCGGCGTAGGCGCCGCCGGACACCGGCACGTCGTCGGTATGGCCGTCGACCCGCAGGATCCAGTCGATGCCCTCGGGAATGCGGTCCGAGACACCGAGAAGCGTATCGGTGACCTGAGCGATCTGCGCACGCCCCGCCGGCAGGAGATCGGCCGATCCGCTCTGGAACAGAACCTCGGACGAGAACAGGAACCGGTCCCCCACGACCTGAATGCCCTCCACGTCGCCCAGGACGGCGCTCAGCTCTCCGAAAAATTCGGACCTGTAGCGCTCGAGGTTCTCCGCCTCTTCGGCAAGCCGCCGCGCCTCTTCCTCGAGCCGCAGACGTTCGGCTTCCTCAAGCTCGGCACGTCGGCGTTCCTCCGCCGCGGCGCGGGCCAGAGCCACGTTGAGCTGAGAGCCGAGAGACTCGATCATCACCTGCGCCGCATCGTCCCGCTCAGAGGCGTCGTCGAGAAGCGACTGAAGCGAGCCCAGTTGCTGGCGCAATGCCGCGACCTGTTCGTTCAGTGCCTGCACCCGGCGCTGACTTGCCGTGGACAATTCGCGTTCGTCGGCAAGCTCGGTCTGCGCGGCGGCGAGAAGGGCCGCGCGCTGTTCGGCCTCCGTCATCGCCTCGGTCGCCTCGGTCTCGGCCGCGCGCTGCGCCGCGACAGCCGCGGCGAGGCGTTCGCGCAGGTCCTCTTCGCTGCCGGCGTCCTCGCGAAGGGCCGCGAGTTCCTCGCGCAGGGACGTGAGGCTTTCGGTCGTCTCGTCGTTCGTCGCCAGCGCGGCGGCGAGCCGTTCGGTCAGGTCGTCCTCGGCCGCTCGGGCGGCGGCGAGAAGCGTCAGCGTCTCCTCCGCCCTCTGCCGCTGTTCCTCGAGGGCGAGCGTCATGGCGGTAAGTTCGGCGTCGGCGTTCTGCAGCCTGTCACGCAGCGCCTCCGCCGCCGCGGCCTCGGCCAGCCGCGCCCGTTCCTCCTCGGTGAGCGCCGTCTCAGTCTGGGAAAGACGCTGGCGCAGCTCTTCGGCCGCCGCAAGCTCTCGCAGGCGCGCCGCTTCGGCATCGGACAGGGCCGCCTCGGCCTCGGACGCGGCGGTCCTGGCGGCGGTCAGTTGGTCTTCAAGCTGTGCGCTCGCGGACTGCGAGGCCTCCAGGCTTGCCAGCGCGTCGGCAAGCGAGGTCTCGCGGTCGCTGACCCGGGTCCTGAGATCGGCCACCAGCGCCTGCAGCGCCTCGCGGCGGGCTGCAGCGAGGCGAGCCGCCTCGGACTGCGCGTCGATCTCGTCGCGCGCCTGTGCCACGGCGAGTTGCAGCGCGTCGCGCTGCGAGACCAGTTCGTCGACCTCGGAGGCAAGCGCCTCGCCTTCCGCAACGGCGGTGTCGCGCTCCACGAGGAGCGAGGCGACCCGCGCCTCGAACGACGTGATCTGCGCGTCGCGCTCCGCGATCGCGGCCTCCTGGGAGTCGATCTGCCCTTGCAGAGCGGAGATCAGGGCCGACTGCTGGTCGGCCGCCTCCCGCGCCTCGTCGAGCGTCGCCGACAGCCGCGTCGTCTCGTCCTCGAGCCGGGCGACGGCCTGCTGTTCGAGCCCGAGCGCCATGGCGAGGCTGTTCACCTCCGCCGCCAGCGCGTCGAGTTCGGTCTCCTGTCCCGAGATCTCCTCGCGCAGAACGAACTGGACGATCATGAAAATCGTGAGCACGAACATCAGGACGAGCAGAAGCGCGGTCATCGCGTCGACGAAGCCCGGCCAGATCGTGTTGGAGACCCGGTTGGTGGAGCGGCGGGTCAGGGCCATCTAGCCGCTCCGGCGCGCGGCGAGGGGAGGCGCGCCGTCCTTTCCGA
>CAZPOK010000248.1:0-4866 GCA_964587905.1 uncultured Rhodobacterales bacterium | reverse complement strand
TCTCGCTCGACTTGCATGTGTTAGGCCTGCCGCCAGCGTTCGTTCTGAGCCAGGATCAAACTCTCAAGTTGAAAGCCGGTTACCCGGCTATCCTTGACGTTCGAACCTCTGCACATCATCCCGGCCGGCTAAGACCGGGATAGTCATCTGTCTGATGTGCTTCGTTCCAAGGGAACGAAGTCCGTCAAACAGTGAAGCTGACACTTCCATCATCGGCCGAGACCTAGGAAGGTTGATATGCAGTCGTCGATCCATCGAAAGGACCAAACCGCCCACATATCTCTTCAGTAACCAGCGATTTCAAAGAGCGAGAGACAAAATCGACTGAGTGCGCCCTGTGTCTCTGGCGCGCCCCGCCTCATGTGTCTCTGTTGTTTTTCCGATGTTGGCGTGTCCGCCGCGTCGGTGAAGGGGTATTTACGGAGAGCGCCCTGTGTCCGCAAGGGCTTTTTTTGGGAAACATGACATTTTTTTAGCGGACCGGATTCCCCCAACAAAATCTGGTGCTTGCGCCCGAAGCCGCCTACTAGGCGCGCAGTGGCGAGCCGCGCTGACCGAGGGGCAACCGGGGCGACTCGGGGCGTTCGGGGCGGTTTCCACAGGTCTATCCCCAGACTCGGCGCCGGATTCCGCGGGATCCGGCCCGCGACTCGCCCTCAGGTGCGGGCGCGGCGGCGCCCCGGCACCGCTCGCACCGCCAGAAGGGCCAGAATCACGCCGAGATACACCAGCGGCTCGATCTGCCAGCCCTTGGCAAGCATCACGAAATGGACCGATCCGAGAATGGTCGCCGGATATGCCAGCCAGTGCACCCGCTTCCAGCGCGCGGCACCCAGCTTGCGCACCGACCAGTTGTTCGAGGTCAGAGCGAGCGGGATCAGAAGCACGAACCCCAGCATCCCGATGGTGATGTAGGGACGCTTGACGATATCGGCCCAGATCCGCGCCGGATCCTGAACGTCGAGCACCAGCCACACCAGCAGATGACAGGCCACGTAGTAGAACGCGATCAGCCCGATCGCGCGCCGGAACTTCAGGAGAGATATGCCCGTGAACCGCCGCAGCGGCGTCACGGCGAGCGCGGCGATCAGCGCCTGGAGCGCGATCTCGCCCAGCCGGTGCTCGAACTCCTTGATCGGCTCCACCCCCAGCCCGCCGGTGAGCCCGAGATAGAAAAACCACACCGGCGGCAGCGCACCCAGGACGTAGAGCGGCCAGACCGGGAAACGGCGCAGCGCGTCGTTTATCCTCTGAACCACCGGAGCGCCTGCATCAGAACTGTTTCTCGAGATCCATGCCCGCGTACATCGACGCGACCTCTTCCTCGTAGCCGTTGAACATGAGCGTCGGCCGCCGCTCTGCAAACAACCCGCCGCCCACGCGCCGCTCGGTCGCCTGGCTCCAGCGCGGGTGATCCACATTGGGGTTCACGTTCGAATAGAACCCGTACTCGTTGGGCTGCGACATGTTCCAGCTCGCGGGCGGCTGAGTGTCCGTCAGAGTGATCCGCACGATCGACTTGATCGACTTGAAACCGTACTTCCACGGCACGACAAGCCGGATCGGCGCGCCGTTCTGGTTGGGAATGTCGCGCCCGTAGATCCCGGTGGCTAGGATCGTCAGCGGATGCATCGCCTCGTCGAGCCTCAGCCCCTCGCGATAGGGCCACTCGAGCACAGGGTAGCGAACCCCCGGCATCTCCTCGGGCCGAAGCACCGTCTCGAAGGCCACATATCTGGCCGACGGCTGCACGCCCACCCGGTCGAGAAGATCCTTCAGCTCGAATCCGTTCCACGGCACGACCATCGACCACGCCTCGACGCAGCGCAGACGGTATATCCGCTCCTCGATCGTCTGATCCTTCAGGATGTCGGCCAGATCGTAGGTTCCGGCACGGTCCACCAGCCCATCGATGACGATCGACCACGGCTCGGTCGTCAGCGCGCCGGCATTGCGCTTGGGGTCGTCCTTGCCGGTACCGAACTCGAAGTAGTTGTTGTAGCTGGTGATCTCGTCCCAGCTGTTCGGCTCCTCGTCGGTTGAGTAGGCCGTCGCCGGCCCCGTCATGGCGCCGAGCGCCGCCGCCCCCGCCAACCACTGCCGGCGCGTCATCCATACCGCTTCGGGTGTGACATCCGACCATCCCAGTCTGCTCTTGTACCGTCCGGCCATCGCTCAGCCTCCTCTCTTTCCTCGGACACCATCGCCCATGATACGTCGCGCAGAAAGAAGAAGACTGGAATCTCACGCAGGCGTGCATATCGCCGGGAACTCACCACCGCCGCCACATCACGACCGGTAAACCATTCGTGACTGGAAGGCAGGATGCTGCGCGGCTTAGGCGGGAACTCCGGCAAGTCAAGTCGGTTTGGGTGCAATCGCTACTGATCCGGACCCCGAAACCGACCGTAGTGAGCCCCGATGCCACTGAAGGGCATTTTCTACAATTGGAGGACTATACAATGTTCCGCAGAACGCTTCTTTCGATGACCGCCGCGTCCGCATTCGCGTTCCCTGCCTTCGCGCAGGACATGGATATCGTCGACACGGCCGTCGAGGCGGGCAACTTCACGACGCTCGCCGCAGCGCTCGAGGCCGCCGGTCTCGTCGAGACGCTCAAGGGCGAAGGCCCGTTCACCGTCTTCGCGCCGACCGACGAAGCTTTCGCCGCGCTTCCCGAGGGAACGGTGGAAAGCCTGCTCGAGCCGGAGAACCGCGATCAGCTGACCGCGATCCTGACCTACCATGTCGTGCCGGGCAGCGTGATGTCGGGCGACCTTTCGGACGGCATGGAAGCCGAAACCGTCAACGGCGCGCCGGTCACCATCTCGACCGACGACGGGGTCATGGTCAACGACGCGACCGTCACCGCCGCGGACATCGAGGCGTCGAACGGCGTGATCCACGTGATTGACAGCGTGCTCCTGCCGCCGGAATCATAAGACGTGGTTGGAGGCGGGCGCGTTCCGCCTCCGACTCACGCACGCAGAAACCATTTCAACGAGGGAAGATACTTCCAATGAACAGACGCTTCGCACTCAAGGCCGCCGCATTCGCCGGCGTCACCGCACTTCTCGCCGGCTGCGGCGACATGATGATGGGCGGTTCCGAGCCCGACATCGTGGACATTGCCGCCCAGAACGACCAGTTCTCGACGCTCGTCACCGCGGTCGGTGCCGCCGGTCTCGTAGACACGCTCAAGGGTGACGGTCCCTTCACCCTCTTCGCGCCGTCCAACGCGGCCTTCGAGAAGCTGCCCGCCGGCACCGTCGAGAGCCTTCTCCAGCCGGAAAACCGCGACCAACTCGTCAGCGTCCTGACCTACCACGTCGTGCCCGGCGCAGTGACATCCGATCAACTCGCCGGTCAGCGCCTGACTGTCGAGACCGTGCAGGGGCAGACCGTCCACATCGATGGCCGCGACGGCGTCACCGTGAACGGAGCCAACGTCACTGCCGCGGACATCACCGCGTCGAACGGCGTGATCCACCGGATCGACGAGGTCCTCCTCCCCCGCTGAGCGGTCAACGGGAACTGTTACATGGCCCGGCGTCTGCGCCGGGTCATTTTCCGTTGCACCAGGGTCGCCACCCGCGAACGCTCTGCTCACCGCGCCTTAAGGCGACCCGGACTATGCATCCCCCGAAGCTTCCGCGCGGAGTGACAGCCCGCGTGTATCAGTGGTATCCGGCCCCCGAGACAGCCTGACGAAGGCCAAGGGGCGGTCCGCCAGCGCGACGGCGCCCTCGGGCGCCAGGACCTCGGGGGAAACCCCGCGGGTGATCCGCCCTCGGGCGGCGCCGCCCACTCAGGCTCCTCGCGACGCATCATCCACGAGAGATCCGCGCAGCGGCTGGGCAATCACGGCCCCGGCCCCTATGGTCGTGCGATGACGCATGATCCTTACCGCTACTGCGAAGCGCTCCGCGGCAAGATCCGCGATCCCGAGACGTCCTTCTTCCGCGACCTCGACGTTGAAGACGTGAAGCGACAGCTCTCCGAAAACGGTCTCCCGGGCGACTGGCTTCATACCGCAGAAGAGCGCGAGGCGACACGCCACGCAGCACTCGAGGCCTGGTGGGATCGGGACATGTGGGTCTTCGCCTACGGATCGCTGATGTGGGATCCGGGTCTCTTGTTCGACGAGGTTCGCTACGCCCGCGTCACCGGCTACGCCCGCCGCTTCTGCCTCTACGACGACAAGGGCGGGCGAGGCAGCCGCGACAAGCCGGGCCTCATGGCCGCGCTCGATCTCGGCCACCATTGCGACGGCCTCGCCTTCCTGATCCGATCGGACCGCCTCGACGACGAGACCGAACGGCTTTGGCGGCGCGAGATGATCGGGCCGGCCTACTTGCCCGCCTTCGTTCCGATGACCATGGATGGCGACCTCGTCCCGGCACTCACCTTCACTGTCGACCATGCGGCCCCGGATGTCCGCATCGACCTCTCCCACGACGAGCAGGTCCGGCTGATCGCCACGGGCGAAGGCATGCTGGGCACGAGCCTCGACTACGTTGAGAACCTCGCGGCCCATCTCGATGCGCTCGATCTCGAGGACGAATACATCACGGCCCTCCTCCGCGACGCGCTTGCCTTGGCCCGTCGCGGAACCGTCGCGGGCTGAGGCCGATCCCCGCACTGCGCATTGCATCGCCCGCCGCCATGCCCTAGGGTCTGACCTACCTCGGGGTGCCCCGCGATGGGGCTGAGATGCGCGAGATCCTGCGTGAACCCGTTGAACCTGAACCGGCTAGAACCGGCGGAGGGAAGGTTGAGTCATCCTCAGACCGTATCCCCCGTCCGGCCATGAATGGAGGATGACATGAGATATCCGATCATCGCGGCAGGACTCCTCGCAACCAC
>CAZPOK010000247.1:0-4890 GCA_964587905.1 uncultured Rhodobacterales bacterium | reverse complement strand
GCAGCATCCGCCGCCAACAGTTTGAAGATACACAAAAAATGCAAATAAATCAACATGCTAGATTGTCTACGGCCCCTATGATGGACTGGACCGACAGGCATTGCCGGTATTTCCACCGTCTGATGTCGCGCCATGCGCTTCTTTATACCGAGATGGTGACCGCGCCTGCGCTTGTGCGCGGCGGGGCGACACGTCTTCTCGCCTTCGATCCGGCGGAGCACCCGATAGCCGTTCAACTCGGCGGGTCCGATCCGGCGGAACTGGCCGAGGCCGCGCGGATCGCCTCCGCCAAGGGGTATGACGAGGTCAACCTCAACGTCGGCTGCCCGTCCGATCGCGTGCAATCGGGATGCTTCGGTGCGGTGCTGATGGAGACGCCCGGGCGTGTCGCCGATATCGTCGCGGCGATGGTCGCGGCGTCGTCGGTCGAGGTCACGGTCAAGTGCCGCATCGGCGTTGACGATCAGGAGCCGCGCGACGTCCTGCCCGATTTCCTTGCCCGGGTCCGGGAGGCGGGCGTCCGCCGGGTCGCCATCCACGCGCGCAAGGCGTGGCTCGAGGGCCTCAGTCCGAAGCAGAACCGCGAGGTGCCGCCGCTCGACCACGCGCTCGTCCACGAGATGAAACGGGCCTTTCCGGATCTCCACGTCTCCGTCAACGGGGGCATCGGATCGCTCGACGAGGCGAAGGCTCTCCTCGATGCAGGTCTCGATGGCGTGATGATCGGCCGCGCGGCCTATCACACGCCCTCGGACATCCTCTTACCCGCCGACCGGGTGATCTTCGGGGACCACGTGGCCGACCGCACGCCGCACGAGATCGCCCGCGCGATGATGCCTTATATTGAGCGCCAGCTGGGGCAGGGGAACCGGCTTCACGCCATCACCCGGCACATGCTCGGGCTCTTCGCGGGGCGTCCCGGCGCGCGGGCGTGGCGGCGGCACCTCTCCGAACATGCGACGCGCGACGGCGCCGGCCCCGAGGTCGTGGAAGCCGCGCTCGTCCGGGTGCCCGAGACGCCGGGCCGGGTGAGTGCCTGACCGGCCGCGATTGTCCGAGACCGGCTGGACGATGTGTCCCGCGGACGACCGCAGCCGCGCCTGGGCGACGCACGCGATCAGGGCTGCGTGCGCGGCGGTCTCGGCGCCGGAGAACGCGCACTGGCTCCGTTGCGGGGGGACGTGGTTCGCGGGCGTGAACATCCTGCCGAACGACGCAGAGGGCCGCATCGGGGACGGTCCGCCGCTCGACGGACCGGCGATGGACCTCCTGCGCGCGATGGGTCTGGCCGATGTGCCGCTCGATCGCGCGCAGGTCTCCGTCGTCCATCCGGGCTATCCGCGCCCGCGCGCGGGCGAGAGCGACGCCACCTTCCGCTACCGGCGCGACCGCGATGCGGCCCATGTGGACGGACTGCTCGCGATCGGCGCGGCGCGGCGGCGGATGGCGAAAGAGACGCATGCGTGGATCCTGGGCCTGCCGCTCACCGCGACCGATCCCGGCGCGAGCCCCCTCGTGGTGTGGGAGGGCAGCCAGCGGATGATGGCCGAGGCGTTCCGCGACGCGCTGGCGCCGTATCCTACCGAGGACTGGCCGGACGTAGACCTGACGGAGACGTACCACGCCGCGCGCCGCCGAGTCTTCGAAACCTGCCGCCGGATACCCGTGCATGCGCGTCCGGGCGAAGCCTACCTCCTGCACCCGTTGGCGCTTCACGGAGTGGCGCCCTGGGAGGACGGGGCGCAGGCACCTCCGGAGGGGAGAATCGTCGCCTACTTCAGGCCGGATGCGGGGCCTGCGGGGCTGTCCGCGGCCTTGCGGATGTAGCCCTGGCGGCGGCCCTCCGCGGGCCGTCCGGTTGCCGCCTCCGCCCGAGGTGGTGATCGTTTCAGGTCCGCCGCGCGCGGCCCGATCGTCCTCCGCGCCGCGCCTTCAGCCGCGATGCGCGCTCGGGCAGCTCCTCGATGACCCGCCGCCTGTCTTCCGGCGACATGCGGCCCCAGCCGCCGATCTCGTCGATCGTGCGGAAACAGCCCGCACAGATCCTCGCCTCCGGGTGGATCACGCAGAGCTTGATGCAGGGAGATTCGATCTCGTCCCGCTTCCAGACCTCGTCACTCATGCCCCACCCTCACGTTCCGCAGCCGATCGAGCGCGCCCTGCAGGATGACGCCCGCCGCGACGTGGTCGATCACCTGTCCCCGACGCTTCCGCGACGCATCCGCCTCCAGCAGCGCCCGCTCGGCCGCGACCGTCGACAGCCGTTCGTCCCAGAAGACGACGGGCAGGGGCGTCAGTCGCTCGAGATTGCGGGCGAAGGCCCGCGTCGACTGGCAGCGCGGGCCCTCGCTGCCGTCCATGTTGAGCGGCAGGCCGATCACGAACCCGCCGATCTCCCGCGCCGCCGCGATCTCCAGCAGCCGCGCGGCGTCGGCGGAGAACCGGGTGCGCCGGATCGTCTCCAGCGGTGTCCCCACGGACCGCATCCGATCCGACACGGCGACGCCGATCGTCTTTTCGCCGTAGTCAAGCCCGGCGAGCGCGCTCACCGGGGGCAGCGCCTCCGCGAATGCCTCGATCGTCGGGCAGATCAATTGACTCCCGCCCGCATCCGCGCCTCCGCGATCATCGAGAGCGCGGTGTCGTTGTCGACGAAGACTTGCTCGGCCTCGTCGGCGATGGCGCGGGCCTGATCGGTTTCGCCCAGCACGCCCAGCGCCCCGATCAGTCGCGCCCAGTCCTCGGGCGGGCCGCCGTCGTTCGCCAGCCGGTCGGCGAGGCCATCGACCATGCCGCGGATCATCTGCGTGCGCTCCTCCGCCGACATCTCGGAGGCGGCCTCCATCTGCTCGGCGCTGGGTCCGCGCCCTGTCTCGGTCGGAGCGGCGCCCACAGGCGGCAATTCGAAATCTCTCTCGCCCACGATCCGGGCCAGTTCCCCGATCTGGGCTTGGATCGGCCCCACCCACGGGTCGGAGGACCGGCTCTGCTCCAGAAGCGCGCGCCAGAGGCGGAAGCCGAGATCGGGCCGTCCGGTCTGGACCATCAAGAGCCCCGAATAATACCGCGCCGCGCCATTCGACGGGTCGCGTTCAAGCGCCCGCGTCAGCGCCGCCTCGGCCGCGGGAGACACGTAGCCGCCCGCCGACAGCACCAGAAGGTCGACGTGATCGGCGTAATCCTGCGCCGTCGCGTCGTCTCCGAGCAGCGCGATCACGTTCGCCTGCGCCCTCTGCGCGGCCGCGAAGTTCCCCAGCGCCGCCTCGTTCCGGGCAAGCAGCCTCTGACCGGCAAGGTCATCGGGGCGCTCCGCCACCGCGGCGCGGAGCTTGTCCATCAACTCGAGATACTCGTCGCTCGCCTGGGCGGGAAGCCGGGGCATGCTCTGCGCCTCGGCCTCCGCTTCGGCCTGGCTCGGACGGTTCAGCCGGGCATCCTCCGCCGCCGCGATCCGGCTCGCGAGCGGCAGGTCCGGGTAGCCGGGCGCGCCGAGCGCGCTGTAGAGCCCGAATGCGCCTCCGACGACGAAAACGCCCATGGCCACCCCGACCGCTGTCGTGGCCGCCTTCGGGGCGGACCCCTCCGCAGTGCCTGCCCGCGCGTTCCGGTCCGCCTCGAGCAGCCGGCGCGACACCTCGACCCGCACGGAGGCGGCCTCCGCCTCGGAGATCGTGCCGCGCGCGAGGTCGCGCTCGACTTCGGTCAGCTGATCCTTGTACACCCGAACGTCGGCCTCCGCGGCGCGCTGTTCCTCTCCGCCGCGCCACAGCGCGAGCAGAACGAGCGCCGCCACCGTCGCCGTCATCAGGAATGCCACGATCCAGAACATCATACCTGCGATCCTCCGAGACCTGATCTATAACCCGGGCGCAGCGGACGAAACCCCCTGCGGCACCGGGGCGCGGACACGATGTCGTATTTTGCTGCATCCTGCCGCACCCGTCTTGGCGCGGGGCCGGGGAGCCGTCAGAAACGGGGGGCCGGGCGGATGGTCCGGGCAGGGGATTCGTGCGCCTATGAAACGCTATTCCGTCTTCGCCGTGGCCCGAGAGGCGCTCCGCAACCACCGCGGGTGGGAGCGCGCCTGGGCGTCGCCGGACCCCAGGAAGAGATACGACGCCGTGATCGTGGGCGCGGGTGGGCACGGGCTCGCCACGGCGTATTATCTCGGCAAGAATCACGGGCTGAGGAACGTGGCAGTCCTCGAGAAGGGCTGGCTCGGCGGCGGAAACACCGGCCGCAACACGACGATCATCCGGTCGAACTACCTTCAGGATCCCTCGGCGGCGATCTACGAGAAGAGCCGCGCGCTCTACGAGACGCTGAGTCAGGACGTCAACTACAACATCATGTTCAGCCCGCGCGGCGTGATGATGCTCGCCCAGACCGAGCACGAGGTCCGCGGCTACCTGCGCACCGCCCACGCCAACGCGCTCCAGGGTGTCAAGACCGAGTACGTCGGCCCCGAGCGCGTCAAGGAACTCTGCCCGATCATCGAGACGCGCGGGCCGCGCTACCCGGTGCTCGGCGCGCTCTGGCAGCCGCGCGCCGGCACCGCGCGTCACGACGCCGTGGCCTGGGGCTATGCGCGCGCCTGCTCGGACATGGGCATGGACATCATCCAGCAGTGCGAGGTCACCGGCGTCCGGTCCGAGGCCGGCCGTGTCACCGGCGTCTCCACCACGAAGGGCGACATCGAGACGGGCAAGCTCGGCATCGTCGTCGCGGGGCATTCCGGGGTGCTGGCGGAGATGGCGGGCTTCCGGCTGCCCATCGAATCCGTGGCGCTGCAGGCGCTGGTCTCCGAGCCGATCAAACCCTGCATGGACGTGGTCGTGATGGCCAACACCGTGCACGGCTACATGAGCCAGTCCGACAAGGGCGAGATGG
>CAZPOK010000246.1:0-4895 GCA_964587905.1 uncultured Rhodobacterales bacterium | reverse complement strand
CCCGACGTGATCCTCGCCGGCCTCCGCGATCAGGTGGTCGAGGTGGCGCAGCATCACGTCCCAGCCTGTGTCCGACGCGGCCCTGCCGTCGGCGTTGAGGTAGAAGGTGGCGAAGTTGAACCCGACCATGCCACCGCGCTCGCGGATCATGTGAAGCTGCCGGTCGGTCAGGTTGCGTGGACTGTCGCTGAGCGCATGGGCGTTGGAATGGGTGGCGACCAGCGGCGCGGTCGAGACCTCCGCGACATCGTAAAAGCCCTTTTCATTGAGGTGCGACAGGTCGATCAGGATGCCGAGGTCGTCGCAGAGGCGCACGAGGTCGCGGCCTTTCTCCGTGAGGCCCGGCCCGGTGTCGGGCGAGCCGGGGAACGCCATCGGCACACCGTGGCCGAAGATCGTCGGACGGCTCCAGACCGGACCGAGGGACCGCAACCCCATGTCGTGGAAAAGGTAGAGCGCGTCGAGGTCCGGCCCGATGGCCTCGGCACCCTCCATGTGCATGACGCCCGCGATGACGCCCTCCTCCATCGCTGCGCGGATCTCCGTCACCGAACGGCAGACGCGGAAGTCTCCGGGCGCCGCGCGTTCCATCCAGTGCAGGAGGCCCGCCATGGTGAGCGCGTCGTGCTGTGCCTCTGCATGCGTCATCTCGGGCGGCACCGGCAGGGCGTAGGGCGGTTCGGCCATCAGCACCTTAAAGTCTGGCGGCGGGCCGCTGGAGGCCGGCGGCACGAAGATCGCGAAGAGCCCGCCCGCGAAGCCGGAGGCCTTCATCCGGGCGAGATCCAGATGCCCCCGGCCGCCGGCGCCGAGCCAGGTCTCCTCGCGCGCGGCGGGCGTCTTCATCAGCCGCAGCAGGAAGTCGTTGTGGCCGTCGAAGAAGGGAACGGGGGCGGTCACGAGGGTAGCACCTCGCGTGCCAGAGCCGCAAGATGGGCGTCCACCGCCTGCAACAGGTGCGTGCACTGCGCGTCGGCGATCCCGAGATGCATGAGATGCTCGACGATGCTGGCGAGATAGTCCCGGCTGGTGCCGAGGTCGCCCGCCCCGTGGGCGACGTAGCGGACCTGTTCCTCGTGGGTCAGGTCCGGGCGGACATCGGGCACATCATGATCCGCGAGAAAGGTCAGCACGCGGACCTCCTCGTCGCCGATCCGGGCCGGGATGAACCGGGCGAGGTAGCCTGGCGCCAGCATTTCGCGCTGAAAGAGAATATCGGTCTCGGTCTCGACATCCGCGGCGGCGATCCGGAAGGCCAGCCCGTCGCAGCCGTCGCCCGTGTCCAGCGTCGCCATGAGGCCCGGCGCTTCCTTCGTTCCGCGGCCGCCGCGGAATTCCACGAGGATCAGGCGACGGGCATGGTCCGCGACATGCGCGCGCCGCACCTCGGCAAAGCGCAGGGCGGGATTCCACATCAGCGAGCCGTAGCCGAAGACCCAGAGGTCGCCCGAGTGGCCGGTCAGCGCTTCGGCCCGGATCGCCTCTCGCCGTGCCTGGGGAAACACCCAGTCCCGCAGATGCGGCTCCTGCACGACGACGTCCTCGGCCCGGAAGGTCCGGAAAAGCGAGGTTTCGGGATCCGCGATCCGGTTGCGAAGTTCGGGATGGTGGAAGAAAGGGTCAGTCAGATCAGGCAAGGCGGTTCTCCTTCGCGCCTCTGTGGGACAAGATCAATTCCATGCCGATCTCGACGCCCTCCACGATGCCCGGGAAGTCTGGCGATAAGGGCACCTCCCTGAAGTCGGCGCGGCGATAGAGCGTCTGGCCCATGTGCAGCTTATTGCGGGTGGACAGACGGTAGTGGACATACCCCGCAGCCTCCGCCTTGGCGATGAGCACCTCCATGATCCGCCCGCCGGCGCCCCGGCTGGCCGTCAAGCTCGGTCCCCGCCCTGGCCCTCAGTTTGGCCACAGGCGTCCAGTTCTTGAGCCGGCTGATCAAGACCTGCCGGACAAGTGCTGCATCACGAATTGCACGTCGAGGTCGCTCGAGAAGGCGTCAGGATCGCGATCCAGCATCTCCACCAGCACGGCCCGGTCAGCGCAATTATCATCTCGAACAGGCAGCGAGATCTGTCCCTTCGGACTGCCACCGAAAGAAGACCGCAGCGTCCTGGCCGCAAGGGGCGGCATTTTCGTATCGGACGAGGCCATGAGCCGGTTTCTCCATTGTTGGACGCAGGTCTCGAGGACCAGTCCACGGGAGCGAAGCCGGATCATGATGCGACAGCTACAAGCGCGGCTAAAAAGATCTAAAGCGACATTCCCCCGCCCGGCGTATGGCGCTGTTTGGCGACGCGGCGCTTGCGGCCATGTGGAAGAACGATTGTGCCCTTCGTCTCATCGGTCCGACCCGCATCGACTCGGGCGATGGGCATTACGTTGCAATGGGCAGATTGCATCCAATCCGCTAAGGTCGAACCTGCTTTATCTTCTTTCGCCTCGCACACCGGGTCCATGGATCAGCTCCGTTTCGCCGACTTCGTCCTCGACCGCCGAAAAAGACAGCTCCTCTGCGGAACGGATGTCGTGCGGATCGGTGCGCGCGCCTTCGACGTTCTGCAGATGCTGGTGACCCACGGCGACCGGATCGTGACCCGGGACGAGATCATGGCCACGGTCTGGCCCGACACGGTCGTGGGCGACAACAATCTCAATGTGCAGGTCGCCAATCTGCGGCGTCTTTTGGGATCGGAGGCGATCGTCACGGTGCCGGGGCGCGGTCTCTACTTCGCGCTCGACCTCACGCCGCAGGCTCCCGCGCTCGCATTGCCGGACAGGCCATCGGTGGCCGTGCTGCCCTTCGAGACGCTCGGAGGCGATCCCGAGTTCGACTGGCTTGCCGACGGCTTCGTAGAGGATATCACCACCGAGCTGTCCCGCTTCCGCGACCTCTTCGTGGTCGCCCGCAACTCTGCCTTCGTCTACCGGCAGACACCGCGCGACCTGCGCACCGTCGCGCGCGAGCTGGGTGTCCGGTATCTGGTGGAAGGTAGCGTGCGGGCGCGGGCGGACCGCGTTCGCGTGACCGCTCAGCTGATCGACGCCACCAGTGGCTGTCACGTCTGGGCCGAGAATTTTGACCGCGACATGCCGGATCACTTCGAAACGCAGAACCGTGTCGCAGCCGCGATCGTCACCTGCATCACCCCCCAGATCGGCCGGGCCGAGACGGAGCGGAACCGGGTGCTCGCCCCCGAGGACCTGACCGCTCACGGTCTGGCGCAACGGGCTTGGTCCGTGATTTCGGCGGGCGAGATGGAGTATGACCGCGGCCCTCGGGACCATGCCGAGGCGCTGGCCCGGCAGGCGCTGGCGCGCGACCCCGCGTCCGCCATGGCGTGGCGGGTCCTGGCCTGGGTCGCCTGGTGGAACGTCTATCACGGAACCACCGCGAGCGTGCCGGACAAGCTCGCCGCAGGCATCGACGCGGCGACCCGGGCCATCGCCATCGACAAGACCGACCATCAGGCGCGCCGGCTCCGGGCCCAACTGCACTTTATGAAGCAGGATGTCGCGACGGGCCTGCCCGAGTTGCGGCAGGCCCACGAGATGAACCCGAACTGCGCCGTGACGCTGTGCTGGCTGGGGATGTACGAGGCGATCAACGGCAAGGCGGACATCGGCGTCCCGCTCACCGAGGCCGGCCTGCGGCGCAGCCCCCGCGACCCCGCGCGCGGCTCGATGCTCTGTGCGCTGGGCTTCGCCCAGTTCGCGGCGCGCAACTACGCGGCCACGTCGGACGCCGCCCAGGCCGCGCTCGCGGAAACCACGCAGGGCGCCACGCCCCTGATCCTCGGCGCCATTGCAAGCGTCGGCCAAGGCCGGATCGACGAGGCGGCCGAGCTGTTCCGCCGGGTCGAGCAGATCGCGCCGAAGCTGGTAGAGGCGCGCCTTGCCGGGCGGTGGCTGAGCGCCGACCCGGACTACCTGTCGCGCGCGAATACCTTCTTTCGCGTCGCGGCCGGCCTTGTGCCCCCGCAGGACGCCGAGGTTCTGCGCTGAGGGGCGCGCACTGCTTTAGATCTTTTTAGGCTGTCGTATGGCCCGGCAGGCTCGCCAGGCGCTCTGTTGACGAAGCGATCCCTTGGACGAAACTCCGGTCCGTTTTGCAGAAAAGGGCGATCCTGATGCAGTCAGTTAAGGCTTTCGCGGTCGACACGCTCGCGCTTGGCGCTCCCAACGCCGCCGTCGCGTATTCGCTCAATGGATCGAAAGGGAGGACTTGAAATGCCACGTTTCATGATAACGGGGACCTACAGTGCCGCCGCCGCGAAGGGGATGGTCGACACCCCGAGCGACCGGGAAGCCGCCGCACGGAAGATCGTCGAGGCTACGGGTGGTCAACTCGAGTGCTGGTACGCAACGACGGGTGCGAGTGATTTCGTCATGATCGGGACCATCGCCAACCTGAACGACCTGATGGCCGGTGTCATGGCGGGAGCAAGTTCCGGGACATTCGGGCACATGGAAACCCAGCAGCTGTTCTCCGGCGAGGAGTTCACCCAGATCCAGAAGCGCGCGGGTGAGCTTCGGTCGAGCTACATGTCGGCGATCTAAGGAGATTGGCGCGCGGGGGCCCGCGCGCCCCCCTCTGATGGGTTCGGATGGTGTGACCGTTCCCCCCGTGGATCATTGCAGACCATCCTGCACCTCCGCCCGATCCAGTGCAGAAACGAGAGGCTGCCATGACCGAGACGCGGTTGGCCTGCTCCGTCTGGACGGAAAAGGGAATCATGACACCGATCGTTCAGACTGCTCTGCATCGCGCACACGCAGCGAAAGTCCGATTCGACGGGCCGCACCGCGGCATCCGATGCACGTCTTCAAGGTCTGCTCAGGGCCGGTAGGTGCCGTCACCCGTCCACCAACTGCCAGAACCCATACTTGCGCCC
>CAZPOK010000245.1:0-4958 GCA_964587905.1 uncultured Rhodobacterales bacterium | reverse complement strand
CATCCCGCTCGATCCCGGAACGCAGCTTCAGGTGCAGACGGGCGACGGGCGCACGTTGCCCGTGACCGTGACCGACGTGTCGGAGGAAGCGGTGACGCTGGACGCGAACCATCCGCTCGCCGGCAAGGATCTGACTTTCGAAGTCGAACTGGTCGAGATCGTCTGATCTCTCAGAGGTAGGCGCCGAGAAGCAACGCCCCGCCCATCAAATGGGCGGCGGTCGTGAAAAGATACGCGCCGAGGGCCAGGGACGCCTGTCCGGCCGTCATCCGCTGTCTGCCGCGGCTGACCTTCTCGGCCGCCCTGATCGTCAGGGTGCCGAGCAGCGCGGCAAGGAAAAGCAGGACCGATTCCAGCACCAGCGCCGCAGCCGCGAAGGCCGCGCTCATCGCCAACGTCAGGCCCGTCGCGAGACGGTGATCGAAGGCTTGCGTGACCGCACGCACGCAGCGCCCTCCGTCAAGCGGCCAGAGCGGCAGAAGATTGAGGAAGTTCAGTGCCGCCGTCGTCGCCGCGAAGATCCAGAGGAACTTCGAGATCGGATAGGACAATGGCAGGAAGACCTCGGAAAGCGAGAAGGCGAGCACCATCGGCGCGAGCGACAGGGCGGGTCCGGCGAGTGAGATGAAGAAGTCCTCCGCCTCCGACGCCGGCGGCTCGTCGGAAATGTCGTAGCCGCCGAGAAGCGGCACCAGCCGGAACCGGGCATCCTGGTGTCCCGTCGCGCGGAAGGCCGCGACGTGGCCCAGTTCGTGGATCATCACCGCGAAAATCAGGGCGACCCCGTAGAGCGGACCGAAGTACCATGCCGCGATCACGACGGTGACGGCGCCGAGGCCCATGCCCTGGGCGTCGGGACCCACCACGCGCATCCCCTGCGCCGTGGCGAAGCCACCCCTGAGCGCGTAGAGCGTCGCGGTCAGCAACAGGAGCGCACATGCGAATGTGAAGAGCATAAAACCCAAATCCCGACCCCTTTGTTTCCGGATTATCAACGCAATGGGGCTGGAATCGGGCAGGCGCGAGGCATTCTTCGGGGGAAATGCCGCCGCTCAGGCGACCTCGGCGTCCGGGACGATCACATCGGACAGGAGCCGGTTCAGGTCGCCCACGTGGCCGTCCGACCGGGCCGGGCGGTTGGGGTCCGACGTCACCACGACCGTCAGCTCCAGCGATGGCACGATGTAGATCATCTGCCCGCCGTAGCCGCGCGCATAGGCGACGTCGTGGCCGCCGGCGCGGGCGAGGAACCATCCGTATCCATAGTCGTGCCCCGAAAAGAACGACCGGGTGCGCGATATGAGCGACGCCGCGACCCAATCCTCCGAGAGAACCCGCCTTGCGTCGAACATGCCGTCGCGGCGGTAGACCTCGCCGAACCGGAAGAGGGCCAGCGGAGACAGCGCCATCTCGTTGCCGCCCATGTAGCGGCCCTGCGGATCACGCGTCCAGGGCGGGATCTGCACGTCGAGCGGAGCGCCGAGGCCATCGCGTGCGAGCTCGAGAAGCGACCGGCCCGTCACCTCGGACAGAACCGCGCCGAGGATGTGGTAGCTGCCGGTGGAATAGAGCATGCCGCCCCCCGGCTCGCCGACCATCGGCCGCGACAACGCATCGGCGACCCAGTTCCGGCTCGAGACCCAGCTGCCGTAGTTGCCGCCGGAAGTCCGTTCCAGTCCCGCCTGCATGGTGAGAAGATCGGCGATGGTGATGTCGCGCACCCGCGGGTCGGCGTCGCGCGGGATCAGACCGGGCGCGATCTCCGCCAGCGTCGCGTCCGTGCCCGGAAGGTCGCCCGCGTCGATGGCGATGCCGGTGAGCGCGGCGACGATCGTCTTTGAAACGGATTTGACGTTCACGGGGCGGTCGAGGGCGGGACCGCGGACCGCCTCGGCGGCCGCCACCTCGCCCTTCACCCCGATCACGAGGCTGTTAAGCTGGTCGAGCGTGCGCGCGCGGTCGAAGGCTGCGGAAAAGCGGGCCTCGTCCGCCCGTCCTTGGGGGGGAGGGATAACAAGGGCGGCGAGGCCCGCCAGCGTCGAACGTCGGGTTATCGACATCCAGGAGATGTAGTCGGCCCCGGTCCTGCGCCAGACCCGGTCGCGCCCTTGTGAACGTCTCAGAGGTGCTCGATCCGCGGCATGCCCATGACGTGATAGCCGCCGTCGACGAGGATGATCTGGCCCGTCGTGCAGCTGCTCTGATCCGAGGCGAGGTAGACGGCGGTCCCGCCGATCGCTTCCAGCGTGGCGTTCGCCTGAAGCGGCGCGTTCATCTCGGCGTGCTTGTAGGTCCGCCGCGCCCCGCCGATCGCCGCCCCCGCCAGCGTTTTCATCGGCCCGGGGCTGATGGCGTTGACCCGGATGCCCTCGGGGCCGAGATCGCTCGCGAGGTAGCGCACCGCCGTCTCGAGCCCCGCCTTTGCCATCCCCATGACGTTGTAGCAGGGCATCACCTTCTGCGATCCCTCGAAGGTCAGCGTCATGAGCGAGCCGCCTTCGGGCATCAGCATCGACGCGCGCCGAGCGACGTCGATGAAGGACCAGCACGAGACCAGCATGGACTTGGTGAAGTTGTCCCGGCTGGTGTCCCGGAACCGGAAATCGGTGGCGAGCTCCGCCTTGTCCGCGAAGGCGATGGCGTGGACCACGAAGTCGAGGCTGTCCCAGGCCCGCGCGATGGCGGCGAAGCCGGCGTCCATCGCGGCCTCGTCGGTCACGTCGAGATCGACGAGGATCTCAGAGCCCACGCTCGCGGCGAGAGGCTCCACCCGACGGCCGAAGGCGTCTCCCTGATAGCTGAAGGCAAGCTCCGCCCCCTCTGCATGGAGCGCCTGCGCGATGCCCCACGCGATCGACCGTTCGTTCGCGACGCCCATGACGAGCCCGCGCTTTCCCTCCATGATGCCTGCCATTCGCGTGTTCCTACCCGTGATGCCTGCTCAGCACGAGCGTGGCGTTCGTCCCCCCGAAGCCGAAGCTGTTCGATAGCGCCGTATCGATCTCCGCCTCACGGGTCTGCGTGACGATCTCTTCGGGCCGGAGCGCCGCGTCAAGCTCGGTGACGTTGATCGAGGGGGCGATGAAGCCGCCCTGCATCATCAGGATGGAATAGATCGCCTCCTGGACGCCCGTGGCGCCGAGGCTGTGGCCGGTCATCGATTTCGTGGCGGAGACGGGCGGGTGGTCCTCTCCGAAGACGCGGCGGATCGCCTCGATCTCGGTTACGTCGCCCACCGGTGTCGAGGTGCCGTGCGAGTTGATGTAGTCGACCTTGCGGTCGCCGAGCGTCGAGATCGCGATACGCATCGACCGCTCGCCGCCCTCGCCCGAGGGGGCGACCATGTCGTAGCCGTCGGACGTCGCGCCGTAGCCCGTGACCTCGGCATAGATCTTCGCCCCCCGCGCCTTGGCGTGCTCGAACTCCTCGAGCACGACCATCCCGCCGCCGCCGGCGATGACGAAGCCGTCGCGCGTCGCGTCATAGGCGCGGGCGGCGGTCGCGGGGGCGTCGTTGTACTTCGAACTCATCGCGCCCATCGCGTCGAACAGGCACGACAGCGTCCAGTCGACCTCCTCGCCGCCGCCGGCGAAGACGATGTCCTGCTTGCCGAACTGGATCTGCTCCACGCCCGCTCCGATGCAATGCGCCGAGGTCGAGCAGGCCGAGGAGATCGAGTAGTTCACGCCCTTGATGCTGAACGGCGTGGCGAGACAGGCCGAGACCGTCGAGGACATGCAGCGCGTGACCATGAACGGCCCCATCCGCTTCGGCGCGCCCTTCTCGATGACGGTGTTGTGCGCGGCGAAGAAGTTCGACGTCGACGGGCCGCCCGACCCGGCGATGAGGCCGGTGCGCTCGTTCGAGACGTCCGACGCTTCGAGCCCGGCGTCCGCGATCGCCTGCTGCATCGAAATGAACGCATAGGAGGCCGTCGGCCCCTGGAAGCGCAGGTCGCGCTTCTCGATGTGGTCGGCGAGGTCGATGTCCGGAACGCCAGCCACCTGGCTGCGGAAGCCATGCTCGGCGTAGTCGGGCTGGAAGGTGATGCCCGAGCGGCCCGCGCGAAGCGAGGCCTCGACCTCGCGCGCGTCGTTGCCGATGGACGACACGATCCCCAGTCCGGTTATGACGACACGGCGCATGGGCGCCTCCCTGTGTTCCCGTGGTCCGGCCTATCTAGAACAGGGGGGCGCGGCGGGGCAAGCGGTTAGCCGCAGATGGATGCGGGCCTCGGTGCCGCCCGGTCTCGGCACCCGGCGGGCCCTTGGCGGTTGCGGCGGCGCGGCGACGGTCGGCATCATGCGCGAAGCGTAGACGATGCAAGGCCACGACCCGAAACAGACGGTCCTTTGCGCCACGCGGTTCCTGGTTTCGGCGATCGCAGGAGCCAAGGCTTGCCAAGCTTGCTCTCAGGGCATTTCATCGCACCGAATGATGGATGGTCGAGGGCGCGACAGTATGGCCGACAGACAAAAGATGGATTTTTGGGATTGGATCACGGGAGCGGCGTTCCTGGCGATGGGCGTGTATCTCGGTTTGGCCTTGAGCGGGCTGATCGAACTCGAAGGCGCCGCATTCTGGTTCACGGTCGTCTTCGTCGTGATTCCCTTCGGGTTCGTGTTCCTCCTCGTCTTCTACATGCATGACGTTGTGGATCGTGTCCTCAACGGGACGATCATACCTGCCTCCGTGAAGCGGTGGAGGAAACGCAAACCCGTCCCACTGCTCCTTAGCCTGCCGGCTGGTGTCGTGATCGGCGTCGTCGGGGCGCAGTTCGGACTGACCGAAGTCCTTCTTTGAGCTATCCGGTCGGCCGACCGGCGGACGAGGCATTCCCATCGGCCCCCCGTGTCTGCACAGACGTCGACCGTTGGCAACGTCTTCGTACCGGGCAAGCGCCGTCAGCTCTCGGAGAGAGCGACCTTCATGTCCTTGACCAGATAGATGGTTTCCCC
>CAZPOK010000244.1:0-4972 GCA_964587905.1 uncultured Rhodobacterales bacterium | reverse complement strand
GCGCGCGCAGGTCCTGCATCTCGGCAACCGTGAGACCCGCGTAGTGGGCAACCACCACGACGCCAGAGCTTTCGAAGATCTGGCCGAGTTCGTCGACCACTTTCTCTTTCTGGGCTCTATCCACAGTTTCACTCCAGTCTGGGGGCGAACCCCCGGCTCAGTTTCACCCCGGAGAACCGGGGCCTTCGGGTCCGTATCGGGTCCCGAGGCCAAGATCGCCCGAGGATCTCCCCGGTCGAAAACGTCTCGTTCCCCGTCTCGGGAAGGACTTAGCGGGGGTTTCCCCCTGCCCTCCGTCTCGGACAGGACGGGGCGTCTCCGCCCCGCCATCCGCCCCGGACCGAGGTCCGGAGCAAATCTCGTCAGGCGTTGCCCGTGGCCGACGACACGTCGACCGACACGCCCGGGCCCATGGTGGACGACAGCGAGACCTTCTTCATGTAGGTCCCCTTCGCGCCCGTAGGCTTCGCCTTGTTCACCGCATCGACGAAGGCCTTGACGTTCTCGATGAGCTTCGTCTCGTCGAAGGACACCTTTCCCACGCCGGCATGGACGACGCCGGCCTTCTCGGCCTTGAACTGGACCTGCCCGCCCTTCGCGGCCTTGACCGCGTCGGCCACGTCCATCGTCACCGTGCCGACCTTGGGGTTCGGCATCAGGTTGCGCGGTCCGAGCACCTTGCCCAGACGGCCGACGATCGGCATCATGTCCGGCGTCGCGATGCAGCGATCGAACTCGATCGTGCCGCCCTGGATGGTTTCCATCAGGTCTTCGGCGCCCACGATGTCGGCGCCGGCTTCCTTCGCCTCGTCGGCCTTGGCGCCACGGGCGAAGACCGCCACGCGGACCGTCCGGCCGGTGCCGTTCGGCAGCGTGACCGAGCCGCGGACCATCTGGTCGGCGTGGCGCGGATCGACGCCGAGGTTCATCGACACCTCCACCGTCTCGTCGAATTTCGCCGTGGCCGCGCCCTTGACGAGCTTTACGGCGTCCTCGACCGAGACATCGTCCTTGCCGGCGAATGCCTCGCGGGCGGAGCGGGTCCGTTTTCCAAGCTTTGCCATCGCCTTACCCTTTCACCTCGATGCCCATCGACTTCGCCGAGCCGAGGATGATCTGCATCGCCGCCTCGACGTCGGTCGCGCTGAGGTCTTCCATCTTGGCCTCGGCGATCTCGCGCAGCTGGGCGGCGGTGACCGTGGCCACCGTTTCGCGGCCGGGCAAGGTCGCGCCCTTCGGACGGTTCCGCTTGCCGACCGGCTTCAGCCCTGCCGCCTTCTTGAGATAATGGGACGCGGGCGGCGTCTTGATCTCCATGGCGAAGGACTTGTCCTGGTAATAGGTGATGACGGTCGGGCACGGCGCACCGGGCTCCATGTCCTGCGTCTTGGCGTTGAACGCCTTGCAGAATTCCATGATGTTGATCCCGCGCTGACCCAGCGCAGGACCGACCGGCGGCGACGGATTCGCCTGCCCGGCCTTGATCTGCAGCTTCATCGTGCCTGCAATCTTCTTGGCCATGCGGCCTCTCCTCTTCTCAACACCCCGCCGACGCGTCGGCTGGGCTTCGGTTGACGTGGTGCGGTCCGCCGGGCGCGCCCGGCTCGCCTCCCACGTTGGGCACTCAGGTTTCCTTGGAGACCTGAGTGAATTCCAGTTCGACCGGGGTCGCCCGGCCGAAGATCGACACCATCACCTTGAGGCGCTGGTTGTCCTCGTCGACTTCCTCGACCATGCCGTCGAACCCTTCGAACGGCCCGTCGATCACCTTCACCTTCTCGCCCGTCTCGAACAGGATCAGCGTCCGCGGCGCGGCTTCTCCCTCTTCGACGCGGTTGAGGATCTGGTTCACCTCGGCGTCGCGCATCGGCATCGGGCGGCCCTGGGGACCGAGAAACCCGGTGACGCGGTTGATCGAGTTGATCAGGTGATAGCTCTGGTCGGACATCTCCATGCGCACGAGGACATAGCCCGGCATGAACCGCCGCTCCGTCGGGACCTTCTTGCCGCGACGGATCTCGATGACTTCCTCGGTCGGGACCAGGACTTCCTCGATCTGCTCCTCGAGTCCTGCGTCGGCCACGGCATGTCTGATCTGCTCGGCGACCTTCTTCTCGAAATTCGAGAGCACGCTCACCGAGTACCACCGCTTCGCCATGCCTGTTCCGTTCCTTCGACCAACCCTGCCGGGGTCGGATTATCCTTGTGATTTTCGGGGCTTGCGCCCGCACTCTGCCGAACAAAAAGCGGCGTGCGACACGAATCGGTGCACGCCTTGTCCGGAAGGTTGCGCGGCTATTACCGCCCCTTCGGCGCGAATTCAAGGCCTCGAGGCGCTTTCGTTCGCGGACCGCGGTTGACGTATGGACAGACGATGGATCGTGTGTGGCAGCCACCGGCACTCGGTCCGGCAAGTGCAGCCCTTCGCGGATGCAGAACGGCGCCCGCCGGGACGCCGTCCTCTTCGCAATCCGGCCCGGCGCGCGGTCAGTACTGCGCGCGGTCCACCGGCTGCAGCCCGTCGATCTCGTCCACGTCGTAGGGCATGTCGTAGTACGGGTCCGCGGGATTCCATCCGTAGTTCCTCGCCGCATAGGACGGATAACCGTACATCCCGTAGCCGTAGGTTCCCGACGCATTCACCAGCGTCGCCGAGACTTCGCCATCCTGCACCAGAACGTCGGTGACGTAGCCGTAATTGACCCACTCGCCGTCGGAGAGAAGCCGCGCGTAGTCGCCGATCAACTCGCTGACGCGCCACGTCCGGCCCGGCGGCATTGCGTCATCGACTCCGGCCACGATTTCTTCGGACATCTGCTCGCGCGGCAGGATGTCGGGGTTGCCGAAGAGATCGTAGGTGTCGACCGTCTCCTCCGTCACGGGCAGACCGACGCCTTCGCCAGGCCCGGCGTAATCGACCTCTTCCCACGGGATGCTCACATGCGTGTCCCCGATGTCCCAGAAGCCGCCGACTTCGGCGATGATCGCCACGAGACCGCCGTCCTCATCGAAGATCAGATCCTCGACCTCGCCGATATCGTCGCCTGCCGGTCCGATGGCGTCTTCGTCGAGAAGGCTGCTTGCGCTCCAGCCGTCGGGCGCGACGTCTTCCAGAGCCCATCCTTCGAGCGCGACGATGTCGCCGAAGCGCCCCACGTCGGCCTGCCCGTCCGAAGCCATCTGCTGATTGGTGTCGGTCTGCGCCTGCGTCTCCGCGTCGCCGCTCTCCTGCGCAACGACCCCGGACGCCGCGAAGGCGGCGGTGGCAAGTGCGAGAAGCGATGTCTGTGTCGTTCGCATGAGTTCGGTCCTCCATGAACTGCCGCGGGCGGTCGCCCGCTGTTGTGCGTGTCCGGGAGGAGAACGAGCGGAGGCGTGCCGGGGTTCCGGCCGAAGGTCAGCCGAAGAAGCCGAGAACGGACTGGAGCCCGATCCGGATCATCCAGTCCACGAAGAAGAAGAAGAGCGCCGTCAGCATCGCCATGATGAAGACCATGACCGAGGTGATTCCGACCTCGCGACGATTGGGCCAGACGACCTTCGAGACCTCGGAGCGGACCTGCTGGACGAACTGGAGCGGGTTGGTCTTGGCCATGGTTCTTCCCTTGTGGCGACGGGGCGCAGATACGCCGGGCCGCGGGGGAGTTCAAGACCGCGTACTCCGGTCCGGGCCTGGCAGGGGCAGAGGGACTCGAACCCACGACCCTCGGTTTTGGAGACCGATGCTCTACCGACTGAGCTATACCCCTGTGGCCGGACCGTCACCTACGATGCGCGCGGCCCGAAATCAAGCCGGACTTTCGCCCGTCATCGCGGTGACGTCGCCTGCTGCGAGATGCGGGATCGCGGCGGCGAGGTTCGCCATCTGCCGGCGAACGGTGCCATCGGGAAAGACGAGCGGGTGGAGCGCGTCGGGACGGGGAAGTGCAGGCATGGCGGTGCCCTTTCGACGTCTCGGGCGTGCCGCCGGACGGCAAAGAGCCGCCCCGAAGGGCGGCCCAGCATGTCGCGACGCTGTCGCGCGTGGTCAATTGGTGCCGAACTCGGCAGTTGCGTCATTCTCCATCAGCACGCCTTCGATGCGCGTGCGGGCGCCGGCTTGCGACAGTCCTTCGAGATCGCGGTCGAGGCGGCGGAATTCGGCAAGCTGCTGGTCCGAAAGCAGTTCCGGGTCAACCTCGAAGCCATACTGGTTCAGAAGCTGATCGGCGCTGGCGCGGAGCGAGTTCCACGCCGCCTCTCCGCCCGGATCGGACACGAAGGCGGCCGTGACCGCGTCGTCCATCAACACGCCTTCGATGCGCGTGCGGGCGTCGGCTTGCGACAGGCCTTCGAGATCGCGGTCAAGGCGGCGGAATTCGGCAAGCTGCTGGTCGGACAGAAGCTCGGCACTGATGTCGAAATCGTACTGGTTGAGAAGCTGGTCCGCGCTCGCCCTGAGAGAACTCCACGCGGCTTCGCCGGCAGGGTCCGTCTCGTAGGTGGCGGTCATCTCGTCACTCATGAGCACGCCTCCGATACGGGTCTGCGCTTCGGCACGCGACATCTCGGCGACTTCGCCCTCGAGGCGCTGCAACTCCGTCAGCTGCTGATCGCTCAAAAGTCCGGGATCCACGTCGAATCCGTATTCGTTCATCAGTTGATCCGCGCTCGCGCGAAGCGAGTTGTACTCCTGCGCCGTGGCGGCGGTTCCGCCCATCGCGAGAGTTAGCGCGAGTAGTGCTGTCCCGATCTTCATGCGGGTCATGTTGAACTCCCTTGGTTCTTGCAAAGTTACAGCGGAAGAACGGAATCCGCCGGGATCTAGTTCAATCACGCTTTCGTGATAACCGCATGCAGCGCACTGATCCCTAACGGGAAAGGGCCGCCCCCGGGCGGGAGCGGCCCCATCTTCGGGCTGCGGTGTCCCGGAAGGTCTACTCGATGATCTTGGAGACGACGCCGGCGCCGACGGTGCGGCCGCCCTCGCGGA
>CAZPOK010000243.1:0-4992 GCA_964587905.1 uncultured Rhodobacterales bacterium | reverse complement strand
GGGCGCGGCATCAACCGCCAGATCCGCCGCGTCTACGGCTTCCTCGCCTCGCGCTACCGGCCGGGCGACCGGATCTTCCTCTTCGGCTATTCGCGGGGCGCCTATGCGGTGCGCTCGCTCGCCGGGATCATCGACCGTGTGGGGCTCGTACGGTCAGAGCACGCGACCGAGCGGAACGTGCAGATCGCCTACCGGCACTACCAGCGCGGCGCCGACAGCACCTCCCGGCGCGCCTTCGTGAGGCGCTTCTGCCACGACGAGGCGCCGGTCGAGATGGTGGGCGTCTGGGACACGGTGAAGGCGCTCGGCTTTCGCGCACCGATCCTCTGGCGCTGGGCCGAGACCCGGCACGCGTTCCACAACCACCACCTCGGACCGACGATCCGCCACGGCTACCACGCGCTTGCGCTCGACGAGACGCGGGAGGCCTATGCGCCGGTGCTCTGGACCTGTCCCGAGGGCTGGGACGGCCATGTGGAGCAGATGTGGTTCCGGGGCACGCACGGCGATGTCGGCGGGCAGCTCAGCGGGTTCGAGGCGGCGCGGCCGCTCGCCAACATCCCGCTCGTCTGGATCCTCGGCAAGGCGGAGATGTGCGGGCTGGCGCTGCCCGAGGGCTGGCGGACGCAGTTTCCCTGCGACCCCGACGCGCCGAGCGTCGGCACGACGCGCGGCTGGGGCAAGCTGTTCGTGCTCAGGAAGCGGCGCGTCGTCGGGGCCGATCCGACCGAACGCCTCCACCCGACGGCGGAGAAGCCGGTGCCGGCCGCGCGGCCGGGATGGCTGTCGGGCATGGTGTGGCGGCGTCCGGCGGGATGAGCGCGCTGGATCGTCGGGCGCCTTACCCTTCGAGCGCCCGATGAATACGCCGATCCGGCGCATGGATGGCATGCCGGAAGAGGTGACGGGCCGACCGGCTCAGGCCACTTTTTCGAGCGCCACCTCGGGGGCGATGCCCAGCGCATGGACCACGTCGCGGGTGAGGTGCGGCTTGTTCAACGTGTAGAAATGCAGATCCTCGACCCCGCCTTCGAGAAGCTCGGTGCAAAGTTCGGTGCAGACCGCGGTCGCGAGCAGCTCCTCGCGCCCGTCGCGCGCCGCCGCCGTGAAGGCGTCGTCGAGCCAGGCGGGGATATGCGCACCGCAGCGGGCGGCGAACTTGCGCACGCCGGTCCAGTTCTCGATGGGCAGGATGCCGGGAATGATCGGCGCGTCGATGCCCGCCCTGGCGCAGGCGTCGCGGAACCGGAAGAAGGTCTCGGACTCGAAGAAGAACTGCGTGATCGCCGATCCCGCGCCCGCGTCGATCTTCCGCTTCAGCCAGTCGACGTCGGCCGTGTCGTGCCCGGCCTCGGGATGCGGGTCGGGGTAGGCGCCCGCGCGGATGTGGAAGTCGCCCGTCTCGGCCAACGCCTCGATCAGTTCCACCGAATTCGCGAAACCGTCGGGGTGGGCGGTGAACGCCCCCTCGCCCCTGGGCGGATCGCCCCGGAGCGCCACGATTTCCGTCACGCCGGCCCCGGCATAGCTCCGCGCGATCTCGAGCGTCTCCTCACGCGTCGCGTTCACGCAGGTGAGGTGCGCCGCGACGTTCAGGCCGTAGTGCTTGTGGATCGCTGCGACCGCGTCGTGCGTCAGGTCGCGGGTCGTGCCGCCCGCGCCATAGGTCACCGAGACGAACTGCGGACCGAGCGGCGACAGCGTGCGTACGGTCTCCCAAAGACGGAACGAGGCCTCGATGGACTGCGGCGGGAAGAACTCGAACGAGATGCGGGGCGGGGTCATGGCGATTCCTGCGTTTGTTCCGCTGCCCTTGTCCCATCCGCGGCTTCGTGAGACAAATTCATAATCCTCAACACCATTATGAAGTGGACGGCAGAACGTGCACATCGAGTTCAGGCATCTGAGAACGATCAAGGCGATCCACGACACCGGCGGGCTGGCCCGCGCGGCCGAGCAGTTGCACATCACGCAGTCCGCGCTCTCGCACCAGGTGAAGGGGCTCGAAGACCAGGTGGGCGTCGAGCTTTTCGTCCGCCGGTCGAAGCCGCTGAAGCTGTCGGCGGCGGGGATGAAGCTTCTCAAGGCGGCCGAAAGGATCCTGCCGGAGGTCTCCGCGCTCGAGGACGAGTTCCGGGGACTTCAGGCGGGAAAGACGGGGCGACTGCACATCGCGATCGAGTGCCACGCCTGCTTCGACTGGCTCTTCCCGGTGCTCGAGGAATTCCGCAAGGCCTGGCCTGACGTCGACGTGGACATCCGGCCGGGCCTCGCCTTCGGGGCGCTGCCCGCGCTCCAGAAGGAGGAGGTGGACCTCGTGGTCTCCTCGGACCCCGAAACCCTCGACGGCGTCGACTTCCATCCGCTGTTCGACTACAACCCGGTGTTCGTCGCCTCCGCCCAGCATCCGCTCGCCGCGAAGCCGTTCGTGGAGGCCGACGATTTTCGCGACGAGACGCTGATCACCTATCCGGTCGAACGGTCGCGTCTCGATGTCTTCAGCCAGCTGCTCACGCCCGCGAAGGTCGAACCCCGCGCGATCCGTCAGGTGGAGCTGACCGCCGTGATCCTGCTCCTTGTGGCCTCGAACCGGGGGGTCGCTGTGCTGCCCGACTGGGTTGTGCGCGAGGTCCGATATTCGTCGGACTACGTGACGCGGCCGCTGACCGCCGCGGGCGTCACCCGCAGGCTCTATGCCGCGACACGATCGGACGACAGCGCGAAGCCCTTCATGGCGCACCTTCTCCGGCTGGGGCGGACGCTTCCGGTGAAACTCCAGAGAAGCGGCACGTAGAGCATGTCGTGCAAGAGTCGGCACCGGCTTGCGCATCCCGGACATGCGACATCAGGGGCTTGCAGCGCGTCCCCGACATGCTCATGAATGCGACTCCCGCGGCGGCCGGCGCTCAACCGGTCCCTTCGGAAAGCGCCCCGTCGATCTTGGCGAGCGTCGCCTTCTCGGCCTCCGACACCTGTTCGCCGCCGAAGCCGAGGAAGCCGCCCTCGGTGCCGGCCTCGGCCACGTCCCGCGCGATTCCGCGCAGCCATGTCCGGAACGCCCTCGCCTCCAGACCTCGGCTCTCCAAGAGACGCGAGACGTCCGAGATCCGCGCGATCGCCTTCGCGGTCGCTTCGTCGGGCGACCGGCCCCGCGCGAGGCCGGAGATCGCGTCGCTTGCCGCCTTGCGCGCCTCTGGCGTGTCGTAGGTCGCCATGACCTCGCTCGTGAGGTCGTCGCCGTCGGTTCGGGCCGCCTCCATCGCCCGCGCGGCGGCGGAGCTTTCGCGGATCACGCCGAAAAGACCGCTGGGATCGGCGGCGGTGACCGCGAAACTCGCCAGCATCGGGGCGAGCACGATCTCGGACCATTCGTCGTCGGTGAAGGCGTCTCTCACGGTCATGGCGGATCTCCGAATCGCTGGGTGGACAGGGCGAGCATAGCGGGCTCAGGGCACCGCGAGGTCGTCGAAGCGAATGTCCGTGACCCGGGCCTTGAAGAAGGGAAAGTAGTCCTCGGTCCCTATCAGGTTGCCGCCGTCGACATGCGTGGGAAGCCGGTAGCCGCCGAAGTCGCGAAACTCCGAGAGGTCGCCGCCGAACGGCTGGACGCGCCATTCGCCCTCGGGGTTGGCGTCGCTCCAGCGGGGCATCACGACGCGGACCGGCTGGCCGTCCTCAGCGACGGTGATCTCGACGGACTGCTCGAGGCCATGGGCCGAGAGGGTGACGCGGGCGGTGTCGGCGTCGACCTCCTCCCAGCGGATGCCGGGGCCGGGCAGGAAGACGGCGGGGGTCCAGAACGTGCCCTCGGCCACCACGCGGCCGAACGCGGAGCGGAAGGCGTCGGCATCTCCGCCGGCGCGCACGACCGGCAGGAGACCGGCGAGCCAGAAGCGGGTCCACGAGGTGTCCGGCGTCATCCCGTCCGATCCCGCGATCAGCCCCGCGTCGAGCCGCCAGACGAAACCGTGGGGCGGCGCGAGGATCTGGCGGGCCGCCATCGGGCGGTATCCGGGCGCGTCCCTCGTGCCCAAGCCGATCTCGCCGCCCATCTCGATGACGGCGGCCCGGCGGAGCGGCGTGCCGGGCGCGATCGTGTAGAGGAAGTAGCGGCGGGCCGGTTCGGGAAGGTCCGCGACCCTCTCCGGATCGAAGACGCCACTCGGGGCGTCGACGCTTGCCAGCGCGATCCAGGCGCGTGCGTCGGCGCGCCGGTCCGCGGCGCGCCAAACGCCGAGAAAGACGAGGGCGAGGACGAGGAGGGCGAGCAGGGAAGCGGCGGCGATCTTCATGCGCGGACAACTCCCGCATCCGCCATTGCGTTTCATCGCCGGTCTTGGCAATCCCCGGCGGCCCCCGTATACGCGCGCCCTGATCGACGGAGACACCCCATGCAGGGCAGCGCCAATCTCAACATCATGATGAAGGCCGCACGGAAGGCGGGTCGGAGCCTCGTGAAGGATTTCCGCGAGGTCGAGAACCTGCAGGTCTCGGCCAAGGGCGCGGGCGACTTCGTCAGCCGGGCCGACATCGCGGCCGAAACGATCATCCGCGAGGACCTGACCGGCGCGCGGCCGAACTACGGCTGGACCGGCGAAGAGAGCGCGCCGGTGGAGGGCAAGGACCCGACCCGGCGCTGGATCGTCGATCCGCTCGACGGGACGACGAACTTTCTCCACGGCCTGCCGCACTGGGCGGTCTCTATCGCGCTCGAGCACAAGGGCGAGATCGTCTCGGCGGTGGTCTACGATCCGGCCAAGGACGAGATGTTCTATGCCGAGAAAGGGCAGGGGGCGTGGCTGAACGACAGCCAGAGGCTCCGCGTCTCCGCGCGCAAGGTGATGATCGAGGCCGTCTTCGCGACGGGCCTGCCTTTCGGCGGTCGGCCGGACCTGCCGGAGACTCTGAAGGACCTCGGACGGCTTCTTCCCGCCTGCGCCGGGGTGCGGCGCTGGGGGGCGGCGGCGCTCGATCTGGCCTACGTGGCGGCGG
>CAZPOK010000242.1:0-5002 GCA_964587905.1 uncultured Rhodobacterales bacterium | reverse complement strand
CTTCGGGCTCGCCTTCGCCGCACTCTGGAGGACCATGGGCACGAACCGCTGACTGTCGCATCCCGTACGACACCGCCACATCCCCGCCGGTTTTGCGCGATACCCCGTCCGGGGGCACGGCAAGGGCAGACCCGGCATGACGAAATTCCTCGCATGGGCGAACCTCATCCTGTTCGGCGGAATGGGCGTGGCCGTCCTGGTGGGCGTGCAGATCCCCGAAGACCCCGAGTGCTACGGCCGCTGCATGACCGACACGATGGCGAAGCTGCAGGAGGACATCGGCTCCGGCCCGCTGTCGATCCTGCTGTTCGCAAGCGGGCTTTTCGGCTATGTCTGGTACGCTGCGCGGTCCTGACGGCATGGAACCCCGCGGCCCCCTGCGGCGCTGATGCGGGGACCACGAAAGGGAACGCCATGGAACTCCTCTTCAACACCGACAACCAGATCGACGCGACCGAGGCCATGGAGGCCCGGGCCAACGAGATCGTCGACAGCGCCCTCGGCCGCTTCGAGCACCACCTGACCCGGATCGAGCTTCATCTCGCCGACGAGAATTCGCCGCAGAAGGGCGGCTCCGCCGATATCCGCTGCACCATGGAAGCCCGTCCCGAAGGCCTCCGCCCCCTCACCGCGACCCATCACGACGCCAATCCCGACGCCGCGATGCGGGGGGCCGCGAAGAAGCTCCAGCGCGCCCTCGACAACGAATTCGGCAAGCTCGACGCCCGCCGCTGATCGACCCCGGCCGCCGCCGCCCTATCTTCCGGGGATCGCAACCCCGGGAGAGCCAATGTCCATCCTCGTCCTGATCCTCGCCACCGGGATCGTCTTCCTCGTGGCCGACGCGATCATGCTGTCGTTCGTGATGAAGCCCCTCTTCGAGCGCCATCTGGGCGAGGGGCTGCTCGACGGGATCCGCGCGGGCCCCGCGCTCCTCTTCTACGTCACCTACATGGCCGGCGTGATCTGGTTCGCGGGCTGGCCCGCCCTGCGCGACGACGCGCCCGGACAGGCGCTCCTCAACGGCGCGATCCTGGGCGCGGTGGCCTACGGCACCTACGAGCTGACGAGCTGGGCCGTCATGCGCGACTGGTCGCCCACCATGGTCGCGGTCGACTGGGCCTGGGGCACCGCGCTGACCGCCGGGTCGGCCTGGGCGGGGGTCGTCATCGCACGGGCCGTCACCAGTTGACGGCGACGGTACTCACAGGCGAGGTTCCAAGTGTGAGAAAGCGGGCGGACCCGCGGTCAGAGCGCCTTCAGTTCGCCGGCCGACTCGCGGCCATCGCGGCCCTCGATCATCTCGTAGCTGACCTTCTGGTTGTCGGCGAGGCCGGTCATTCCGGAGCGCTCGACAGCAGAGATGTGCACGAAGACATCCTTTCCGCCGTCATCGGGGGCGATGAATCCATAGCCCTTGGTGGTGTTGAACCATTTCACGGTGCCGGTGGGCATTCCGTCTCTCCTTCAGTCGTCGCCGTCCGCGCTTGTGCGACGGCCTGGTCACAGCCATTCCTTCCTGATCGACCGGCTGCCTTTGAGGCGAGACGGCGCCTGAAGGTCGGTTGTCACGATCACGAGGATCGGATGTTTTGAAAGAAAAGCAAGATTCGAGCGCCGGGTGCGCTCAAATTTCGCGGAAAACGCCGAAAACGGGGGCAACATGCGACTCTACGGGATCAAGAATTGCGACACGTGCCGGCGGGCACTGAGGGAGCTTCGGGCCGCGGGGCGGGAGGTCGACGTCGTCGATGTGCGGGCCGGGGGGCTGCCCGACGAGCGGATCGCCGCCTTTCTCGCCGCCTTCGGCGAGAGGCTCGTCAACCGGTCTTCGGCGACCTGGCGAGGTCTGCCGGAAGGCGAGCGCAGCGCGGCGCCGGCCGCGTTAATCGCCGCCCATCCCGGCCTGATGAAGCGCCCGGTCGTGGAGGACGGGGAGCGGCTCTGGCTCGGGTGGCGCGACGAGGTTCGCGACGAGATCATCGGCTAGACCGCTTTCGGTTCCGCGGCGACGAAACGTCCGGCGAAGAGTCTGTCGAGCGAAAGCGGCCCGGCGCCCTTCAGGACCAGGACGAGCAGCGCGAAGATCCAGAATGCCCGCTGGTCCATGATCGTCGCCGACGGCAGGCGATCGAACCACGCGCCGATATCGGCCGCTCCGAGGCCGTGGCCGGTGACGTCGACCCAGCTTTGCACGACCACGAAGACGATCATCCCGAGCGCGGCGAGCCGGGTGAGAAGGCCGGCCACGATGAGCAGCGGAAGCAGGAATTCCGCCCAGGTGCCGGCGACCACGACCGCCCAGTGGACGGCCCCGAGTTGGGAGAAGTCGTAGCCGGCGGCCTCGACAGTCCGTGGAAATATCTGGATGTAGGCGCCGTCCGATGGCCGCACGAGCCCGAAGATCCCGTCGCCCACCTTGGTCAGGGCCGAGTTCCAGTAGTATCCGAACAGGATCGCGACAAAGAGCAGCCGGGAGAGCGTGGGCAGCAGCCACTCGCCGGCGGCGTCGAGGCGCGCGACCAAGGCGGTGTAGAGTGATGTGAGGACGGTCATGGCGTCACCTCCGTTCCTGTGATTCCCGCGCCGGCGATGAGCGCGGAGAGAATTGCGGCAAGGTCGAAACCCGGGGTTTCGCTGGCCAGATCCAGTGCTTCGCCGACCGGAAGCCCCTCCTGGAGCGCGGCGACGAAAGCCGCGCCGCCGGGCGGGAGCAGGACGGGCCGGGGATCGAACTCGACCCGGACGATCAGCACGTCTTCCGCGCGCATCTCCGGTTTCGGCGCGTCCGCAAGGCTGTTGCGCCGCCAGATCCCGAGGACCGGCCAGGGAGACGATAGAACGCGGACGGCGGGGGCGATGGCGAAGCGGGACGACAGAAGACGCTCGGTCGGGATCCCCGCAAGCGCGTCAGGGGCCACGGGAACGGCATCCGCCGCATGGTAGCTCTCCCGGAGCGCCAGTTCGAGACGGGCGACATCGGACAGGTAGGGCAGCTGCGCGAGCTGCGGCAGAGCCGCGAGAAACTCCGGCATTTTCGAACCGTACTGCATGAGAAGCGGCGATGAGGGCGGATGGCGCCGAAAGAACAGGCCCGCCACCCCCTTGAAGTTCGTCTCGCCGAGGAGTTTGCGCAGCACGGGGAACCCGGTCTCGAGTGCCTCGGTCAGGCTGACGGCCACATTGTTGCGGTAGACGTCGAAGCGTTTTCCGGCCGACCGGCCTCCGGGGTCGATCAGACCGTCCGGCACGTCGCGAGCGGGATCGAGCACGGCGCCGGCGAAGATCGTCTGCGCAACTGTCATGCAACCGCCTCCAGCGCGGTGGCGGCACGCTCTGCCTCGGCGGCGAGCGCCGGCCAGTCGGGCACGTCGGTGTCCCATTCGATCAGCGTAGGCTTCGGCCCGCCCATCTCGAGCGTGTGCGCATAGAGCGTCCAGACCGGATCGACGACCTCGCGCCCGTGGCTGTCGATCAGCAGGGGTGCCCCGTGTTCGTCCTCGTCCTCGTCATGGCCGCCGAGATGGATCTCGCCCACATGGCGGTGCGGGAAACTGTCGATATAGGCCCTCGGGTCGATGCGCTGGTTGGTGGCCGAGACGAAGACGTTGTTGACGTCGAGCAGCAGGCCGCAGCCCGTACGCCGCACGATCTCCGTCAGGAATTCGATCTCGCTCATCTCGCTCTCGGCGAAGGCGAGGTAGCTGGAGGGGTTCTCCAGAAGCATCCGGCGGCCCGTGACCTCCTGCACCTGATCGATGTGATCGGAGACCTGCGCCAACGTACGGTCGGTGTAGGGAAGCGGCAGCAGGTCATTCAGGAAATGGCTGTCGTGCGTGGACCAGGCGAGGTGCTCGGAAAAGCTCGCCGGCTCGAGCCAGTGTACGAGATGAGCGAGACGGGCGAGATGATCCCTGTCGAGCGGGCCGTCTCCGCCGATGGAGAGCCCGACGCCATGGACGGAGATCGGAAAGCGTTCGGCGAGGTGGCGCAGCTGGGCGAGCGGGCGTCCGCCGTCGCCCATGTAGTTCTCGGCGTGGATCTCGAGCCAGCGGACGGGCGCGGGATCGTCGAGGATCGTCTGGAAGTGCTGCGGCTTGTAGCCGACGCCGGGTGCGGCGGGCAGCAGGCGCGCGGCTTTCGTCTCGGGCATGGCGGCAGGCTCCAGGGCAGCACGCGCCGCCCGCGTGTGGGGCGGCGCGATGGACGGTCAGGCGCTCAGTTCGTTGAGGCGCTCGGGCGAAATGTACTGGTTGAGCACATCCTCCGTCAGGCTCGAGTCGTTCGGCAGGTCGCGGTTGATGCCGTTGAAGCCCCACTCCTCGAGCTGGGCTGCGGTCGCCGCCGTGCGGTCGCCGGGCAGCTCGATCTCGGCGCAGGTGCCTGCGTCGACGAGTGTCCATGCGTTGCCCTGATAGTCGACGGTCGAGGTGCCGGCGCAGGTCGTGCCGGGGCCCGCGGCGCAGTCGTTCTCGCCGGCGAGCGAGATGCCGTAGCATTTTTCCTTTGCCTGGGCTTGGGCCGGTCCGGCCATCTGCGCGGAAAGAGCCGCGGTGAGAGCGCCGGCGACGGCGAGGGACTTGGTGGTGTTCGACATAAAGAGATCCTCCTCAGAAATCGGGTCGATCAGTCGCATCCGCGACGGTCAAAGGCGTAGAAGCAGGAGGGTCTGACGCGCCAGTCACAGGGCCGTGCGTCACGATCACGTGTTGGGCTGTAACATGACGAGAAGTTTTGAGGACGCGAATGTCCCCTCGGGGACGTGCGCGATTTCAAGGGGTTATGTAAGGTCCGGCGCCTTCGCCTCGTCGGCGAGCATCGACACGACCTCGTCGAGAGAAACCGTCTTTGTTTCCTTTTCACCGAGCCGGCGCACCGAGACCGTGCGCTCGTCGACCTCGCGCTGACCGATGGCGAGGATCACGGGCACCTTGCCGACCGAGTGTTCGCGGACCTTGTAGTTGATCTTCTCGTTGCGCACGTCCGCCTCGGCCCGGAGCCC
>CAZPOK010000241.1:2967-5055 GCA_964587905.1 uncultured Rhodobacterales bacterium | reverse complement strand
GCCGGGGTGCGGCGCTGGGGGGCGGCGGCGCTCGATCTGGCCTACGTGGCGGCGGGGCGCTACGACGGGTACTGGGAGCGGGGGCTCAACGCCTGGGACATGGCGGCCGGGCTTCTGATCGCGAAGGAGGCAGGGGGGCTGGTCGAAGCGATCCGGCCCGGTGGCGATCCGTTGTCGGAGGGCGAGGTGCTCGCCGCGAACGGGCCGATCTTCAACAACTTCGCCGCCGTTATCCGCGCGCAGTGACGCGGTGCCTCCGAGTTCGGACAGGGGGCAAGTATATGATTTCGTGCATTAATCCCTTCGAATGGCCACAGGGTCGGCCACGCCGCGAAATTCTCAGTAGATACGACATATTACGCGAATTCTCTCTCACGCTGGCAATCTGAAATTGCAGGCGGGTGCGCGACGGGATGTAATCTGGTTCAGGTCATCTCGTGGAGTGGACCATGAAGAGCATCCCAAAACCCGACAGCTGCGAGACCGTGCGGTCCGGACCTCGGCCGAACGACGACGCATCGCCGAACATCTTCCCGAGCCATGTCGCTCTTGCGCCGCGCTCGCGGCGGCGGTTCGAGCCGGAGGACGAGGCGCGGCCGCACGTGGCGCTCGCCAGCTGTATCGTCGCCGTCTCGTCGAGTGCTCTTTCCGCGATCGGGGTGCTCCTTGGGGGCGGGGGGATCTGGCTTGCGCTTCTGGTATTTGTCATCGCGCAGGTGGCGATCTTCGGCATATGCATACTTCTATGTATAGCCGTTGATATGCGCCGGAACGCCCGCTCCAACAGAAGTGATTCCACTCAATTTTCATTCGAAAAGGATGTAAAAATCCGTAATTACCATGTTGATAAAATTCAATACAAATGAAGAAATATAGTGTCCAATTTTTCACTTCTTGCTTCATTGGTCTGAATCGGGAGCCGAGATTGCACGAGTCCATCGGGGATCTGCCGAATTTTCGCCCCCTTGTCGGAGGAATCTGGCTCCACCGACCACTCAACCAGACCATTCGAAAGGATCAGTTCAATGTTGGTGCTTCTCTCGTTGCTTCGTCCCGATCCTCTGAAAGCGCGTTTCGAAACGCTCGTTGCGCAACGGCTCAGTCCGATCCGCAGCTCTGTGGCGCTGTTCTGCCGTAGCAGCGCGGCCTAGCATCGTGGAAGGGCGGCGCGTCGGTGTCCCTTCCGCGCCGCAGCCTGCCGTCGGTGCGCGGTCGTCGGGATCACCGCGTGCGGTGGTCCCGGCAATCCGATCCCTCCGCAGGCGAATGAAGCTACCGAATATTCGGAATTCACAGTCAGAAAGTTGCGTGGTGTCTTGCGGCGCGGAGGGCAAACGGTGACATCATTTTCCCGGTGCGCGTCCGCTGTGGCTGTGCTACGAAAATCGAGAATCAACGACCCCGAGTTTGATTCTCGATGCCTGAGGGCGCCACGCGAAAAACAGCCTCGCAAGTTCGTGTCACCTTGAATTTTTGAATTGCGGTGTGGAGGCTGCTTGGAGTTGCGCTCCGGCAATCGTTTCCCGTTTTCGCGAGTGCGGCGTTTTTTGCCGATCCATAACATGATGGAAGAGGAAAATGGACCGCTTGAAGGCGATGCTGGAACTGCGGGAGATGTTGCGCCGGATGGAGCGGGAGGTCGGTCTCGACACGCTGAGCCCGGTTGAACAGGACGTGTTCCTCGCCGCCCACAGTCTGACGCGCGAGGCGGGCGACATCGTCCAATCCGAGCGCATCCGGAAACACAGGCTGGTGAAGGACGTCTCGTCGGCCACGTACCACCGGGCGCTGCGCGCTCTTCTCGAGCTGGGTCTTCTCGAGAATGCGCGCGGGTCGAGAGCCCGCCTTTACGTCGTGAGGAGCGATCGGATGCAAACCTGACCGATCGACACACGGTCCTCTGGTTATTGTCGATTTGCCTCGCGGATGCGTTACCTGGGAGCTATGGTCGCGGAACTGCGGGGGGCAGTCGCACGTCATGCAAAGCATCCTGATCATCGCAGGGGCCTACATTCTGTGCCACGGAATCACGGCGCTGCTGGTGACGCCGGTTCAGCACCTCTTCGCATCGCACGCCACGGTGTTCGC
>CAZPOK010000241.1:0-2867 GCA_964587905.1 uncultured Rhodobacterales bacterium | reverse complement strand
CGCTGATGCTGATCTTCCGATGGATCAGGCTGTCGAGTGCCGGCTCCTGAGGGCGGGCTGAACGCGGGGCCGGATCGCGGTCCGGCCCCGGTTCCATCGCAGCGCCGCGCGTGGATCAGTGCCGCGCGGCCGCGGTCGGCTCGGACACGCCTTCAAGCGCGGCCTCGCCGACGTGGGCCCGTGCGAGATCCGCGAGCGCGATGATGCCGACGAGACGCTTGTCGCGGTTGAGGATCGGCAGGCGCCGTATCTTGTGCTCGGCCATCACCTCGGCCGCGCGCTCGGCATCCTCGTCCTCGTAGCAGTAATACACCTCCTCGGACATGACCTCGCGCACGGTGCATCGGTCCGGCTCCTTGCCGTCCGCGACCCCGCGCACCGCGATGTCGCGATCGGTCACCATGCCGATCAGGCGGTCATTCTCGCCGACCGGCAGCGCGCCCACATCGTCGTCGCGCATCCGCACCGCGGCCTCCCGGATCGTGGCATCCGGGCTGGTGATATCGACGTTCGTCTCCATCATTTCACTGACGTTCACGGTAGTCTCCTTTCACTTGATGCGAGCCAACACCTGGCCGGGGCGACTGTTCCGCTGGCGGGCGCGGAAAATCGCGAGGCGGGCGGGTCCGGCGCGCACGGTGCATTCCAGCCAATCCGTCGTTGCCGCACGGCGCGGTCCGGCCATAGGCTCAACCCGAAAAAAGGAGGGCGGGGGCATGTTCGGGATCGAGTTCAGACGCGGCGAAGGCGCGGTTGCGGCGGTCACCGTGGCCTACGTCGTCGCCTTCACGGCATGGTTCCTGATCCGCGGGAACTACGAGTTCATGGTCTACGTGATCACGATGGTCATCCTCATCGCGCTCGTCGGGCGGAGCCTCAGGTCGGCCGAGTATCCATTGACGATGCTCTGGGCGCTCTCTGCCTGGGGTCTTCTGCACATGGCGGGCGGCGGCGTGCCCGTGGGGGATACGGTTCTCTATTCCGCGCAGGTGGTGCCGCTGACGCCCGAGAACGGCGAGATGACGCTTCTGAAATACGACCAGATCGTCCACGCCTACGGGTTCGGCGTCACGGCCTGGGTGCTCTGGCATCTGATGAGGCGGCACTACCCGGTGCTCGAAGGCACCTGGACGATCCATGTCTATCCTGCGCTCGCGGCGATGGGACTTGGCGCGGTGAACGAGATGATCGAGTTCGTGGCCGTCTTGTCGGTGCCCGAGACGAATGTCGGCGGTTACTTCAACACCGCATTCGATCTGGTGTTCAACGCGGCGGGCGCGGTGCTGGCGATGATCGTGGTGGCGGCGGTGCAGGCACGGCGGTGAGCCCGGGCGTCCGCGGCGCCCGGGTGTTGCGGAAACCGATCGTCACTCCACCACGGTGAAGGAGATCAGGGCGAGCGTCTCGCGCTGGCGCGCGTCCCGGATGCGGAGCCGGATCAGGTGATCGCCTGCCGGAAGCTCGGCGCCGGTGGCCTGCAGCCGGTTCTGTGTGACCGAGGCGTGGCGGGCGAGCCTGTTCGTGACGTTGGCCCAGATCGGGCCGAGGCGATAGTCGATCCGGATCGAGCCCATGTCGACGTCGACGCCGTCGCGCGGCCGGAAGCGGACATCGAAGTCGATGGGCGAGCGCAATGCGAACCCCGAAGGTGACGTGACGTCGATCCCGGGGCCGTCGGCGCGCCTCAGCGCGATCGAGCGGGTCTGGCCGAGCGCCTCGAGTTCCCGGAGGCGGACCTGCTCGAGATCCTGCGTCCCGGACGCGACGTGCGCCCCCAGCGTCGCGGTCTGATCGGCGGTGAGAAGCGCGAAGGTGTCGGCGGCATGGGCTGGCGAGGCGGCCTGAAGCACCAGTGCCGCGGCGGCAAGACCGCGTAGAACATCACGGAAGACTGTCATCTCGAACGCACCCCCAAAATACCCTCCGCGGAAGCGCGGATGGGCAATGCTACGACAGAAAGCCGCCGCGGCGAAGAGATTGATGCCGGCGGGGTCGTGGCGTGCTCACTTGCGCCTGACGCGCGGGACATCCGTCCGGGTCATCCGGTAGCTCGCTTCGGGATGCGGCGGATGGCCCTCCGTGCGGGCCCAGTAGGCCGGGCCGCCCCGGCGGAGCCAGACCGGGATCGTCAGCGCGAGCCCGGCGACGAAACCGCCCGCGTGCGCCCAGTACGCCACGCCGCCCAGGCGGGTATCGGCGCCGACCCCCGAAAAGACCTGAATCCCGAACCAGATGCCGAGCATCAGCCAGGCGGGGACCGGGAAGATCCGGATGATGATGATCAGGAAGAGCAGGATGTCGACACGCGCCCGCGGAAACATCAGCAGATAGCCGCCCATCACCCCCGCGATCGCGCCCGAGGCCCCGACCATCGGCACCGGGGATCCCGGGTCGGCCGCGACCTGGAGGTAGGCGGCCACGAGACCGCCCGCGAGGTAGAAACCGAGGAAACCGGCATGGCCCATCTCTTCCTCGAGGTTGTCGCCGAAGATCCACAGGAACAGCATGTTGCCCGCGAGATGCAGCGGTCCGCCGTGCAGGAACATGGATGTGAGGAAGGTCTCGGGCGCGGAGATCTGCGGGACGAGCCCCCAGGTCAGGTAGAAGCGCTGCAGCGCGATCTCGTTCGTGAGGTTTGACCAGACCAGCACGAAGACAGCCGCGTTCACCGCGATGAGCGCATAGACCACGTAGGGCGTGGTCTCGGACGGGTTGTGATCGCGGATCGGAAACATGACGCTTCACCTTGGGCGCGGGGTGCGCTCCGTCAAGCCTTCATCGCGGGTTTACTCGGACCGACCCGCGCGCCAGAGTGGCGCCGCCCCCGGGGCCCGCGTGGTGGAATGGTAGACACAGGGGACTTAAAA
>CAZPOK010000240.1:0-5075 GCA_964587905.1 uncultured Rhodobacterales bacterium | reverse complement strand
GGAGCATCTGAAGTCAAGAGAGGGCATGCGCCTTGCCCTCGCCGGCCATCACGACGCGACCTGACGGCGACGCGTCGTGCCCAGCAGCGGCGCGTAAGGCGCGGTCGGCGGCACGTGAAGGCGTGCGGTGTCGCCGATCCCGATCCTGCCGGGGCATTCGACCCAGGCCGTGACACCGCGCTTGCCGCGGGCGTGGGCCGGAAAGCGCATTCCGTGGCCGGGGTGGGCCGCCTCGATCGCTTCGGCGGGAAACCGGCAGGGGGCGTTCTCCATGTCGACGACGAGCCCGGCGCCGGTTTCGAAGACCAGGCGCGAGGAAGGCGGTACCCGGGTGAACTGCGGCGCGCCCTCGACCACCATCGAGGCACCGAGCAGTCGCGGATCGAGCGCCGAAAGCCCGAGCGCGGCGGCGATCTCGGCCAGTTCCTCCGCCGAGACGATGCTGATCTGGCGAACGTTCCTGATCTCGGTACCGACCGGATATTGCAGCCGCGTGCGCGTGCAGGCGGCGCGGGTCAGCCCGGCGTGAGCCTCGCCCGCGAACCCCTCGAAGGTTGCATCGACCGACTCCTGAGGCTCCGAGCCGAGGCCCTGCGACCGGTCCCGGACGATACCGAGCCAGGTCACACACAGCGAAATCTCCGTGGGTCTCAGAACGGACATGGTTTCGCACTCCCCGGGTTTCTGCGCCGCCCGCCGGCACGACGCGTCATCGCTTTGCCGCCGGTGCCGGCGCGGCGGTGTCCGCATCGGCATCGAAAAGCCGCCGTCGGGACATGAAGATGTGGTTCCGCATCACCAGCCCGAACCCGGTCGGGTCCTGGTCTTCGGCCACGCGGATCAGTTCGTCGATCTCGCCGCAGACGGCGGAGATGATCGGCTCCCAGCTCATCCGCGGCAGCATGATGAGCCACATCCGCGACGTCTGGAAGAACAGGCTGAGTTGCATCTCGCGCATGAAGCGGTTGCGCGTGCGCTCGGTGACTTCGGTATAATAGGCCACGTTGACGTCGGCGAAGCCCTGCACGTCGCCGGGCCGAAGAGCCCTGAAAGCGCGGCCTCGCTCCGCCAGACTGTCTATGAAGGCTCGGTCGAAAGGCGTCGCGAGATACGGGCCGGATTGCATGGCGAGCACCATCCGCAACTCGTAGACCTCGGCAAGTTCGTCGCGGTCTATGATGGTGACACGTGCGCCGACCCCGTGGCGGATTTCCACCAGTCCTTCATGCTCCAGTTTCGCGAGCGCCCGGCGCACCGGCGAGCGGCTCACGGAAAATTCCTTCGCCAGGGTCTCCTCGTGCAGCACGCCTCCCGGCGACACGCGGGCCGAGCAGATCCGGGCCCGGATCTCGCGGTAGATCTCCTCCGACCTCGGGCGCTCGCCCCGTCCGTTCTCTGCCTGCCGCGTGGCGCTCATGCCATGCGCTCCGGCAGCGCGAGCCGGCGGTCGACCCAGCGCATCAGCTGCGCGGCGGCCAGACTGAGGATCAGGAAGAAGACGCCGGCCAGCGTGATCGGCTCGGTATACCGGAAAGTGTCGTTGCCGATGATGCGGGCTGTCGCGACCAGCTCGATGACGGTGATGGCCAGAAGCACGGGCGTCTCCTTGAACATGGCGACGAAATAGTTCCCGAGAGGCAGGATCACTGGCGGGATCGCCTGCGGGAGGATGATGCGGCGGAAGGTCAGCGGGACCGACAGGTTGATGGCGCGCGCCGCCTCCCACTGGCCCCGGTCGACCGCCTCGAGCCCCGAGCGGTAGACCTCCGCGCAATAGGCCGAGTAGTGCAGTCCGAGCACGAGAACGCCGGTGACGGTGGCCGACAGGAGGATCCCCTGCATCGGCAGGAAATAGTAGACTGCGAAGAGCTGGATCAGGAGCGGCGTGCTGCGCATGAATTCGACGAAGAGCCGCACCGCGAAGCTGATCACCGGAATCTCGAGCATCGCCAGTACCGCCCAGAGGAGGCCCACGACGGCGGCCACGGCAAAACCCATCACAGTGATACGCAGCGTGACGAGCGAGGCCTCGGCCATCTGCGGAAGGATGTCGAAAGCATAGGCCCAGTCCCAGATCATCGTGCGGACACCCTGATGACGCCGCGCGCGAAGCGGCGCTCGAGAAGCTTCATGGCGATGGTGATGGCGAGGCCGAAGGCGAAATACATGAACAGGATGATGGAGAACACCTCCACGGTCCGGTAGGTCGTCTGGTTGAGCTGATATGCGGTGTAGGTCAGGTCGGAGATGCCGATGAACGACACCAGAGCCGTCAGCTTGAAGAGCTGGATCGCGAGGTTGCCGAAGGGCGGGATCATCATGCGGATCGCCTGCGGCAGGATGATCCGGCGCGTCCTGTCGAAGGGCGACAGGTTGAGCGCTATGGCCGCCTCGCGCTGCGTCTTCGGAACCGCGCGGACAGAGGCCTCGACGACGACGGCCGCGTAGGCTCCGACATTCAGCGAGACGCCGATCACGCCTGCGGTAAAGGGCGCGATGGTAGGGCCGAAGAGCGGCAGGACATAGAACAGCCAGAACAGCTGCACCAGCGCCGAGGTGCCGCGGAAGATCTCGACATAGGCCGTGCTGAGCCAGCGCACCGGCCACCACGGGGCGAGCCGGCCAAGGCCCGCCGCGAAGGCGATCACCAGCGTGAGCATGGCCGAGGTGCCGAGTATCTGCAGGGTCACGAGGGCTCCGTCGATGAACACCTCGGGGTTCGCGGAGAAGGGCGTGGTCCGGAAATACAGCAGGCCGAGCGCCACTGTGGCGATCAGCACGGCGATGAGAGCCGGTATCGACATGGGTGCTCCGGTGGGTCGGGAAGTGGCACCGGGCCGCAGGCCCGGCGCGCGTTGCTCAGAGCCCTTCGGCGCAGAGTTCGGCCATGGTCAGCGCGGGGCCGTCATCCGCCGTGAAGCCCCATGAGCTGGCCATGTCGAGGTACCCATCGGCCATGTAACCGGACTGGATTTCATCGAAGGCGTCGCGAAATGCCATCTGTGCGGCGAGTTCGTCATCGCCCTGACCCTTGGGGAAGGCGATCGCACCGTGGCCCTTGTAGATTTCGCCTGCGATCTCGGTGATCGAGCCCGAGCTCTCCACGCTGATAAGCTCGCCGGCGGTGCGCACGATGTCGGCGATCGCGAAGGCCGAGAGCGCGAAGCCGTCCGCCCGGCCCGACAGCACCGCCGAGATACCGGCCGCCTTGTCGCCGACCTTCAGGAGCTTGTCGTCGGGCACGCCGTCGCGCTTGGCGAGCGTCTCCTCGGTGCCGCCAGCGAGAACCGCGAGCGTCGCGCCTTCAGTCGCGGCGATATCCTTGAAATTCCGAAGATTCTTGGGGTTGCCCGCCTTGACGACATAAGCCGCGCCCTGCCCGAACGTGGGCTCGGCGAACAGCACCTGCTCGCAGCGCTCAGGCCGGATGTAGATGCCGGCCGCGGCAAGGTCGATGCGCCCGGCCACCATCGAAGGAATGAGCGCGCCGAAGTCCATCGCGACATACTCGATGTCGTCGATGCCCATTTCGGCCAGCACATGCTTCACGACCTCGACCTGTTCGCCCGTGAAGCTGCCGTCCGGCTGCTTGTAGCCATAAGGTGCGTAGCCGGCGATGCCGACGGTGACGCCGTCGGTTCGGTACTTCTCGATCAGGTCGGCCTGGGCCTGGGCCGCGCCTGCGAGGCTGAACGTGAGAGCGGCGATCTTCAGCGTGCCGGCGAAGTGGCGGAAACGGGTCATGTCGGGATCTCCCTGCGCTGTTCTTCGGACATTGCGGCGCGGGGCCGCGCCGTGTGTAGACGTTCGCCGATTGCCGGCCAGAGTCCAGAGAAAAATACATCTAAGCTCTGATTAGGGCTAAAGAGCCCCTAAAATCCCGAAAATCGCTTGCGATTTGCTCATGATGTATCCAACATGATATGGCCATCCGGGTTCGGGATGCTGCGGAGAGAGGATCGATGGATCAGCAAGTCATGCAAGCTTCGCCCGCGGGCGGTGCCAAGTCGGCCGGTTCCGAACCGCTGGTCCGGTTCCGCGGCGTGACCAAGCGCTTCGGCGCGATCACGGTGCTCGACGAGCTTGATCTCGACGTGGCGGAGGGCGAGATGGTGTCGATCATCGGACCTTCGGGCTCCGGCAAGACGACGGTTCTGCGCGCGCTCATGACGCTGGAGCGGATCGACGAAGGGGTCATCGAGATCGGGGGCGAAGCGCTGACGCACATGGAGCGCGGCGGCCGGCTCGTGCCGGCCGACGAGGGCCATCAGCGGAGCATCCGCGGACAGATCGGGATGTGCTTCCAGCAGTTCAATCTCTTCCCGCACATGACGGCGCTCGAAAACTGCATGGAGGGGCCGATCTACGCGCTGGGACTGCCGAGGGCGGAGGCACGGGCACGGGCGGAAGACCTGCTCGAGATGGTCGGTCTCGCCGACAAGCGCGACAGCTATCCGACGGCGCTGTCGGGAGGTCAGCAGCAGCGTGTGGCGATCGCCCGGGCGCTGGCGATGCGGCCGCGCGTGATGCTGTTCGACGAAGTGACTTCGGCACTCGACCCCGAGGTGACGGGCGAGGTCACGAGTGTCATCCGCAAGCTGGCGACCGAGCACAACCTGACGATGCTCATGGTCACCCACCAGATGGAATTCGCGCGCGACATCTCGGACCGGGTTTGCTTTTTCTGTGACGGGCGGATCGAGGAGCAGGGGCCGCCCGCCGAGTTCTTCACCGCGCCACGCAGCAAGCGCACGCGTCAGTTCCTGAGCGCGGTGCGCGCGGCAATCTGAAACCGGTGCAGCTGGCAAGAGTCCAAAAGACTGCCGTTCAAGAACGACCGTTCCGTCCGTGCACCGTTGAAAGACTTATCGAGAGAGCAGCCGCTCGAAACGGCAATAATGTTGTTTTGCCAAGTCAATTCTTGACATGAGTTTCTCAATGGCGAGATCTTCTACAGCTTGGCCGAGGCGAAGATCGTGATCGAGGACTGGCGCCGGCACTACAACACAAAGCGCCCGCACTCATCGCTGGGTTATCGGCCGCCGGCTCCAGAGATCATCCAGTGGCCGGCTCCG
>CAZPOK010000239.1:0-5135 GCA_964587905.1 uncultured Rhodobacterales bacterium | reverse complement strand
CGTGTCGGAGACGGTCGTGTCCCACGCGACGCCGCCGCAGGAGGCGAGGAATACGCAAAAACAAAGGGCAAGGGCATGGCGCATGGCGTGACCTAGCCCTGACGCCGTAACCGTCAGCTTAACGCGGCCTGCCTTGCATCGCCCGTCCCGACGCCCCAAGAACGGGATGGGCAATCGGCGGACGGACCATGATCCTCGGCATCGGCACCGATCTCTGCAACATCGAGCGCGTGCAGCGGACGCTCGACCGGTTCGGCGACCGCTTCCGCAATCGCGTCTATACCGAGACCGAGCAGCGCAAGGCGGAGCGCCGCCGTGACACCGCCGGCACCTATGCCAAGCGCTGGGCGGCGAAGGAGGCCTGTTCCAAGGCGCTTGGCACCGGCCTGCGCATGGGCATCGCCTGGAAGGATATGGCGGTGTCGAACCTGCGCACCGGACAACCGGTCATGCACGTCACCGGCTGGGCGGCCGAGCGCCTTGCCGAGATGACGCCGCCGGGCCACGAGGCGATCATCCACGTCACGCTCACCGACGATCACCCCTGGGCGCAGGCCTTCGTGGTGATCGAGGCGCGACCGCTCGCGGGGCACGGCAAGGCAACTTGACTCCCGACTGCCCCGCGCCCAAAGAGGCGCGGGTCGAGCAGAGGCAGGACGGACATCGTGGCCAAGGAAGAAGCCAAGGGCGGCGCCATCACCGAGACCATCAAGACGGTCGTCTACGCCCTTCTCATCGCGGGCGTGTTCCGGACCCTGTTCTTCCAGCCGTTCTGGATCCCGTCGGGGTCGATGAAGGACACGCTCCTGATCGGCGACTTCCTGTTCGTCAACAAGATGGCCTACGGCTATTCACAGTATTCCTGCCCGTTCTCGATGTGCCCGTTTCCCGGGCGGATCCTCGGCTCCGAGCCGGAACGCGGCGATGTCGTCGTGTTCCGCCACCCAGTCAACGGCACCGACTTCATCAAGCGGGTGATCGGCATGCCCGGAGACCGCGTCCAGGTCCGCGACGGCGTCGTCTTCATCAATGACGAGCGCGCTCCGCAGGAGCCCGCCGGCGACTTCGTCGAGACCTTCGAACGTCAGGGGCCGGTCGGCTCGCTGCCGGTCTGCAAGAACATGGGCGTCGGTCTCGGCGGGGACTGCGTCAAGGACCGCTTCATCGAGACGCTGCCGGGCGGGACCGGGCATCACATCCTCGACGTCCGCGACGCCCCGCTCGACAACACGCCGGTCTACACGGTGCCCGCGGGCAACTACTTCTTCATGGGCGACAACCGCGACAATTCCAACGACAGCCGGGTCTCGGCGCCGAACGGGCTCGGCTTCGTTCCGCACAGGAACCTGATCGGCCGCGCCGACCGGGTGATGTTCTCCTCCGCCGGCCGGTCGCTGTTCTTCTTCTGGACCTGGCGGTCCGACAGGTTCTTCAAGGCCATCGACTGATGCGGCTGTCGGCCGAGCTCGAGGCATTCGCCCGGCGGCTGGGCCACAGGTTCTCCGACCCCGGCCTGCTCGTGCAGGCGGTCACGCATGCCTCGATGTCGGCCCCGTCGCGTCCCGACAACCAGCGGCTCGAGTTCCTCGGCGACCGGGTGCTCGGCCTCGTCATGGCCGAGGCGCTTCTCGCCGCCGACGAGGCGGCGAGCGAGGGACAGCTTGCGCCGCGCTTCAACGCCCTCGTCCGGAAAGAGACCTGCGCCGCGGTGGCCCGGGAGATCGACCTCGGCAACGTGCTGCGCCTCGGCCGGTCCGAAATGATGTCGGGCGGACGGCGCAAGGAAGCGCTCCTCGGCGACGCGATGGAGGCGGTGATCGCGGCGGTCTACCTCGACAGCGGGTTCGCGGCGGCGAAGGACACGGTGCTTCGTCTCTGGGGCGACCGGATCACCTCGGTCGAGGAGGACGCCCGCGACGCCAAGACGGCGCTTCAGGAATGGGCCCAGGCGCGGGGACAGACGCCGCCCGACTATGTCGAGCTGAAGCGCGAGGGGCCGGATCACGCGCCGGTCTTCACGATCGAGGCGCGGCTCGCGGACGGGACCTCGGCGCAGGCGAAGGCGCCGTCCAAGCGGCAGGCCGAACAGGCGGCGGCGCTGGCGCTGCTGGGGCGCGTCGAGGCCGGCTGAGCCGGGTGTCCAGGTCTGCACGGCGGAGCAACCCTCTGATTTCATGACAGGTATCCTCAGGGCATGTGCCGCGTCACAGGCGGCAAGGACGTGCCGAAGTGGAACAAGCGCTGCCCTGCCGTGTTGAGCGCCACGGGAGACGAAACGCTGCGACGCTCTGACAAGGAACCCCACGCGTCGTCTCCCCGGTTCATCGGAACTCGAAGGGAGGCTGCAATGCCAAAGGATGACCGCTTCTCGCTGCCGGGATACGGACCTGCCGAGCGACACATGGCCGAGAGCCTTGTGGAGATCGAGCGGCAGATCCTCGAGGAACCCGGCGAGGACGACTGCGACTGCCGGGAGGGCATGTTCCCCGGCATGACCCGGCGCGGGCTGCTCGCGAGCGGCGCGACGATCGGGGGCGCGATGTTTGCTGCCGGCTACGCCGGAGCGGACGCGCCGCCGGGCGCGCTGGAGTACGACGTGCTCTCCGACCCGACGAGCGCGCCGGGACGCACGATCCTGATCGACGGCGGCTACGGATCGCGGTCGCAGTTCGAGAACGAGGTGCGCTGGCGCTATCCCACGGCAAGCATCGATTCGAGCTGGTCGATGACGCCGCTCGCCTCGGGCCACGGTATCATCACGCCCTCGGGCCTCCATTTCGAGCGGCATCATTCGGGCATCGCGACCATCGACCCGCGACGGCACTCGCTCACGGTGCACGGCATGGTCGAGGAGCCGATCCGGTTCACCATGGACGATCTCAAGCGGCTCCCGGCCGTCAGCCGGATGCATTTCATCGAATGCTCGGGCAACACGCTGACCGAGTGGGAGGAGCCCACGCTGAAGACGGTGCAGGGCACTCACGGCCTGACCTCGACCTCGGAATGGACGGGCGTGCCGCTGTCCACCGTGCTGGAGATGGCCGGCGTGCAGGATGGCGCGGCCTGGATCCTCGCCGAAGGCGCCGACGCCGCGGTGATGACGCGGTCCGTGCCGATCGACAAGGCGATGGACGACGCGATCCTCGCCTATGCGCAGAACGGCGAGGCGCTGCGCCCCGAGCAGGGCCATCCGCTGCGGCTGCTTCTGCCGGGCTTCGAGGGCAACATGAACATCAAGTGGCTGCGTCGTCTCGAAATCAGCGACAGGCCCTTCATGACGCGGGAGGAGACGTCGAAGTACACCGACCTGATGCCTGACGGCACCGCCCGCCAGTTCACCTTCGAGATGGATGCGAAATCGGTCATCACCTTCCCCTCCGGGGCGATGATGCTGCCCCGTCCGGGCTACTACGAGATCACCGGGATCGCGTGGTCGGGGCGCGGCACGATCAGCCGCGTCGAGGTATCGACCGACGGCGGAAAGAGCTGGCAGGAGGCGTCGCTCGAGGAGCCGGTGCTTCCCAAGTGCCACACCCGCTTCCGGCTGCCGTGGATCTGGAACGGCGAGGAGGCCGTGCTGCAGAGCCGGGCGGTCGACGACACGGGATACGTCCAGCCCACCATCGAGGAGTTGGTCGCCGTCCGCGGCACCGACTACGTCTACCACCTGAACGCCATCCAGAGCTGGCACGTCGCGCCCGGCGGGGAGGTCACCAATGTCCATGCTTAAGACCACCACCACACCCATCGCGCTTGCCGCGATCCTCGCGGTTCCCGGTTTCGCGCAGGAGAGCGGCGGCGCGGACGTTCCGCGCACCGTGGCGGAACTGCCCGACCGGCTGCCGGAGACGAACGAGCGCGAACCCGGGCCCGTGCCGGACACGAGCGCCGAGGACATCGGCGAGATCGCGCCCGACGCCTTCGTCTTCGGGGTGGGCCACCGGCCCTCGCAGGAGCAGATCGCGGCGATCGACATCGACGTGATGCCCGGCGGCGCGGGTGCGCCATCCGGCAGCGGCACCTACGCGCAGGGCCGTGAGGTCTACGCCCAGTACTGCGCCTCCTGTCACATGGAGGATCTGTCGGGGAACACCGATCTCGGCGCGACGGCGCTCGTCGGCGGGCGCGGCACGCTCGACACCGACAGCCCGCGCAAGACGGTGGAAAGCTACTGGCCCCATGCCAGCACGCTGTTCGATTATCTCCACCGGGCCATGCCGATCAACGCGCCGGGGTCGCTGACCGACGAGGAATACTATGCCGTCAGCGCCTACATCCTCGGCCAGGGCGGCATCGTGGGCGAGGATTTCGAGCTCAACGCCGACACGTTCGGCGAGATCGAGATGCCGAATGCCGACGGATTCGTTTCCGATCCGCGTCCCGACGCGCAATAGGCGCGGCATCGGCCGGCTCTTTCGCCTCGCGATCCTCACCGGGACCGCGCGGCGCGCGTGGTGACGGCCCGCGTCTCCGTGCCGCTGGCAATGACCAGGCGAATGAGATACCGGAAGGGCCTTCTCGCGGAGATCAGACGCCCATGACCACACGCGCCGGTTTCGTCGCCCTGATCGGTGAGCCCAACGCGGGCAAATCGACGCTTCTCAACCGCATGGTCGGCGCGAAGGTGTCGATCGTGACCCACAAGGTCCAGACTACCCGCACCCGGATCCGGGGGGTGGCGCTCGAGGGCGACAGCCAGATCGTCTTCTTCGACACGCCGGGCCTGTTCCGCCCGCGCCGGCGGCTCGACAGGGCAATGGTGGCGGCGGCCTGGGGCGGGGCGGCGGATGCCGATGTCGTCGTCCTTCTTGTCGAGGCGCACCGGGGCATCACGCCGGGCATCGAGGAGATCCTCGCGGCGCTGCGCGACCGCGTGGGCGACCGGCCCGTGGCGCTGGCCATCAACAAGATCGACCGGGTCGAGGCGCCGGTGCTGCTGGGGCTGTCGAAGGAGATGAACGACCGCTTTCCCTTCACCGAGACCTTCATGATCTCGGCCGAGAAGGGCTATGGCGTCGGCGACCTGCGCGCATGGCTGGCCGGAAGCCTGCCCCAAGGTCCGTGGCTCTACCCCGAGGACCAGATCGCCGACCTGCCGATGCGGATGATCGCCGCCGAGATGACGCGCGAGAAGC
>CAZPOK010000238.1:0-5171 GCA_964587905.1 uncultured Rhodobacterales bacterium | reverse complement strand
CTCAAACGGCAGGCACCAGGCAATGGAATGATCGCGCAAACGCCCGATAACGCAGTTTTTGGGCTGGCAGGAAGCCTGATATCACTGTCTCACTCATCGCAGACGCACCTTGGGATATCTATGCTGCCGGGGAGCGGATCCATTTCCAGGGCCCAGGCGAATATCAGGATCCAACGCACCTCCTCTCGTTGCCCATGCCTTCTACCACCTCCCTGGCGCTAGAACGGCTTCCGCGAGTAGCCCCCGAGCCGTTTGGGCCGGTCAACGGCTGATGCCACTGTGGCGCCCTCGATGAGCTCGTGGTGAAGATCCCCGTCCTTTCGATCGTCGCCTCCGTCAATCAGCCACGGGAGTTCCGAAGCGCGAACTCCCCGAGTTTCTCGAAGGGGAGGGCAATGGCAGACGAACCGGCGGCCCTGCAACATGCGCGGGAAGCGACAACATCGCCGAGCGGCACGTTTCGTGGCGCCCGGGCCGCAAGCGTTATCCCACCACCGCCCAGCCTGAGGCCACCGTGTCGGTGGCCAGGGAGGCGACGGAACGCGCCCGTGAGCGCCCTTCGGCGAAGTTCCTGATAGACACCTTCACCCAGGGTCTGCTCCGCGAGAATTGGCTATCGGGATTTCTACAGAAGAATCGGACCGCACCAAGGCGAGCGGCGATGCGCGCGGGATCTCTCGGTCCATCCCATCAGGCCTCGTCGGCGGCGGCGCAAGCCCGAGCCGGCTGCGGGGGACAAAGTGCTTGTCGCGACCTAGCGACGGACCACGGCCTGTATATGACGCTCAAGGAAACGCAGAACAGCGTGACAGGCAATGGCTTGACAGGTCGCGAAGACGGCGATCTCGATCAGATCAACGGCAAGTGGGGTCATGAGGTACGCAGGCAGATCCACAACGGGTGCTCTCGGTTACGGGCACAAGACACTTAGTGGAAGGCTTTGATGAAAATCGGCCGCGTTCTGGGTCATTTTCGGACCAAAACCGTGCCTGCGCACCCAGATCCGGATCATGCGCCGCTGACGAAAGGCCATCGCGGACCGGGAGGGCCGGTCGCCGCCAGTCGGCACCCCGAGACCAGGGGCGACTGCCTTTAGGGACCCGCGGAGATCGGGGGAAATCTCCTTGTCCGGACGTTTCTACATCGTGTACCTTCACCTCAGTGGGAAATCGAGCAGTTCAACATGTCACATGCGGAACGGGTTGGGCCTCGGCCAGCAGGCGGGATGTCGTCCTCTCCCGGCATGGGGCCATTTTTTCGTTCGCTGACTGGCTCTCTCCCGCTGGGGCTTCTTGTCCTCGTCGAACTCGCGATCCTGCGTCTTGCGGGTTCCGGCCGGTATTATCCGGTCCTTGCGGAAAGCGAGAACGCAGCGGCCCTGCTCTTTCTCCACAACGTGTCGAAGATGCTGGTCCTGGCCTTTGTCGCCACCTTCATGGTTGCGGGCTTCCGGAGCGGGCTTCGCCTGCCGCGCGTGTCCCCGATGACCGCGCGGATCGGACTGCTGGCCACCAATCTCTCGGCCTTTCTTTGCCTTCTCGTCATTTTTCAAATCCTTCCTGCCAGTTCTCTCGACACGCCAAGGCTCGACGCATCGCTCATCATGGCCTACGCCGCTGCCATTTGTCTCCTGAGCCTTGTTGCCCTCACCGGAACAGCCCTTGTTCTGCCGCGCCAGGTCAATCTGCCGCAGATTGCAATCGGATATGGAAGCGCTGTCCTGGCGGCTGCCATCCTCCTCGGCCAGTTAGGCTGGGTTGTGGGCATTGCCCGCGGGGTCATCGAGAAAGCGGCCCTCGATTTGAGCCTCTGGTTCATCGGGCTGTCCGGGCATCCGATGCCCATGCTCGATGTCGATGGGCGCAATCCGGTGATGGCATCGCCGGACTTCGCGATCTCGATTGCCCCGTCATGCTCGGGATACCAGGGCATGATCAGCGCATTCGTGCTCCTCGGCGCCTATGTCGGTCTTGAGTGGCGCAAGCTCAGGCTCGACCGCGCCCTGATCCTCTGCGTCGCCGCGGTCGGAGGGACCTTCGTTCTGAACGCGCTTCGCATCGCGATCCTCTTTTATATCGGAGACGAGATTTCGCCGGAGGTCGCCGTCAATGGCTTCCATTCGCAGTTCGGGGTGCTCGCCCTTCTCGCCTCCACGGGGCTTGCCGTCCTCGCGATGGAACTCAAGCCGTTCCGCAGGGAGGCAGGAGACGCGCCAGCGGAGAACGCAAGCCTCAGGATCGATCTCGCTCGCATCTTCCGCCTGATGCTGCCACTTGCGGTCTACCTCGTCGCGGGCATGATCGCCGGTCTGTTCGTCGGCACCTTCAATTGGCTCTACCCCGTCCCGGTCCTTGCCGGGGCCCTCTGGATCTGGCTGCTGCGGCATCCGCTGGCGCGGGAGATCGCGCGCGCGCCGGGGCTGATCTCCGTCGCCGTCGGCGCCGTGGTCTACCTCCTCTGGATCATCATGATCCCGGCGGATGCCGGGCGCGCGGGCATGCTCGCCGACGCTCTCTCATCAGCACCGCTCTGGCTCGCGATCATCTGGATCGCGTTTCGCGTCTTGGGGTCGAGCCTCGTCGTTCCGGTCGTCGAGGAACTGGCATTTCGCGCGGGATTGATCCGGCTTCTCGAGGCGATCTCACCTCCCTGGATGGGACGCTGGACGCAGGTCCTGTTCGTTCTGACGGCTTCGTCGGTCGCCTTCGGGCTTCTGCACGCAAACGTGCTCGCGGCAACGGTCGCAGGCCTTGCCTATGGTGCCCTCTTTCTGAGGCGTCGCGCCCTGGCGGACGCCGTTGTCGCCCATGCGGTGACGAACTTTCTCATCTGCCTTCATGTTCTCGGACTGGGCGAATGGTCCTATTGGTGAGCCCCCCGAACCCTCGCCCCGGGCGCATCCGTTCCTCCGTCATCCGCCTTATTTGCGCAGTGATCTGCCTGGCGTCGCCGACATGGGCTCAGGAACCTGAAGAGATCGCGGAACAGACCGGCGCCCTGGCGTGGGTCGGAGACATCGCCGTCACCGCGACCGATGTCGACGCGCTTCTGAGGACCCGCCGGCGGGATTTCCCAGAAGACACCGAGGCGGTGCGGCAGAGAGCGCTCGAGCAGCTCGTCGCGGAGATCGCGCTCGAGGCGCAGCTGGAAGCAAGAGAGGAATTTCTCTCGGCAGAGGTCGGGGAGGCCCTCGCAGACGCGCGCCGGCAGGTGCTTTTCAAGTCCTACGCCCAGTCGCAATTCCGCGCCGAGCCTCCGACCGATGAGGAGGTCCGCGCCTATGTCGCGGCACATCCGGAGAGTTTTTCGCAACGGAAGGAATACAGGGTCCTGCGTCTTTTCGTGCAGATTGACAGCGCCGACGAGCGCAGGCTTGCGCGAGCGGCGATTGCACGGCTGCAGAACGGCGAGACGATCACGAGCGAGCGCCTCGACGGCCTTGCAGGCGACCTGCAGGGGCTCGGCATCGCCGTCGCGCGCCAGCCCTTCTGGGGCGGCGGCGACACCCTCCCGGCGTCGGAACGCGCACGTCTCGATGCGATGCAGGCGGAGGGAATATCGCTCGAGATCTCGGAGCGACCCCGGGGGATTGAACTCGTCCACCTCGCCGCGATTCGCGCGGCACCGCTCCCGCCGGCCATCGTCAAGCAGCAGGTCGTAGCCCGCATTCAGCTGGAAAAGCTCGAGGCGCATCAGGCCGCGCTCGCCCGCGAATTGTCGACACCACATATCGGCCGGCCCGCAGCGATGCCCGAGGAGGAGGAGGCGGCCGAGGACGAGAGAGAGGATGAGGCTCAGGATCGCGTGACCCTGGTCGCATCGGGGCTCTTCGGGTTCGGTGCCGCCCTCTCGCTCCTCTCCGCCATCCGCTGGGTCGGCACCGCGGGGGCCTACCGACGGCAGATGCTGGAGCAGGGCAGGGATCTCTCCGAAACCCGTTTCCTGAACAGGCGCGCAGCAGCCATGGCGGGCGCGGGGATCTGTGCTGTCATTGTCGTCACCGCGGCAGGGGCCTGGACCCTGTCGAGGCCACTTCCGCAGGGCACACCGGTATTGAAGATGGCCGCTCTCGTCGTCGGCGGAGCCGGTCTCGGGATCGGAACGGCGCTGCTGCACGCTGTCGCGATGACGTCCGCCGACATCAAGCCGATTGCCTTTGCGCGCCCCGCGCTCCTTGGCGCCATCGCATGCATGGCACTCTCCGCCGGGATCATCGGCGCGATCTGAGCGAGCGCGGCGGGCGGCAATCGCTGCGGCCGGGCCTTGGGTCCGGTGCTGTCCCTCGACGGCCGGTTCGCACGCTCGGCAATTGCCAGTGGACAAATTGTGGTTTTTCGGTGATTCTGATATGCGATTTGCGGTTATCGGGCCGAACAAGAAACGGAGAGCAGGCGGGTTTCATGAAACGGGTTGGGTCGTATCCGATCGGAGTCCGCAGGGTGGCGGCCCTTTTTGCCGGCGCAACCTGCCTCGCCCTTGCCGATCCCGCCGAGGCTCTGAACGTCACCATCGGCTCGATCACGTATGATCTGCAGGTGCAGTCTGCAGGGCAATCCTATCTCGGCCTGCAATCGTCGATCGAGACCTCTCCCTGGTGGACGTCCGACGGATCGTCACAGGCGACGGCGTTTCAATTCGCCGATGCCTACCTCGCAGCCGCAGGTCCGACCGACACGCCGCTCTTCTTTGCCTATAGCGAGCCCTCGCCGGCGTTCATCTCCTATGGCGAACCCACGGGAGGGCTTTTTGGAGACTTCGATTTCTTCCAGGATGCCTACAGCGCTGTCGTCGCGTCGGGCACGCAGTCGGACGCCTCGCCCTTTCGCATCACCGACACGGCGACGACGACGGCACCCTACTCGGGCTTCCGCATCGTGACCGGCACCGAGGTTCCGGAAATCAACGGGTCCGTCCTTGCTCGCCTCTTTCTTGTCATGGGCGTTCTCTATCTCGGCCTTGCAGAGCTTCGTCGCCGCCGGCGGCATTCCTGCGCGACTGCCTGACGTCCGCACGACTGTCTGTTTCGTCCAGCCGGACCCAAGGCGTTTCCTGAAACAGTTGAATTCTGGGCGCGCGGGACTATCCCACGCAGCCGGGGGGTCTTCACCCGATCATTTCGCGACCTGTCCTGAGAGCGGCATCTTGATCATGCCGCCTGGGAGGCGAAAAGA
>CAZPOK010000237.1:0-5183 GCA_964587905.1 uncultured Rhodobacterales bacterium | reverse complement strand
TCGCGGGGACGGGGATGCACTGGGGCGTGGTCGCGGCGTTCGTCGCGGTGATCTTTGCCTACATCCTGCTCAACCGGCACATCACCGGCTTCAACATCCGGGTGGCCGGGCAGAGCCCGCGGGCGGCGCGGTTTTCCGGGGTCGATCCGAACCGGCTCATCGTGTTCTGCCTCGGGCTTTCGGGAGCGCTCGCGGGGCTTGCCGGCATCTTCGAGGCGGCCGGGCCGGCAGGGCAGATCTCGATCGATTTCAACGTGGGCTACGGCTTCACGGCGATCATCGTGGCCTTCCTCGGGCGCCTGCACCCGGTGGGCATCCTGCTCGCCGGGCTCCTGATGGCGCTGACCTACATCGGGGGCGAGCTTTCGCAGTTCATGCTCGGCATTCCGGCCGCCGCGATCCAGGCCTTCCAGGGGATGCTCCTGTTCTTCCTGCTGGCGGGCGATGTCCTGACAAATTTCCGGGTCCGGTTCGGCCGGACGAGGGCCGCCTGATGGATCTTTCCGCGATCAACCCGGTCCTGCTGCTCGCCTCGCTCATGGTCGCGGCGACGCCGATCCTGCTCGCCGCGCTGGGGGAACTCGTGGTGGAGAAGTCGGGCGTGCTGAACCTCGGCGTCGAGGGGATGATGATCATCGGCGCGGTCACGGGCTTCATCGTGGCCGTCGAGAGCGGAAGCGCCGCGACGGGCTTCGTGATGGCGGCCGTGGGCGGGGCCGCGTTGTCGATGATCTTCGCCGTGCTGACGCAGTACCTGCTGTCGAACCAGGTGGCGACGGGCCTTGCGCTCACGCTCTTCGGGCTCGGGTTCTCGGCGCTTCTGGGCCAGGGCTACGTGGGGATCAGGGCGCCGGCCGTGCCGGATCTCGATATCCCGCTTCTCTCAGGCATCCCCTTCGTGGGACCGGTTCTCTTCCAGCACGACCTGATGGTCTACTTCTCGCTCGCGCTCGTCGCCGCCGTCTGGGCCTTCCTCAAGTATACCCGAGCAGGACTGATCCTGCGGGCGGTGGGAGAGAGCCACGACAGCGCCCACGCGCTGGGCTACAAGGTCGTCCGCATCCGGATCGCGGCCATCGCCTTCGGCGGCGCATGCGCGGGGCTGGGCGGGGCCTACCTGAGCCTCGTCCGGGTCCCCCAGTGGACCGAAGGCATGACAGCCGGGGCGGGCTGGATCGCGCTTGCCATCGTGGTCTTCGCGTCGTGGAAGGCCGGCCGCGTTCTGATCGGCGCCTATCTTTTCGGCGGGATCGCCGTTCTGCAACTCAACCTTCAGGCCGCGGGGGTCGCCGTGCCCGTGGAAATCTTGTCCATGTCTCCGTATCTGATAACGATCCTCGTGCTGGTGATCATATCGGCCGACCGGAGCCGGGTGGCGCTCAATGCGCCAGCCTCGCTCGGCCGGGTGTTCCACGCCTCGTCCTGAGGCCAATTCAGAACCGCCGGGATCTGCTCCCGGCTCAACAGGGAGAAAGACCCGTGAAAAGAAGAACCCTCCTCGCCACCGGCGCCGCCGCGGCGTCCGCCGCCGCCCTCGGCCTGCCCGCCCGCGCGCAGTCGCCGCTGAAGATCGGCTTCGTCTACGTGGGCCCCATCGGTGACGGCGGCTGGACCTACCAGCACGACCAGGGCCGTCTGGCGGTCGAAGCCGAGTTCGGCGACCAAGTCGAGACGATCTATCAGGAGAGCGTGCCGGAAGGCGCCGACGCCGAGCGGGTGCTGACGCAGATGGCGCTCTCGGGCGCGGGCCTGATCTTCACCACCTCCTTCGGCTTCATGGACGCGACCGTGAACGTGGCCGAGAAGTTCCCGGACGTGAAGTTCGAGCACGCGACGGGCTACAAGCGCGCCGACAACCTCGCGACCTACGACGCGCGGTTCTACGAGGGTCGGGCTGTGGTCGGCCACATCGCGGGAAAGATGACCAAGACGAACAAGATCGGCTATATCGCGTCGTTTCCGATCCCCGAGGTCATCCAGGGGATCAACTCGTACTATCTCCACGCCAAGAAGGTGAACCCGGACGTCGAACTCGTGGTGATCTGGGCCTACACCTGGTTCGACCCCGCCAAGGAAGCCGATGCGGCCAAGGCGATGATCGAGCAAGGCGTGGATGTCATCACCCAGCACACCGACTCGACCGCGCCTCTCGCCGAAATGGCGAAGACGGACGGCGTGATCGGGTTCGGGCAGGCGTCCGACATGTCCGAATACAAGCCCTCGCCGCGGGTCGCCTCGATCATCGACGACTGGTCGCCCTACTACATCAAGCGGGTTCAGTCGGTGCTCGACGACACGTGGGAGCCGACCCACACCTGGGGCGGGATGGGCGACGGCGAGGTCGTGATCGGAGAGATCACCGAGGCCGTGCCGGACGAGATCAAGGCCGAGGCCGAGGGAATGATCGCGGCGATCTCGGCGGGCGAGTACCATCCGTTCACCGGGCCGATCATGAAGCAGGACGGGTCTGTCTTCCTGGCCGAGGGCGAAGTCGCGACGGACGAGCAGCTCGTGACGATGGACTTCTACATCGAGGGAATCTCGGGCGACATCCCGAGCTGATCGCGGAGCCTTCGAAGACCTGCGAGCGGGCGCCGTCGGGCGCCCGTTCCGCTGGGGTGTCCGAGGTCGGACAGGGGGGCAAGCGGTCGATTTGGAACGCGTCAGCGCAATCAGCCAGCCAGATGCGCAAGGACCCTGTCGGCGATCAGATCGCTCACACGGGTATTCGATTCCACGGTCACCCCCGCGATGTGCGGCGTCAGGATCAGGTTCGGCGCGCCGTCGAAGGCGCGCGCCGCCTCTGCCGCAAGTGGCTCGGTCTCGAAGACGTCGAGCGCCGCACCGCCAAGCCGGCCGTCCTTCAGCGCCGCAGCGACCGCCGGTTCGTCGATCACGCCGCCGCGGGCGGCGTTGACGAGGATCGCGCCAGGCTTCATGCGGCCGATCCGGTCGGCGTCGATGAGGTGCCGCGTGCCGTCGGTGAGCGGCACGTGCAGGCTCACCACATCCGCCGCCGCGAGGAGCGTGTCGAGCTCCAGCCGTCCCGCCTCCGCCCAGGCCGGATCACCCTCGGGCACGAAGGGGTCGTGCGCGGCAATCTCCATGCCGAGCGCCCGGCCCCTGTCGCCGGTGTCGCGCGCGATGGCGCCGAAGCCCACTAGGCCCAGCACCTTGCCCGACACCTCGCGCCCGGCGCAGTCCTGACGCGGCCAGTCCCCCGCGATCATGCGGTCGTTCACGCCGTAGGCGCCGCGCAGGAGCGCCATGGCCGTGCCGATCACGTATTCCGCCACCGAGAGGTTGTTGGCGCCCGTCGCGGGATAGACCGTGACCCCCCTGCCCTCGCAGGCCGGAACGTCGATGTTGTCGAGCCCGACGCCGAGGCGGCCCACGCAGGCAAGCTCCGGCGCCGCGTCGAGGAGTGCCGGGCGGACCTGCGTGCGGTTCCGGACGATCAGGGCCGTGACGCCCTGCATCATCGCCGGGATCTCGTCCTGCCGGCCGGCGAGGTCAGGGTCGTAGACCACCTCGTGCGCCTCGCGGAGCCGGTCGATCGCGGCCTCGTCCATGAACTCGGTGATGAGGATCATGAGCTTTCCTTGTCGAAGACGAATTGGGTGTGCTGATCGTAGGCGTCGCCGGGGCGGAGCACGGGTTGCGGCCAGTCGGCGTAGTGGATCGAGTCGGGCCAGACCTGCGGTTCGAGCGCGAGGCCGCAGTAGGGACCCATGCTGCGCCCGTCGAGACCCGGCACCGGCACGTCGAGGCGGGCGGCGTCGTAGACCTGAAGCCCGGGCTCGGTCGTGCGGATGGTCATGGCGACCCCCGAGGTGGGGCTTCGCAGCCGACCGACATCACGGAGCGGCAGGCGCTCCCGAGAGACGCAGAAGTTGCTGTCGATCGGGCCGCCTTCGTTCGCCGCGCGGATGCTGCGGCCGGCGCGGAGGTCGTAATGCGTCCCCTCCACGGGAAGGACCGCGCCCGTGGGCACGAAATCGGCATCGGTGGGCAGATAGTCCGCCGCCTCCACCCGGAGCACATGGTCGAGCACGTCGCCGCTGTCGTCGAGTGCGAAGTAGCTGTGATGGGCGAGATTGCAGAGGGTGGGCGCATCGGTCGTCGCCGTGTAGCGGATGTCGAGGACACCGCCGGGGCGGAGTGAGAAGACGGCGCGCATCGCGAGGCGGCCGGGGAATCCCATGTGGCCGTCGTCTTCGACGATGGTCATCTCGACGGAACTCTCAGTGACCTCGCCCAGCGTCCAGATGCGCTTGCCCGTGCTCTGGCTGCCGCCGTGGAGCGTGTGGCGGCCGAGCGCATTACGGTCGGTCTCGTAGATCGTTCCGTCAAGCTCGAAGGCGCCGCCCCTGATGCGGTTGGCGCAACGCCCTGCCGTCGCGCCGAAGAACGGCGAGTGGACGAGGTAGGGCGGGAACTCCTCAAAGCCGAGGACCAGCGCGGGGCTATGGCCGTCGAGACGCAGGTCCTGAAGGACCGCGCCGTAGGTGAGGAACGATGCCGACAGGCCGCCGCCCGCGATCCGGACGCGGTGGACCTCCTGCCCGTCGAGGGTCTCTCCGAAGCGGTCGATCTTCATGCCGCGTCGTCCAGCGCGACCGCCTGCCCGGTGCGGGCCGAAAGCTCGGCGGCCTCGCCGATGCGGACGGCCCACAGGCCGTCCTCGAGCGTGACCTCCGGCGTGCCCTGCCCCGTGCGGACGAGGTCGAGGAACTTTCTGTGCTGGAAGAAGGTCGACCCGTGGTGGTCGCCCGCCCGCAGGATCGCCTCGTCTACCGTTATTCGCGACCGCGAGACATGCTTGGATGTGCGGTCGGAGATGTGGACTTCGGAATGGCGCTCGACGCCGCCCGGCTGGAACCGCGCGGGGCCGGGCACGCAGGCGTCGATGCGGGCGGCGTCTCCGGTGACCGAGACGACCTCCTGCCATTCCGAGCCTTCCGCGAACATGCACAGGTCGAGCATCCCGCGCATCCCGTTCGCGAAATCGAGGACGACGAAGGCGTTGTCCACCACGTCTGCATTGCGGCCGTCGAAGAGTTCGATCCTGTGGTTCACGTCCATGGCCGCCGAGGCGTAGACGCGAACCGGCTCGGACTGCGCGATCAGGCGCATGAGGTCCCAGAAGTGGCAGCATTTCTCGACCAGCGTGCCGCCGGTGC
>CAZPOK010000236.1:0-5214 GCA_964587905.1 uncultured Rhodobacterales bacterium | reverse complement strand
CGGGCCTCGTCCCGGTTTGGCTCGCGGCGTTCGGTCCCGGCGGCGGCAATCTGTGTTATAGTCGCGCCGGATTCCACCATCTGCTCAAAGTCATCGTCTGGGACGCTAGCCATCGCCGTAGCGGTCTTCATTTGCCGCCGCGAAAGCCCGACATCTGCCGCAATCTTTTCCCGGCTAATTGGCACGGGGGCGTCCGGTTTAGCATTCGGCAGGTTTTGCCCGGCGCGCCCGTCAACCTGCTTCAACAGTTCCCCGGCCCGTCGCGTGGCCCGGGCGTCTCCCCCGGTATGATACGGCTGATCCCGCGCGCGCGTGGGGCACTACTAGGGGGGGGGCACCCCCCCAGTATGATACGGTGCGCGCTGGCGGCCCAGACTGCTAGCTATTTGCTAGCTAAGCCCTCGCTCGCCCCACCCAAAATCCGCTAAGTCTTTGATTTTGTGGCGCACCCGACAGGATTCGAACCTGTGGCCTCTGCCTTCGGAGGGCAGCGCTCTATCCAGCTGAGCTACGGGTGCTTTCCGAGGTCGGGGTATAGGGCAATCGTCAGGGTCCCGCAATCTCAAAAGGCCTGTTGAATCGGCTTGTCGGACGGCCATTGCGCCACGATAACGTCAGTGCACACCCGGGTCCGAACATGCAGCGCAGCGCTCCTCTCTGGCTTCTCGTCCTCCTTCAGGGCGCCGTGTCGGCGGCGAGCCTCGTGGTCGAGATCGTCGCCGGCCGGATGATCGCGCCCTATGTGGGAATGAGTCTCTACACGTGGACCGCGATCATCGCGGTGGTGCTGGCGGGCTTCTCGGCCGGCCACTGGTGGGGCGGGCGGATCGCCGAGGCGGGCAGCGCCTCCGCGCTCCGCCGCACCGGGTGGTCGATGGTCGGCGCCGCGCTCACCACCGGGGTCGCGGCGCTGCTCCTGAGGCAGGTCGCCGGGCCTGTCCTGTCGGCGGCGCCCGACCCGCTTATGGCGATCACGCTTCTGACCACCGCCGTCTTCTTCCTGCCATCCTTCTTCGCCGGCGTCCCCGCCCCGGTGCTGGCCGTGATCGCGGTGCGCGATACCGACCGCGCCGGCCGGTCGCTGGGCGCGATGTTCGCCGCCGGCGCGATCGGGGCGATCGCGGGCACGCTTCTCGCCGGCTTCCTGTTCATCTCGTGGCTCGGCAGCGCGCTCACGCTCGCGGTCGTGACGGCGACCTATGCGCTCGCCGCGCTCCTTCTCTTCCGCCTCGCGGGCGCCGCCGCGCGTGCGGCCGCCCTGCCGCTCGCCGTTCTCGTGGCGGCTGTCGGTCTTTCGGGCGCCGGACTCCTCCTTCCGAAGGTCTGCGACAGGGAGAGCCAGTATTTCTGCATCCGGACGGTCGTGCTTTCGGACGCGCCCGGGCCCCCCGTCCGGCTTATGGTGATCGATCACCTCGCCCACGGCATCTCGGGCGCGGATCCCACGCTGATGTTCACCGAACACACCGCCATGCTCGACCGGATCGCGCGCCTCCGGATGGGGGGACGCAGCTTTTCGTCCTTCTTCATCGGCGGTGGCAGCTATTCGATCCCCCGCGCCTGGGCCGCGCGCGCGACGGGGCCACTCACCGTGGCGGAGATCGACCCCGAGGTCACCGATGCCGCCGCCAGCGACTTCTGGTTCGACCGCGACAGCGCAAGGGTCCTGCACGAGGACGCCCGACGCGCCCTGCGTCTCCGCGACGCGCGCTACGACGTCATCGTGGGCGACGCCTTCACCGACATCGCCGTTCCCGCCCACCTCGTCACGAAGGAGTTCTTTGAACTGGTGCGCGACCGCCTGACCGAGGACGGGGTCTATCTGATGAACGTCATCGACTTCACCGACCGTCTCGACGCTCTCGCCTCGCTCGTGGCCACGCTGCGCACCGTTTTCCCGTCGGTCGAGGTCTGGACCGAGGAACGCCCGCCCGGCCGTGCCGAGCGCCGCGTCTTCGTCCTCGTCGCCGGGGCGGCGCCAAGCCCGCAAAGCCGGTTCGTTGCCGCGGCGCCCGATCCGGTGCCGTTCGCCGCGCTGGCCGACGCGTTCGTCGACGGCCTGATCTCCCGGAAGACCCCGGTCATTCTCACCGACGACTACGCGCCCATCGACCGCCTCGTCGGCCTCGGCGCGCTCACGGACTGAGGCGTCAGGCGAAAAGCTCGTGACACAGCTCGAGCGCTTCGACCAGAGTGTCGACCTCGGCCTCGGTGTTGTAGAGCCCGAAGGACGCCCGGCAGGTCGCACTGAGGCCCAGGTGGTCCATCAGCGGACCCGCGCAATGATGCCCCGCCCGAACCGCCACGCCCTTCTTGTCGAGCACCGTGGAGATGTCGTGGGGATGCGCGGCGCCTTCGAGAGTGAACGAGAAGATCGCGGCCTTGGTCGCGCTCCGGCCCTGGAGGCTGAGCCAGTTGAGCCCGCCGAGCCGGTCGCTCGCATAGTCCCGCAGCCTGTCCTCGTGCGCTCCGATCGCCTCCATGCCGAGGTCCATCATGTACTCCAGCGCCACGCCGAGGCCGATCTGCTGGACGATCCCCGGCGTGCCGGCCTCGAACTTCATCGGCGGATCGGCATAGGTAATCTCGTCCTTGTGGACCTCGCGGATCATGTCGCCGCCGCCGAGGAACGGACGCATCTCGGCCATGCGCTCCTTGCGGATGTAGATCGCGCCGGAGCCCGACGGGCCGTAGAGCTTGTGGCCCGTGATGGCGTAGAAATCGCAGCCGATGTCCTGCACGTCGACGGGCATGTGCACCGCCGCCTGCGATCCGTCGACCAGCACCGGCACACCCCTGGCATGGGCGCCTTCGGTGATCGCCTTCACATCGACTTTCGTGCCCAGCACGTTGGAAAGATGCGTGACGGCGACGAGTTTCGTCCTGGGTCCGATCGCCTCGATCACCTTCTCGGGGTCGAGATCGCCGTCGGCGTCGACGTCGACCCACTTCAGGACCACGCCCTGCCGCTCGCGCAGGAGGTGCCAGGGCACGATGTTCGCGTGGTGCTCCATGACCGACAGGACGATCTCGTCGCCCGCCTCCATGCGCGGCATCGCCCAGCCATAGGCGACCGTGTTGATCCCTTCGGTGGTGCCAGAGTTCATCACGATCTCGTCGGGGCTGCCGGCGTTCAGGAACAGCGCGACGATGCCGCGCACGGCCTCGTATTTCTCGGTCGCGAGGTTGGACAGGTAATGCAGGCCGCGATGCACGTTCGCGTATTCCATCGCATAGGCCTGTGTCACTGCGTCGATCACCACCTTCGGCTTTTGCGCGGACGCGCCGTTGTCGAGATAGACAAGCGGCTTGCCGTTCACTTCGCGCGAGAGGATCGGGAAGTCCTTGCGGATTTCTTGGATGTGGTAGCTCATGGCTGCCCCGTCATTGGCATTGCGACGCCGATCAGCGTCAGGATAAGCGACAGGCCAAAGGCAAGGCCAAAGGCCGAAACCAGTATCATCAGAAACACTTGCGCCAGAGAGTTGAAGCCGTGCAGCACGGCTATGAAGTTCGTCAGAAGCCAGAGGAACAGCACAAGGCCGAAGACGCCGATGAGCCCCGCGAACGGCGGCACGATCAGCAGCGCCACCGTCTGAACCGCCTGCAGGCAGACCATGATGAACTGCAGCCAGGCCACCAGCACGATCGCCTCCTCGAAGGAGCCCGTGCCTCCCATGGCGCGACCGATCCAGAAGATCGCGAAGATCATCACGACCATCAGGAGAAACTGGACGAACCCCGCGACGACCGGGCTGATCGGCAATCCGCCCATGCTCGGCGTTCCGGTGACAAGGAGCGATGTGCCTTGCGCCAGCAGGATCGACATGACCACGACAAGCAGAAGCGCGGTCCAGAGCGCCTGTCTGGGCACCCCGAGCGACAGGACTTCCTCGGCACCTTCGCGGGGATTCCTGATGGTGCGCCATGCCATCGCAAGGAGGGGATTGAGAGAAAGTGTCATGCGCGTATCCCGTCGCCTCCGCGTTCCGCTTCCCAGAGCCCCGCGCCCCAGAACACCAGGAACACGCCGATCGCGACCAGCCCCACGAGGCTCAGCGCCGGTCCCGGCCCGAGAAATCCCGCCACCAGCCCGTTGAGGAGCCAGAGCGGGCTCGCCGCCAGAAGCGCCCAGAAGAGCGCGAGCCGCGCGCCGAACCACGTCCCGGACCCGCCAACCAGGCGGGCGAGAACATGGCTTGCCGCCGCAATGACATAAGCCGCCATGGGCGCAATGAAAAGCCATGCGAGCAACGCGCCGCCAAGCCGCGCGTCGAGCGGAACCGACGGATCGAGGAACGCCCGCCGCGACAGCACCGGCCACTGCGCCACGAAGATCAGGACGCAGGCGCCCATCAGCGTCGCGAGCGCACGATCCTCCCGCGCCCCTGCGGCGAGTTTCTCGCGCAGAACCTTCCTCGGGGACCGGTAGGTCCGCGCGATATCGGTCGAGACCGGCATGCGGATTGCGTCACTTTCTCCGGCGCGCCAGCCAGCCCTCGAGCCGCGCGTGGATGTCGGCCGCGATCTCCTCGTCCTCGATCTCGTCGAGCGCTTCGGCAAGGAACGCCAGGACCAGAAGGTCCGTCGCCTGGGTTTCGGGAACGCCGCGCGAGCGCAGGTAGTACAGCGCGTGCTCGTCGATCGCCCCGGACGTCGACCCGTGCGAGCAGGCCACGTCGTCGGCATAGATCTCGAGTTCGGGCTTCGCCAGGAACTGGCTGTCCTCGTCGAGCAGGAGCGACTGGGAAATCTGGTAGCCGTCGGTCTGCTGCGCGCCCGCCTTCACGAGAATCTTGCCCTGGAACACGCCGACGGCGCCGTTCCGGAGCACCTTCTTGAAGACCTGCCGGCTTTCGCAGCATACCGCGTCGTGGGTCACGAACACCGTATCGTCGTGGTGGAAGTCGCCGTCGCCCATGCAGGCGCCCGCGACGTGGGCCACGGCGTTGTCGCCGGTGAACTCGACGATCTGCTCGTTGCGGGTCAGGACCCCGTTCGCGGTGAGCGTGAAGCTCTTGTAGGTGCTCTCCTCGCCCAGCCGCGCGAACATGTGCGTCACCGCTCGCCGTTCATGGTCCCGGCCCTGCGCACGGACGTGGTGGAACGCGGCGCCGTCCGCGACGTCGACCTCCATCACCTTGTTGAAGCGCGCCGCGGCCGGACCGTTCTCGACCACGGTCAGCTCCGCCCCCGCCTCGAGCTTCACCAGAT
>CAZPOK010000235.1:0-5216 GCA_964587905.1 uncultured Rhodobacterales bacterium | reverse complement strand
GGCAGGAAGATCGGCACGAAGATGATGATGATCTCCGACCATTCGAGCGGCCATCCGAGCAGGAAGATGATGAGCTGCGCGAGGATCAGGAACTGCCAGGGCTCGAGACTGAGGCTCTGGACGAAGTCCGAGATCAGGTGCTCTCCGCCGAGATAGGAGAAGACCGCCGAGAAGGTGTAGGAGCCCACGAAGAGCCAGCAAACCATGGCCGTCGTCCGCACCGTCAGGTAGACGCTTTCGCGCATCCGCTGCCAGGTCATCGCCCGATAGATGAAGGCGAGGAAGATGCCGCCGAGCGCGCCGATCGAGGCCGCCTCGGTCGGCGTCGCGAGGCCGAAGAGAATCGAGCCCAGCACCGCCATGATGAGGAAGGCGAGCGGCAGGAACGACGTCAGGATCATCAGGAGCAGCCGTGACATCGGCACATCCGGCACCTCGTCGGCCGTGGGTTTCGGTGCCACCGACGGCTGGAGGATCGACCGGCCCACCACGTAGATCAGGTAAAGCCCCACGAGCGTGAGGCCGGGCAGCAGCGCCGCCGCGTAGAGCCGCACGATCGAGACGCCCGACGCGGCCGCGTAGACGATCAGCATGATCGAGGGCGGGATCAGGATGCCGAGAGTCCCGCCCGCGCAGATGATTCCGCTCGCGAAGGACGGGTTGTAGCGCGCCTTCAGCATCTGGGGCAGGGCGAGAAGCCCCATCAGCGTCACCACCGCGCCCACGATGCCCGTGGCCGTCGCGAAAAGCGCGCAGGTGATCAGCGCGGCGACGCCCATCGAGCCGGGAATGTTCTTGGAGGCGATGTTGAGCGTCGCGAACAACCTGTCGACGATGTTCGCCCGTTCGACGATGTAGCCCATGAAGAGGAAGAGCGGGACCGCCGTGAGAACCTCGTTCGACATGACCGTGAAGGTCTGGTTCACGAAGAGGTCGAATATCCGGTTGTTGAAGTAGCCCTCGACCCAGAGGCTCCATTGCTCCCACGTTCCCGCATCCTCGTCGAGGCGGTCGAAGAAACGCCACATGCGCCCCTCGTCGTAGTAGGCATAGTAGCCGAAGCCGATGCCCATCGCCATCAGCGTGAACGCGATCGGGAAGCCCAGAAAGACGAAGACGATAAAGAGCCCCAGCATCATCAGGGCAACTTGAGGGTCCGTCATATGTGGTGATCCCTTTCGGCCTTGTCGGCTTCGCGGATCAAGAGATCTTCGGTCTCGAAGACGTCCTCGTCGGCCGGGAGCCATTCGTTGGTGCGCATCGCGAGGATGCAGCGGCAGACCTGGGCGATGCCCTGGATGAAGAGCAGGATGCCTGCGGCGACGATGACGGTCTTGAACTGGTAGATCGGGACGCCTGCAGGACTGTTGACCGAGACTTCGCCGTATCCCCAAGAGCGGGCGGCGTATTTCCAGCCTGCGATGATGAGGGCCGTGACGCCGGGAAAGAAGAAGATGATGTAGAGGACGAGATCAACCTTGGCCTGCGTCCTCGGCTGCCAGAGGCGGTAGAGAAAGTCGCCCCGGACATGGCCGCCGCGCGACAGCGTGTAGGCGCCGCCCATCATGAAGAGCGTTCCGTACATGATGAAGGACACGTCGAGCGCCCAGGCGGTCGGATTGTTCAGGACATAGCGCACGAAGACCTCATAGCCGGTCCCCGCGGCCATGAGCACGATCAGCCAGGCGAAAGCCTTGCCGAACCACGCCGACAGATTGTCCGCGAAGCGGATGAAACCTACCACGGGGATTCTCCCTGTTCGACAGAAGGGCCCCGGCGGTCAACCCGCCGGGGCCGTCGTGTCAGCGATGCCGGATCAGATCGCGAGACGGCCGGGGAAGTAGTGCTCGTAGGCGAGCGCGAGGTCCGGCTTGTTCATGAGCTCGTAGTAGGCGACCTGCTCGACCCACTCCCGCTGGCTGTCCATCACGCGCTTGCTGAACTCGTCCTCTTCAAGCTCGGCGATGAGCCCGTCCCAGGCTTCGAGCTGCGCCTGGAGGATGTCCTGCGACGTCCGGTGCACGGTCACGCCGGCCTCGTCCTGCAGCCACTGCAGGTCGGCGGAATACCGGCGCTGTGCCTTCGCGGTGTTCGCCGTCGATGCCGCCTCGACGCCGTACTTCAGGATCGCCTGAAGATCGGGGTCGAGTTCTTCGAGCGTGAACCTGTTGAACAGGAACTCGAAGCTCTCGGAGGCCTGGTGGTAGGACGAGAGATAGTAGTTCTTCGCCACGTCGTGCGCGCCGAAGTCCTTGTCCGAGGACGGGTTGTTGAACTCGAACGCGTCGATGACGCCGCGCTCCATCGCCGGCACGATTTCACCGCCCGGAAGCTGGGCGACGGACATGCCCATCGACTGCAGGAGGTCGGCAGCGAGGCCGACGGTCCGGTACTTGAAGCCGTCGAGATCGGCGGCGGTGTTCACCTCGCCCTTGAACCAGCCGAAGGGCTGGGCCGGCATCGGGAAGCCCATGTACCCGACGACGTCGAGGCCCATGATGTCCTGGGTCAGTTCACGGTAGAGATCCGCGCCGCCGCCTTCGTAGAACCAGCCGAGCATGGTGTTGGCGTCGCCGCCGAACACCGGGCCGGTTCCGAAGAACGAGGCTGCCTTGTTCTTGCCGTACCAGTACACGGGCACCGAGTGCGCCGCGTCGAGCACGCCGTCGTTCACGGCGTCCATGACCTGGAACGCGCCCACGACCGCACCCGCCGGGAGTACGTCGACCTGAAGCCGTCCGCCCGACATCTCGCCGACGCGGGTCGCGTAGTCCTTCGCGAACTCGTCCCAGATGTTCGCCGCGCCCCATGATGTCTGCATCTTGAGTACGATGGGCGCCTGCGCGAGCACAGCCGGCGCGGCGAGCGCGCTTCCGGCGGCCGCGCCGCCCATGAGTGCCGATTTCCTCAGAAAGGATCGGCGGTTGAAACGTTGACGGTCAGACATTGTTTCCTCCCTCTAGCCTGATCTCACGACGGGTTGCCTCGGAGACAGAGCCATCTATAGCACCGCGCGGGCGCAGAGCAACAGATGCAACGGCCCGAATGTGCAAAACCGGTAAAATTATTTTACCACGCCGTTCGCGTGTCATTTCAATCGCCTGAGACCGATTGCGCGTCCGGGCAACGGTTTTGGGAGTGTCGTGCGTCCCCTCCAGAGAGCGTTCAGGAGCCCGCCGCGCGGCGTGAAGCGGATCTCCGCGCGCATCGGCCGCGCTGATCCGTGATGCGTCCGCGGCCCCGACGCCGCGAGCCGCCCGGCGCTCGCTGCGGGCTCTTGGAACCTCGGTCGGTTCAGTTCGTTGATCCTGTCTCAACAAGCATGAACGGGACAGGGACGCCGTGAACCGCAGAAAGGCCGACGATACATCGACGGACACTCTCGCCGATCTTGCCGCCCGCAGGATTGCCATAGAGGCCGTGGAACCCGAGATCGATTGCGGCCGCTTCGCGAGCAAGGCGGTCGCGGGGCGGGAGGTGACGGTTTCGGCCGACATCTTCGGCGACGGGCACGAGTCGTTCGGAGCCGAGGTCGACCTCGTCGGACCCGGCGGCACGTCGGTCGAGACGGTTGCGATGCGGCATCTCGGCAACGACCGCTGGTCGGCCGAGGTGCAGCCGCGCGAGGCGGGCCCGCACCGGATCGCCATCCGCGCCTGGCGCGACCTCTTCGGCACCTGGCGCCACGATACCGCGAAGAAGGTCTCGGCCGGACAATCGGTGGACGTGGAGATCGAGGAGGCACGGCTGATGATCGCGCCGCTCAAGGCGCGCGGCGAGGACGGCAAGGCACTCATCGACCTGCGGAAAGCGCTCAAGACCGACCGCGCGCTCGACCGCCTGATGGCGGACGAAACGCGCGTTCTGATGACGCGTGTGGGGCCGCGGGCGAATGCGACGCACTACGGCCGCGACCTGCCGCTCTGGGTCGACCGCGAACGCGCGGCGTTCAGCGCGTGGTACGAGCTTTTCCCGCGCTCGCTGGGGCCGGACCACCAGCACGGCACCTTCGACGACGTGATCCGCCATCTGCCCTATGTCCGTGACCTGGGGTTCGACGTGCTTTACTTTCCACCGATCCACCCGATCGGCGAGACCAATCGGAAGGGGCGGAACAACGCGCTTCGCGCCGAGCCGGGCGACGTGGGCAGCCCCTACGCCATCGGCACGGCGGAGGGCGGCTTCCGCCACGTCCATCCCGATCTCGGCACGATCGAGGATTTCGACCGTCTGGTGGCGGCGGCGCGCGAGCACGATCTCGAGATCGCCCTCGACGTCGCGCTCAACGCCTCGCCCGACCACCACTGGATCACCGAGCATCCCGAGTGGTTCGAACGCCGCCCCGACGGGACGATCAAGTACGCAGAGAATCCGCCAAAGAAGTACGAGGACATCGTCAACTTCCGCTACTACCTCGACGACGGCGGCCCGAACCGGCCGTTCTGGGAGGCGGTACGCGACATCTTCCTGTTCTGGGCCGGACACGGCGTCCTGAGCTTCCGCGTCGACAACCCGCACACAAAGCCGTTCCCGTTCTGGGAATGGGTGATCGCGGAGGTGCGCAAGGCTTATCCCGAGGCGATCTTCCTGTCCGAGGCCTTCACCCGGCCCGCGCTGATGAAGCGGCTCGCCAAGGTCGGCTTCAACCAGAGCTACACCTACTACACCTGGCGCTCCACGAAGGCGGAACTGACCGAGTACCTCGAGGAGTTGACGACGAGCGAGGCGCGGCACGTGATGCGGCCGAACTTCTTCGTTAACACGCCCGACATCAATCCCTACTTCCTGCAGTATTCCGGCCGCCCCGGCTTCCGCACCCGCCTTGTCATGGCCGCGTCGCTCGCGGGCAACTACGGCGTCTATTCGGGCTACGAGTTCTGCGAGGCCGAGCCGCTTCCGGGACGCGAGGAATACCTCCATTCCGAGAAATACGAGATCAAGAACCGCGATCTCGATGCGGAAGGCAACATCAAGGACGACATCCGGCTGATGAACCGCCTGCGCCGCGAACAACCGGCGCTGCGCGATTTTCTCAACCTCCGTTTCTATCCCGCGGATGACGACCGGGTGCTCTACTACGGTCGGATGGACGCGGAGAGCGGCAACTACCTCCTGTTCCACGTCCTGATCGACCCGCACGAGCCCGCGGAGTTCGGCTTCGAGGTGCCGCTGTGGGAGTTCGGCCTGCCCGACGAGGCCTCGGTCGAGGTGCAGGA
>CAZPOK010000234.1:2272-5230 GCA_964587905.1 uncultured Rhodobacterales bacterium | reverse complement strand
CAGCTGCGATCCCGACTCCAACAATTGTAACTATGAATGATCTTGCTCGCATCTTGACCTCCAAAGTGTCCAGGACGCGCTGGACCTTACCCTAGGGCGATTTCTTGTAGGGCCGCAAAACCGCGTTTCGACTTTGCGGCCCCATCTAAACGATCGAGTCTCGTTCGATTATCCGCAGGTGCCATCCGCATCGATTGTGTTGCAGGCGGTGTCGACGTTGCCCTTCACCTCGGCGCCGAGATTGGACATGGCGGTTACTCCAATCGCGGTCACGACGAGCAGCGCCACGGCGTATTCCACCATCGACGCGCCGTCTTCGTTCTTGAGGAAGGTCTTCAGCTTGCTGATAAACATTTCATTCATCCTTTTCATGGTCACTCGTTACAAAGTCCCTCGCTCGAGGGGCCGATTCCGAAAGCAGCAGCCCACCGAAATCGAAGCCAGATTACGGCAGGAGATCCGGGCTCCACATCGTTCAGGTGTTTGGGAAATTCGCCCGGAGGTTGTAATTCAGGCGGAATCTGGGCGGTCCGTCCTCACTGCGCCCCAATACTGGCACGATTCCGGCCTGATTCAGCTCGCCGGAAGCGGCTTGAAGTGATTCTTTTGATCAAGCGGATGAATCTTTGAGACAAAAGACTCCTAGACGCCTCCATTGTTCCTAGGCAAATGATCCTGAAGGTGAACGCCCCGTTAATTTTCAGTTCATGATCCAAAATTATCATTTGTTTTCAAGAATTTGCGCTGCGTCAATATCTTTTCTCTCATCAAGCAGTCCTGCCCAATGTGGACGACGCACCCCAAACCCCGGGAAACTCCCGATAGCGCATCCGGCAGTTTTTCAGGACTGCGCGTGTAACGAGTTCGATGTTGGGGTTATTTCATGCATTCTGAAAGTGCGGACACCGCAGCCGGTAGTATGCCTGCGCCTCTGGCCTTCGAGGCTGTCGTGGAAATGGCGACGTCGCTGCGTGGGAGCGGGGAGGCGTTCGCAAATCTTTCGGAGCTGAGGCGCCTGCTTCTTGCCGATCGCGCCACCGTCTTGCGGATCGAAGGTGAGCACGTGCGCCGGGTCTGCGTCTCGGACAGGACCGCGGGTCAACTCTTTTCGGACCGACGACCGCCATGTCTTGCGGATCGCATCCTGAAAGCGTCCGAATACACGCTCATCCCTGGAACGGCGCTTTTTCTTTCCGACTTCCTGAAGGATGGCTACTCGGCAGGTCTCGAAGATGCCGTGGACCTGCTTGACGGGACGGCAATCCATGATGTCGCACTCGTCATTCTCGAAATTCGGGACGGCGGATGCGACGTCATCGAGTTCCAGTTCAGGGCGTCGATCCGGTCATCGACGGATGCCCTTCTCGCCTCGATGGCCCCCGCGCTGGCTCTCGCGTGGTCGCGGCGGCTGCCGGGTTCCGCGCAGGCGATGATGCGCCGGACGCGGGCACGCCCCGCCACGGAGGCGACGCCTGACGCGAAGACGGATCTCCTCGGTCCCGACAACCCGGCGCATCTCAGCCGCAGCGAGTTCCGGATCTGCGCGATGATGCGGGAGGGGATGATGACCAAGGTCATCGCAGAGCAACTCGGCATCCGCGGCACGACCCTGCGGTCGCATCTGCACTCGATCTACTCCAAGACCGGGGCGTCGGGCCAGGTGGACCTGCTCCACCGCCTGTCCTCGCGCGCACGGGAGGGCGGTTCAGACGTCATCGTTCCGAGAGCCGCCGGGACAGGTTGACTGACAGCGTGCGGACCGCGGGACGTCACGCCCGTCGGTCCGCCGCCCGCTTCCCGGTCCTCAGGCGGTTCCGCTAGCCTTCGGGGGCTTGAGAGTGTTCCCGAAGATATGCTGGAAGATCCGGGCGCGACGCCCCAAGGTGGGCCCGTGTCCAGGAATGGCGGCGGAATGATGATCGAGAATCGCACCTACGACGAACTCGCGGTCGGCGAAGAGGCCAGACTGAAGCGGATCGCACGCGAAGACGATTTCCTCGTCTTCGCGAACGCGTCCGGCAACCACAACCCGATGCACCTCGGCGCCTACGATGGCGACGGCGATGGCGTGCCCGAAATCATTGCCCCATCGCTCTGGGTCGGATCCCTGATCTCGGCTGTGCTTGGCAACCTCCTGCCGGGGCCCGGGACGCTGTACCGGCGCCAATCCTTCAGCTTTCACGACCGGACGATGGCGGGCGACGAACTCGTCGTGTGCGTCCGCGTCGTCGAGAAGCTGCCGGAGCATGTCGTGCGCCTTGCGACGGAAGTCCGGCGCACGTCGGACGACAGGCTTCTCGTCGAGGGCGAAGCCGAAGTGACCGCGCCGGTGAAGAAGCTCAGGTTCAACGTGCTCGAGGTGCCCGGTCTCGTCGTGCAGCGGCACACGCATTTCGAACGGATCATCGAGATGGCGAAGGCACTTCCGCCCATCGTGACCGCCATCGTCGCGCCGGAGGAGCCCAGATCGCTTGGCGGTGCCCTGCTGGCGAAGGCCAGCGGCGTGGTGACGCCGATCCTGATCGGCTCGGCCGACCTGATCAGGGCCGCCGCGAGGGAGCTTGGCGAGGAGCTCGACGGCGTGGAACTCATCGACGAGCCCGATCATGCCCTGGCGGCGCACCGTGCGGTGGACCTCGTCGCCGAGGGGCGGGCCGATGCGGTGATGAAAGGCCATCTCCACACCGAAGACCTACTCCGCGCGGCGCTCCGGAAGGAGAGGGGGCTGCGGACCGGGCGGCGGTTCACCCATGTCTTCGTCATGGACGTGCCGGGCCTCGCGCATCCGCTTCTGGTCACAGATGCGGCGGTGAACATCCAGCCCGATCTCAGGACAAAGATGGACATCGTACAGAACGCCATCGACGTGGCGCTGTCGATCGGTATCGACGAGCCGAAGGTGGGCGTCCTGTCCGCGGTCGAGACGGTCAACCCGGACATGCCCTCCTCGATCGATGC
>CAZPOK010000234.1:0-2172 GCA_964587905.1 uncultured Rhodobacterales bacterium | reverse complement strand
TCCCGTTCGGACGACGACATGGCCCGGCTCGCCTCCTGCGCAGTCGCGGCGCTCCACCGGGCGCGGACCGCGGGGGGCGCCCGGAAGATGCGCGCGGCGGAATGACCGGCTACATCCTGACGCTGAACGCGGGGTCGTCGTCCCTGAAGGTCGCGCTTTATCCTGCCGACGCGGAAGAGGGTCCGGTGCTGAGCGGGCAGGTCGAGCAGATCGGAACCGATCCCGCGCTGCGCGCCCATTGGGCCGGGGACGCAGAGGTGCGCCGTGACCTCAAGCCGACCGGCGACGGACACCGCGCCGCGCTCGAGGCCGTCCTGGATCTCATCTCCGAACGGCTGGTGGACGTCCGGGTCGCCGCGGTCTCCCACAGGATCGTCCATGGCGGTCCGCACCGGGATGGGAGCGTGATCCTCACCGACGACGTGCTGGAGGACCTCGCCGGCCTCTCCCCCTACGCGCCGCTCCACCAACCGCACAATCTCTCGGCCGCCCGCACCGCGGCGGAGACGTTTCCCCACGCTGTGCAGGTGGGATGCTTCGACACGGCCTTCCACCGCGGCCACCCTTGGGTCAACGACACCTTCGCCCTGCCACGGGACTACTACGAGCGCGGCGTCCGGCGGTACGGATTCCATGGCCTGAGCTATGATTACATCTCCAGAAGACTGGCCGCGCTCGACCCTGACCTGCACGCGGGCCGGGTCGTGGTCGCGCACCTGGGCAACGGGGCGTCGATGTGCGGCCTCCACGGCGGCCGGTCGATTGCCTCGACGATGGGCTTCACCGCGCTCGACGGGCTGCCGATGGGCACCCGGTCCGGCCAGCTCGACCCGGGCGTCGTCCTCTATCTCATGTCCGAGGAGGGGCTGGACGTCGACGCGATCACCGACCTCCTCTACCGCCGCTCGGGATTGCTCGGACTGTCGGGACTGTCGCACGACATGCGGACGCTGGAGGCGTCAGGTGCGCCGGAGGCGGCCGACGCGATCTCCTACTTCGTGTTCCGCGTGCGGCGGGAACTCGGCGCCCTCGCCGCAGCGCTCGGCGGCCTCGACGCCGTGGTCTTTACCGGTGGGATCGGGGAGAATTCGGCGACGATCCGGCAACGCGTCTGCGACGGCACGGCGTGGATGGGCATCGACATCGATCCCTCTGCCAACACCAGCAACGCGATGGAGATTTCGACCACGGACAGCCGGGTGCGCGTCCTCGTGCTTCCGACCGACGAGGAAAGCGTCCTCGCCCGGGAGGCGCGCGAGCATCTGGCGGGGCACCGGAAGGGCACCTCCCCAAGCTGAGGGAAGCGTCTTCCTCACCAGTCACCAGGCCTCCCGCGCCGCGCGTGCACATGTCAGGCCGCAACGAGCGGGGCAATCACGACGTCGCGTGTCGGCGCGGTATCAGGGCTGATGCTTCACAAAATAGATCGCATTTGACCCGGTTTCGGTCGTTCAGTGGCCAGACTGCCATGCCAGACACGCGTCAGTCCCGCTCGGGGAGTGCAGGAGTGACCTCTCGCCAAGCGTTCGGGACAGTGTACGGGCCGTGTTTCGGCTCGAGGAACGAGTAAAGGAGAGTACAATGGCCGAGTCATTCATGGCCTTATGGGCGGGGGTCGATCCGTGGTTCGTCGTCGCCGTCCTTGCGACCTTCGCGCTGGTGATGCTGTGGTTCAAGCGACGCACCGTTGCGGAAAAGCTGCCGGGCCTCGCAGGGGACTTCCTGACACGTCACGTCAAGAAGACACATCGAGACATTTCATAGACGAGGTGGGCGGCGCGCTCTCAGACGTGACCGTCGGACGGATCGGCCGTTCGGGTGAACTGTCCGCGTCTGAGGATGCGAGCCGCGCACTCCGTGCCGGCAGATGGCCTTCGGTCGGTGCGCATGGCGGCCGTAAGCGTCAGCGGCCTGAAGCGCTGCCTCCGTGGGCACAGTCCGAACCTGTCTTCGTCGATGATCTCCCCGGCCCGGATGGCGGCGAGGAGCGCTGGCGTGTAGCGGGTCATGGTCTCCGAGTCCCCCTCCCGGCAATGTTTCCCGTTTCGCTCCAATCTCATGCCTCGCCGACGGCTGTTCTTGAAAGGGCGATGATGTGAGGTCTCGTGCCTGCATGCCAGGGTGTCGCCCTGGCGCCACAGGGCGCGCGACGCGGTCCGCGGGGCGGTACGA
>CAZPOK010000233.1:0-5237 GCA_964587905.1 uncultured Rhodobacterales bacterium | reverse complement strand
GGCTCGATGCTGGGCGAGGGGCGGAACGCGCTCATCACCGACCCGCACGCCTCGATCATTCCCGGCCTCATGATCTTCGTGATCGTGATGAGCGTGAACCTTCTGGGCGACGGAGTGCGCGACGCGCTCGACCCCCGGCTGCGGTCCGGCGCGCTGACGCGGCCGATGGCGCGCACGATCGTCGACAGGGACCATGTGCCCGAACCGCCAGCGGAGCCCGGCCTTCTCGACGTGCAGGAATTGCGCACGGAATTCCGGATCGGGTCCCGGACGCTGAAGGCGGTGAACGACGTCACGCTGACGGTCAAGCCCGGCGAATGCCTGGGGCTCATCGGGGAATCCGGATCGGGCAAGTCGGTCACGGCGCTTTCCATCATGGGTCTTGTCGCCTCGCCGCCCGGCGTGATCGCGGCGGGCGCGGTCCGCTACTCCGGCGACGAAATCGTCGGCGCGCGCTTCTCGCAGCTCCGCGACCTCAGGGGCGACCGCATCTCCTACATATTCCAGGATCCGCTTTCCACGCTCCACCCGCTTTACAGCATCGGCGACCAGATCGTGGAGGCGATCCGGTCGCATCACGACGTGGCGAGGGCAGAGGCGCGGCAACGGGCGCTGGAGCTGCTGGAGGCCGTCCGCATCCCCAACGCCAAGAACCGGCTCGACGACTATCCGCACGAACTGTCGGGCGGAATGCGTCAGCGGGTCGGCATCGCCATGGCTCTCGTCAACGACCCCGATCTCATAATCGCCGATGAACCGACGACGGCGCTCGACGTGACGGTGCAGGCGCAGATCCTCTCGCTCCTCGACGATCTCCGGCGCGAGCGCAGCGTGGCCATCCTGTTCATCACCCACGATTTCGGCGTCATCGCTCAGCTCTGCGACCGTGTGGCGGTGATGTACGCCGGCAGGATCGTCGAGACCGGTCGCACGCCCGATGTCCTTTCCGATCCCGCGCACCCCTACACCCGCCGGCTCATCGCCTGCGTCCCTGAACTGGGCGAGGGCCAGCGCGAGCTCCATGCGATCCCCGGCCTGCCGCCCGCCGTCGACGATCTGCCCCCCGGTTGCGCTTTCGCGACGCGCTGCGACAAGGCGCGCGACGTCTGCCGGCAGGGAGAGATAACGCTCGACCCCTTTACGGGCGACCGCGCCGTGCGGTGCCTCTTTCCCGAGACTGAAACAGGGCGCGTCGCATGACGGCCCCGACCCTCGCGATCCGCAACCTCGACAAGCGCTTCGGCGGCGGGCGCACGATCTTCGGCCGCGAGAAGCCCGCGGTCCACGCCGTGCAGGACGCGAGCCTCGACGTACCGCGCGGCGAGACACTCGGCATTGTGGGCGAATCCGGCTGCGGCAAGTCCACGCTTGCCCGGATGATCGTCGGACTCCTGCCGCCGACAGGCGGCACGATCGAGATCGAGGGCACGGACTACGCCAAGGTCGCGGGCAAGGATCCCGCCGCCTTCGGAAAGGTCATCCAGTACGTGTTCCAGGATCCGATCAGCTCGCTCAACCCGCGAAAGACAATCCGCCAGATTCTCGAGGCGCCGCTGAAGCTTCTCCACGGCATGCCGGCCGCACGACGCGCGGAACGGATCGACGAGATCCTCGACGCGGTGAACCTGCGCCGCGAGTTCCTCGACCGCTACCCACACGAGTTCTCGGGCGGGCAGGCGCAGCGCATCGGCGTCGCCCGCGCGCTGGCCGCCGCGCCACGTATCCTCGTGCTGGATGAACCCGTCTCGGCGCTCGATGTCAGCGTGCAGGCGCAGGTGCTGAACCTCCTTGCACGTCTGAAGGACGAGTTCGACCTGACCTACCTCTTCATCACCCATGACCTCGCCGTGGTGGAGGCCGTAGCCGACCGAATCGCGGTGATGTACTTCGGCCGGATCGTCGAGCTCGCGCCGGCGCGCGAGATCTTTGCACACCCCCGCCACCACTACACCGCGCTTCTCGCCCGGAGTGCGCCGACCGTCGGACGCCCGCTCTCCGCCCCGGAGGGCGTCGATGCCGAGCTTCCCGACCCGCTCGACCCACCGCCCGGTTGCGCCTTCGCGAAGCGTTGTCCGGCGGCGACCGATATCTGCCGAACCGTCAGACCGGAGTTCACAGACCATGGCCCCGGACACTACGCCGCCTGCCATCACCCCGCCCGCTGACACCCCCCGGATGAGCCGGCCGCAGCGCGCCGCGGCCGCCATCAAGGACTGGGTCGTCGACCGCGGGATGCAGCCGGGCGACCGTCTTCCGGCCGAGGCGGACCTCATGGCGCATTTCGGAATGGCCAAGGGCACGATCCGCGAGGCGCTGCGCGTGCTCGAGGCGCAGGGTCTGATCCGCACGCGCACCGGACCGGGCGGCGGCGCTTTCGTCAACGAGGTGTCGGAGGCGCGCGCCAAGGCGCTTCTCGGCAACTACTTCTACTTCAACGAGATCGGAATTTCCGACATCTACGAATTGCGCCGGGCTCTCGAACCTGTGCTCGTGTCGCAGCTGGCGGGGAACCTCGCCGAAGACCAGATCCGCCAACTCGAGGAGGTTCTGGCTGTCTACAAGGAACCGCCCGAGACGATCGAGCAACTCGAAACGCAGCGGATCGCGGAGCTGACCTTTCATGAAATCCTCGCGTCGTTCTCGCCGAACCCGCTGCTCCGGTTCCAGTGCCGGTTTCTCATCAGCCTTCTGAAGGACCTCACCATCTGCCGGAAGATCTACCGCCGACGCATCCCCGACTTCCGTCGCAAGGGGCGGGACTATCAGGTGCGTCTGATCCAGGCGCTTCGCGCCGGGGACGTGGGGGCGGCGCGGTCGATCATGCGCGCGCACATGATCACGGCTCAGGACGTGATGCGGGACCAGGAGAGCATCGTCCAGCGCCAGTTCCTGCCCGAGACCCCGGGAAGCAGCTAGCTCCGTTCCGTCCAGTCCGCCGCGTCGTCGACATCCGGTTCGGCGGGCGCTGTCGGCTGGCGCGTGAAGCCCTCCAGATCGCCCATCGTCCGCTTGTCCCGCGTGATCTCGACGGTGCTGCGGGAGAAGGCCGTCAGAAGCTCCGCGAGGGATCGAAGCGCGTGCATGTGGATGCGCTCGTAGCCGTGGCTCGCATCGACGCCGAAGGTGGCGAGCGCGGTGCGCACGTCCGCCCCGGCTTCGATCGCCGATGCGCTGTCCGAACGGTAGTGGCGGAACACGTCCTTTCGGTAGCCGATGTCGTTCTCGGTACAAAGATCGGCAAGCTTGCGCGTCAGGTGATAGTCGAACGGACCGCTCATGTCGGCCATCGACAGGGTAACGCCGAACTCGGACGAGTTCTGGCCCGGTGCCGACGTGCCGTTGTCGACCGCCACCATCGACGCGATCTCGGGCAGGAGGATCGCGGCGGCGCCATGCCCCACCTCCTCGGCGATGGTGAACAGCCAGTAGATGTCGACCGGCGGCGGTGGCGCATCGACGAGCGCCTTCAGAGCGGCCAGCATGACCGCGACGCCCGCCTTGTTGTCGAGGTGCCGCGAGACGATGAATCCGTTGTCGATGAACTCCGGCTGCGGGTCGATGGCGACGATGTCTCCGATCTCGATGCCCAGCGAATGGAGATCGTCGGCGTCCATGGAGCGCGCGTCGACCCGCAACTCGACGTAGTCCCAGCCGATCGGCAACTCGTCGACCCCTTCACCGAAGGTGTGGCCCGAAGCCTTGAGCGACAGGATCGTGCCGCGGTAGGATCCTCGGCCGGTGAAGATCGTCGCCCGCGCGCCTTCAGCGAAGCGCGCCGACCAGGTGCCGATGGGAATGATCTCCAGTCGACCGTTGTCCTTGAGCGCCTTGATCTGCGCGCCCAGCGTGTCGACATGCGAGACGATGGCGCGTGCCCCGGCAGACTGAACCCCGGGAAGACGTGCACGGATCGCGCCTCGGCGCGTCAGTTCGTATTCAACGTCGAAGGAGTCCAGGATCTCGCAGACGTGCCGGACGATGTTGTCTGTATAGCCCGTCGGACTGGGGATCTCGAGCAGCGCCGCGAGGCGATCCTGCAAGTAGCCGATGTCGATGTCGAGACGTCCCTCGTCCTCTGCCATTCCTGGTTTTCCTGCCTTCTGTTCCCCCGCGACGAACCTCTCTGGCCGTCACGTCCAGCCCACCATGACGGATGCAGAGCGGGCGTCAACCGACGCGCCGTCCCGCCCGTCAGCCGCGCTATTCCAAGGAGCGCTCGGGCTCGAAGTCGCGCTCGCGCGACTGCATTCCCATGGACAGGGGAAACAGCAGGTCGATGAAACGCTGCGCGGTGGGCTGCGGTTCATGGTTGGCGAGGCCGGGGCGTTCGTTCGCCTCGATGAAGACGTAGTCGGGTTCGCGAGGGCTCTTCACGATGAGGTCGATTCCGGTGACGGGAATGTCGATCGCCTTTGCCGCACGGACCGCGGCGTCGATCAGCGCCGGGTGGGTCTCGCCCGTTGCGTCGAGGATGACGCCGCCGGTATGGAGATTCGCCGTCTTCCTCACCTTCACCTCGACGCCCTCGGGAACGACGTCGTCAAAGCCGTAGCCCGCGTTGCCGAGGCAGCGCTCGGTCTCGTCGTCGATCGGGATCCGGCTTTCACCGCCCGTCGCGGCGGCACGCCGGCGGCTCTGCGCGTCGATGAGATCCCGGGCCTTTCGCACCCCGTCGCCGACGATCGCCGCAGGCCGCCGGATCGCCGTGGCCACGACCCGGCCGCCGATCACCACGAGGCGCAGATCGTCGCCGGGCATGTATTGCTCGACTACGACGTCGCTCGAAAACGTGCGTGCCCAGTCGACGGCCTTCTCGACTTCCTCGGGCGTCCTGAGATCGACCGAAACCCCGTTGCCCATCTCGCCGCGGGCCGGCTTCACGACAAGCGACCCGTGCTTTTCGAGCAGGACGGCCCGCGCCTCCGGTGTGTCGGCTTCAGCCTCTTCGGCCACCTCCACGCCGGCGCTGCTCACGATCCGGCGCGTGACCCGCTTGTCGTCGCAGATCGACATCGCGACGGCGGAGGTCAACTCGCTCAGCGCCTCCCGACAGCGGATCCGTCGGCCGCCGAAGCGAAGCTCGAAGTACCCTGCCTCCGCGTCGATCGGCTTGACGGTGATCCCTCGTCGCCGCGCCTCGTTGACGATGATCTGGGCATAGGGGTTGAAGCCTTCCGTCCCCGTCTCGCCCACGAAGAGCGGCTCGTTGATCGGGTTCTTCCGCTTGATCGTGAAGG
>CAZPOK010000232.1:0-5369 GCA_964587905.1 uncultured Rhodobacterales bacterium | reverse complement strand
AGCCGATCATGTTCATGAACTCGGCCTCGGCGGCGCCCTTGTAGGTCGTGTACATCAGGGAGCCCTGGAACTGGTCTCCGGCGTCGACCACGATGACGTTGCCGCCCTCGGAGGCGATCTGGTCGCGAAGCTCGTTGATCTTGGTGTGAAGACGCGCCACGCCACCGAAGCATTCGCCGGCTTCGTTGTCCTCGGCCGAGCACGTCGAATCGAACCGGTTGATCGGCTCGATCCGGCTGTGCAGATCGTTGATGTGAAGGACGTGCAGCGTGTAGTCGGCCGCCGCCGCGCCAGCCGTCACGGCGAGGGCGGCGGAACTCGCGAGCAGTCTTGCGATCATGGTCGGAAGTCTCCCTGAAAGGTTTGTGACGCCAGAGTGACGCCATAGCGGGACCGAGTCAAAGCCCCATCGCGGGCGAAGAAAGCGGTGGCGTGTGACGTGCACATGACGCAGGCCGCTTGACCGTGCGCGAGGCAGGGTCCAAGCCTCGACGCATGCTGATCTACAAAATTCTCCGCTCTTCGGAATGGGAGGCGTTCGAGGCCGCAGGCGAGACGCGGGGCGCGCCCGTCGATCTCGCCGACGGGTTCATCCACTTCTCGACCGCCGGGCAGGCGGCGGAGACCGCGGGGAAGCACTTCGCGGGCGAGGACGGTCTGTGGCTCGTGGCCTTCGAGGCCGGCCGCATGGGCGACGCGCTCAGGTGGGAGCCCTCGAGAGGCGGCCAGCTGTTCCCGCATCTCTACCGCGTGCTGCGTCGCGACGAGGTCGTCTGGGCGAAACCGCTGCCGCTCGCCGACGGGCGCCACGTCTTTCCGGAAGACATGGCATGAGCCTGATCGAGCGTCTCGGCCTCGCGGTCTTCCACCGCCTCGATCCCGAACGGGCGCACGAGCTTTCGCTTCAGGCGCTGCGGTCCGGTCTCCTGCCCCTGCCCGGCCCCGTCATGTCGCCGCGACTGCGGACCGATCTGGCGGGACTGGCGATGCCCAATCCCGTCGGGCTCGCGGCGGGATACGACAAGAACGCCGAGGCCCTGGGGCCGCTCATGCGCGCGGGCTTCGGCTTTGTCGAGGTCGGCGCGGCGACGCCCTTGCCCCAGCCCGGCAATCCCAGGCCGCGGCTTTTCCGGCTTTCCGCAGACCGCGCGGTGATCAACCGGTTCGGCTTCAACAACGAGGGCGCCGAGGAGATCGCGGCCAGGCTCGCGCAAGAGCCAAGGCGCATTCCCGTCGGCCTCAACCTTGGCGCCAACAAGGAGAGCGCCGACAGGGTCGCGGACTTCGCCCGGGTGCTTCGGATCACCGGCGCCTTCATAGACTTCGCGACAGTGAACGTCTCTTCGCCCAACACCGAGAAGCTTCGCGACCTGCAGGGCGCCGCGGCGCTGACGGCTGTCTTGCAGAGCGTGGCGGAGGTGCGGACGGAGCTGCCGCGACCGATCCCGGTCTTCGTCAAGATCGCGCCGGATCTGAAGGAGGAAGAGCTCGAGGAGATCGCGGCGGTCACCCTCGCCTCCAGGATCGACGGGATCATCGCGACGAACACGACGCTGTCGAGAAAGGGATTGGCGAGCCCGGACGCGCAGGAAGCAGGCGGGCTTTCGGGCGCGCCGCTCTTCGAACGGTCGACGCGTGTGCTCGCCAGACTTTCCAAGCTCACTCACGGGACGCTGCCGCTCGTCGGGGTCGGCGGCGTCGGGTCGGCGGAGCAGGCCTATGCCAAGATCTGCGCCGGCGCGACGGCCGTGCAGCTCTATACGGCGATGGTCTACGAGGGTCTGTCGCTCGTCCCCAAGATCGCGAGAGGGCTCGATCGGCTGCTGGAGCGGGACGGGCACAGCAACGTCGCGCAGGCGGTCGCCACCAGGCAGGGGGAGTGGCTGTGACGGCGCGGACGCGCCGCTCGTCGCGGGGCGGGCGGCGCACCATCTTCACGCTCGGGCGGCCGCCGGAGGCTGTCCTCGACATCCTCTAGGCCACCACCCTGTCCGCCTGGGCTTCGAGCGCGGGATAGCGGAGCCAGAGCGTGAGGCCCCGCGCCACGAGCGAGACGTTCAGCGCCACCCAGAGCCCGTGATTGCCCATGAGCGGCGTCAGGATCGCGACGGCGGCGGCATAGATAAGCGTCGAGACGACCATCATGTTGCGCATGTCGCGGGTCCGCGTGGCGCCGATGAAGATGCCGTCGAGCATCCAGGCCGCCGCGCCCAGAAGCGGGGCGAGGACCACCCATGGAAGGAATTCGCGCGCCGAGACCCGCACGGGTTCGGCCGTGGTCATCACGTCGATCAGCACAGGCCCGGCGAGCGCGAAGAAGACGGCGAGCGCAGCGCCGGTCGCGAGGCCCCAGAGGCTCGTGAGCCACGCCGCGCGCCGGAGCGCCGCCCGCCGCCCGGCCCCCAGCGCCTGCCCCACGAGCGTCTCCGCGCCGAAGGCGAAGCCGTCCATCGCATACGCCGTGATCTGCAGGAACTGGAGGAGCACCTGGTTCGCGGCAAGCGGCACATCGCCGAAGTCCGCGCCGAGAAACAGGAACGAGATGAAGATGCCCTGCAGAAGAAGCGAGCGAATGAGGATGTCACCGTTCACGCTGGCCATGCGGCGAAGCCGGGCCGCATCGAAGACGCGGGGCCAGTCGCGCCAGTGGCCCCGCAGGATCGCGTCGCGGCAGAACCAGAGGCCCAGCGCGAAACCGGACCATTCGGCGATGAAGGTGGCGATCGCCACGCCCTGCACGCCCCAGCCGAGCCCGAGCACGAACCAGAGATCGAGGAGAATGTTGAGCCCGTTCATCGCCACCTGGATCGCGAGCACCGCACGCGTGCGCTCCGCGGCGATCAGCCAGCCGGTGATCCCGTAGATCGAGATGATCGCGGGCGCCGACCAGACCCGGACCGCCATGTACTCGCGGGCGAGCGTCTCGACCTCCGCGGAGGCCGGCGCGAGAAGGAAGGCCCCGGCGAAGAGCGGAATCTGCAACAGGATGATGGCGAGCCCCGCACCGAGGCCGATCATCAGCGCGCGGGTCAGGAGCGCGTCCGCCTCGGGCTGGTCGGAACCTCCGATGGCCTGACTGGTCAGGCCGACCGTGCCCATGCGCAGGAATCCGAAGATCCAGTAGATGCCGGTCAGGATGATCGCGCCGATGCCCACCGCGCCAATGGGCGCCGCGGCGCCGAGTTGACCCACGACGCCGGTGTCGACCGCGCCGAGGATCGGCACGGTGGCGTTGGAGAGAACGATGGGAACGGCGATCTTCAGGACGCGCCGGTGTGTCAGCGGCCCGACCGAGCCGTCACTCATCGCGCGACGGCATCAGGAAATGGCCGGTCGCCTGGGCGAAAGGACGCGCGCGGTTGTCCTGCCAGGCCTCGACGAAGACGCTCGCGTAGCGTCGGCCCGACCGGTTCACCCGTCCGCGGGCATAGCCATCGCGCGGAAGCCCGGTTCGCAGATAGTCCACCGTGAAGTCGATGGTCTTCGGCAGGCGCGGCAGGGTCTCGGGCGTGAGCGAGGCGACGTCGATCCGGCCGCTTTCCATCCCCTCCCAGAGCAGAGACCAATAGAGCTCCATCTGCGCGGTCACCTCGAGGAACGCCGCCGTGACGCCGCCGTGGATGGCGGGCAGGAACGGATTGCCGATGATCCTGTCGTCGAAATGCAGAACCGCCGTCAGTTCATCGCCGCGCCGGTCGAAGTCGATCCCGAGGAAACGGGCGTAGGGCACCGACTCCACCAGCGCCCGCAGCGCGCCGTCGCGGCGCTGCTTGACGACCTGAACCGGCTCGGGAGGCGGGCGGCTCATTCCGGGGTCCCCGGCTGTTCGACGGTGAAGGCGCCGGTCGCGGTGGCGACGGGGCGGTCGGCCTCTTCGTCGGTCGCCACGGCGCGCACGAAGGCGACCGACCGGGTGATGTGATAGCAGGTCGCCCGCGCGCGGATCGTCTGGCCGGGCGTCGCGGGCCGCATGTAGTCGATCCGCAAGTCGATTGTCGCGGTGCCGGCGGGCGCGTGGGGATGGCTCATCACCGCCGCGCCGCCGCAGGTGTCCATCAGCGCCGAGACGGCCCCGCCGTGGATCACGCCGGTCTTCGGGTCGCCGACGAAGCGGTCGTCGTAGTCCATCTCGATCTCGGCCACGCCCGCGCCTATCTCGACCAGCCGCATGCCGAGCGCCCGGGAGTGCGGGATCGCCTCGATGAACCGCCGCGCAAGCTCCGCCTTGCGGCCCGTATCCGCTGCCGTCGTCATGGTGCCCTTATCGGCCCGCCAACGCACCCGCCGCAAGGGGCAAAAGCGCCGTGCCGGCCCCGATTGCACCTCCCGCACGGCAGGTCTATCCTCCGCGCCGGGAGGTCGGCGATGACTGAGGGGAAGCTCTCGTTCAAGGAGATGTGCGCCGAGTTCGACGTGACGCCGCGCACGCTGCGCTACTACGAATACATCGAACTCCTCGCCCCCGAGAAGGACGGTCGCGCGCGCTGGTACGGCCCGCGCGAGGCGGCGCGGATGAAGCTGATCCTGAGGGGACGCCGGTTCGGGTTCAGCCTCGAGGAAATCCGCCAGTGGCTCGAGATCTACGAGCAGAAGGGCACAAAGGCGCAGTACGAGGAGTTCATCCGCCTCGCCGACCGCCAGCTCGTCGCTCTGGAGAAAGAGCGAAGGACGCTCGGGGAGACGATTCTGGACCTCCGCCAGCTGCGCGACGAGGTCGCAGGCACGCTCGACTGACGCCATCCGCATTGCCGGATTTTGCGCCGGACCCCGCGTCACCTTTCCGCTTGTTTCACACCGCCGCGAAGTGACGCGACGTCACGATTACGTAAACGTCAAGCAATCTTGCAGACTATGCCTTGCGCTATCCATGTCCCCGGCATGACACAACAAGCGACCATGACGATGACCGACGATCTGATGACCATCCGCGAGATGTGCGACGCCTACGACGTGACGCCGCGCACGCTCCGATTCTACGAGGCGAAGGAGCTCCTGTTCCCGATCCGCGAGGGCCAGAAGCGGCTCTTCACCCGCCGCGACCGGGCGCGCCTGAAACTCATTCTGCGCGGCAAGCGCTTCGGGTTCAGCCTCGAGGAGATCCGGCAGTTGCTCGACCTCTACGACATGGGAGACCAGCAGCTGACGCAGCTGACGAAGACCCACGAACTCGCCCGGACGCGGCTCGAAGCGATGATCCGCCAGCGCGAGGAGCTCGACGAGGCGATCGGCGAGCTCGAACAGCAACTCCAATGGGGCGCCGAGATGATCACCTCGCTCAAGGCGCCGAAGCGCGCCGCCGGATAGACCGAAGACCACCGACAGGAGACGCCGATGCCCAGCTACACCGCCCCCGTCAAGGACATGCAGTT
>CAZPOK010000231.1:0-5370 GCA_964587905.1 uncultured Rhodobacterales bacterium | reverse complement strand
GAGCGGATGCGGGGGTAGCGCTGCGTCTTCCGCCTCCATCTGTCCGCAAGTATCCCGGGGGAGTCGCGCGGCGCGCGACGGGGGCGGAGCCCCTTGCCAGTTGGCGCGATCCGTGTCTGATAGCGAGCCATGTCCAATTACGCCACACCGCCGGGCGGGCTGCCGCCGCAGAGCCAGCTCCTCACCGGACGCGCGATCTTCACCGAGGCCTACGCGGTCATCCCGAGGGGCGTGATGACCGACATCGTCACGTCCAGCCTGCCGCACTGGGACGGCACGCGCGCCTGGATCCTCGCGCGGCCGCTTTCGGGCTTCGCGGAGACCTTCAGCCAGTACGTCATGGAGGTCGGCCCCGGCGGCGGCTCGGACCGGCCCGAACCCGATCCGCGCGCCGAGGGCGTCGTCTTCGTGACGGAGGGCGCGCTGACGCTGACGCTCGGCGGCGCCGAGCACGCCATGGCGGCCGGCGGCTATGCCTACATTCCGGCCGGGGCGACGTGGTCGGCGAAGAACCGGGGCAGGGACACCGCGACATTCCACTGGATCCGCAAGGCCTATGAAGCGATCGACGGGGCACCCTCGCCCGCGGCCTTCGTGACGCGGGAGGCCGATGTTGCGCCTCTCGCGATGCCCGACACCGGCGGGCGCTGGGCGACGCAGCGGTTCGTGGATCCCGACGACCTCTCCCACGACATGCACGTGAACATCGTGAGCTTCGAGCCGGGCGGGGTGATCCCGTTCGCCGAGACCCATGTCATGGAACACGGGCTCTACGTGCTCGAGGGCAAGGCCGTCTACCGGCTGAACGGAGACTGGGTCGAGGTCGAGGCGGGAGACTTCATGTGGTTGCGCGCCTTCTGCCCGCAGGCCTGCTATGCGGGCGGGCCGGGGCGGTTCCGCTACCTGCTCTACAAGGACGTGAACCGGCACGCCAAGCTCTGAGCCGCACCGGGGGTCGCGCCTGCGGCGCGCAGCATTGGCGCGCCTGCGGCGCGCCGCTTTTCGGGTCGCGGCCTGCGGCCGCTCCGTCGCCTCCGGCGGGAGTATTTGCGCCGAGATGAAGCCGCTACTCCGCGGCGCGGGCCTCGGCGCCGAGGGCGCTGGAGAGCGTGTCGGCCGCGCGGCGGACATGGGTGCCGATCCCGGCGACGCGCTCCGGCGTGACCCGGGCCGAGGGGCCGGAGATCGAAATGCCGGCGACGGGCTCTCCGGTCGCGTTGAAGATCGGCGCGGCGACGCAGCGCATGCCTTCGTTCTTTTCTTCGTCGTCGACGGCGCATCCGCGCGCGCGGGTCGCCGCGAGGTCGGAGAGCAGCGCGTCGGGATCGGTCAGGGTGTGCCCGGTGAACCGCTCGAGGCCCCGCTCGGCGAGGCGCCGGACGCGGGTCTCGGAATGCTCTGCAAGAAGCGCCTTGCCGATGCCGGAGGCGTGCATCGGCGAGCGGGTGCCGGGCGGAAAGAAGGCGCGGATCGATTCGTGGGTCTCCACCTGGGAGACGAAGAGGACCATGTCGCCCGCCTCGACCCCGAGATTGGCGGTCTCGCCCGTGGCCTCCATGAGGGCGCGCATCACGGGGCGGGCGCGTTCGACGAGGTTGGTGCGGCGCAGGAAGGCCGATCCGATGCGGAAAGCGCCCGCGCCCACGTGCCAGGTCTGCTCGGCGGGGTCGGTTTCGACGATGCCGCGGGTCTGGAGCGTCGTCAGCACCCGGTAGGCGGTGGCGGGCGACTGATCGAGCGCGCCCGCGATCTCCGACAGCGTCATGCCGCCAGAGGCCGAAAGCGCCTCGAGGATCATCATCGCCCGGTCGAGCGACTGGATGGTGTTCTGGTCGGTCTTGTCGTGGAACGCGCGCGGGCGTCCGCGGGGGCGTCTGTCGGGCATCTCGAGGCTCCATCCGGCAGAATCCGGTGCTGCAAAGGATAATTTGAAAATATTTTTTGCAAGATGAAAAAATCAAGCCTATGAAATGTATGGGGAAACGACATTTTCCGTCGAGAGAAAAACAATTTCAAAAAAATTGCGCACTGGGGGGCGAGTCGGATACCAGAGCTGCGAGATCTTCGGGAGGACCTGATCCATGTCGCTGCAGAACCCTGTCTTCATTCCCGGGCCGACCAACATGCCGGAGGCGCTCCGCAAGGCGGTGGACATGCCGACGGTCGACCACCGGTCGTCGCTGTTCGCCGAAATCCTCCAGCCCGCGCTTTCGGGCGTCAAGAAAGTGCTGAAGACCGAGGCGGGCGAGGTGTTCCTGTTCCCGGCGACGGGCACCGGCGCCTGGGAAGCGGCGCTGGCCAACACGCTGTCGCCGGGCGACAAGGTGCTCGCCTGCCGGAACGGCATGTTCTCGCATCGCTGGATCGACATGTGCCAGCGGTACGGGCTCGACGTGACGGTGATCGACGCAGGTTGGGGCGACGGCATCCCGGCCGACCGCTACGAGGAAGTGCTGACGGCCGACGCCGGCCACGCCTTCAAGGCGGTGCTCGCCACGCACAACGAAACCGCGACCGGCGTCGTGTCGGATATCGCGGCGGTGCGCCGGGCGATGGACGCAGCGGGGCATCCCGCGCTTCTCTTCGTCGACGGCGTCTCCTCGATCGGATCGATGGACTTCCGCATGGACGACTGGCGCGTCGACGTCGCCATCACCGGCAGCCAGAAGGGCTTCATGCTGCCCGCGGGCCTCGCGATCGCCGGGTTCTCGCAGAAGGCCATCGCGGCGGTGGAAGCCGCCCGGCTCCCGCGCTGCTTCTTCGACATCCGCGACATGCGGCGGAGCTACGCGGTCAACGGTTTCCCCTATACGCCCTCGGTCGGGCTTCTGAACGGGCTCGCCAAGTCCTGCGAGATGCTGCTGGCCGAGGGACTGGACACCGTCTTCGCACGCCACGCGCGGATCGCCGAGGGCGTGCGCGCGGCGGCGAGGGGATGGGGGCTGGAGCTTTGCGCGGTGCGCCCGGAGCTCTATTCCAACTCCGTGAGCGCGATCCGGACGCGGGAAGGCTTCGACGCGACCGACGTGGTGACGCGCGCGGCCGACACCTACGGCATGGCCTTCGGCACGGGACTCGGCGAGGTTGCCGGCAAGGTGTTCCGGATCGGCCATCTCGGACAGCTCACAGACGCCATGGCGCTTTCGGGGATCGCGACGGCCGAGATGGTCATGGTCGACCTTGGGCTGCCGGTGACGCTCGGCTCGGGCGTCGCGGCGGCGCAGGAGGTCTATCGCCACGGACCGAAGGCGGGTGCCAAGCAGGAGGCCGCGTGATGAAGGATGCAGGCGAGCTCGACATTCCGACATGGGAGGATGTGGAGGCGGCGCACGAGCGCATCGCCCCGCATATCCGGCGGACGCATGTTCTCCAGTCGGAATACCTCGACGACCTCACCGGGGCGGAGCTGTTCTTCAAGTGCGAGAACTTCCAGGAGCCGGGCGCCTTCAAGGTGCGCGGCGCGTCCAACGCCGTCTTCGGCCTGTCGGAAGAGCAGGCGACGCGCGGCGTGGCGACCCATTCCTCGGGCAACCATGGCTTGTCGCTGTCCTACGCGGCGGGACGGCGGGGCATTCCCTGCACGGTCGTCATGCCGCGAACAGCGCCGCAGGCCAAGAAGGACCAGGTCCGCTACTACGGCGGCACCATCGTGGAATGCGAGCCCTCGACGTCGTCTCGCGAGGCGGCCTTCGCCAAGGTCGTCGAGGAGACGGGCGCCGAGTTCGTCCATCCCTACAACGACCCACGGGTGATCGCGGGGCAGGGGACGTGTTCGAAGGAGTTCGTCGAGCAGGTGCACGGGCTCGACGCGGTGATCGCGCCGATCGGCGGCGGCGGGCTCGTCTCGGGCACCTGCCTGTGGCTGTCGCATGCCGCCCCGGACGTGAAGATCTACGCCGCCGAGCCCGAGCAGGCCGACGACGCCTTTCGGAGTTTCAAGGCGGGCCACATCATCGCCGACGATGCACCCGAGACGATCGCGGACGGGCTGAAGGTGCCGCTCAAGGAGCGGACGTGGCACTTCGTATCGAACCACGTCACCGACATCCTGACATGTTCCGAACAGGAGATCGTCGACGCGATGAAGCTGACGTGGAAGCGGCTCAGGATCGTGATGGAGCCCTCCTGCGCGCCGCCGCTCGCCACCATTCTGAAGAACAGGGACGTCTTCGCGGGCAAGCGCGTGGGCGTCGTCATCACCGGCGGCAACGTCGACCTCGACAAGCTGCCCTGGATCAACTGAGCCCGGAGGAAACACCATGAATGCACCCGTGAAATTCGACGACCTCGAGGTTGGGTTCGACATTCCCGCCGCCATCGGCATGGACGAGAGCGAGATCCAGACGCCCTGTCTGGTGCTCGATCTCGACGCGCTCGAGCGCAACATCACGAAGATGGGCGACTACGCCAAGTCGCACGGGATGCGCCACCGGGTGCACGGCAAGATGCACAAGTCGGTTGACGTGGCGAAACTGCAGGAGACGCTTGGCGGCTCCGTTGGCGTCTGCTGCCAGAAGGTCAGCGAGGCGGAGGTCTTCGCGCGCGGCGGGATCAAGGACATCCTCGTGTCGAATCAGGTCCGTGATCCGGCAAAGATCGATCGTCTCGCCCGGATGCCCAAGCTCGGCGCGCGGACGATTTGTTGTGTCGACGACATCGAGAACGTGCCGGACCTCTCGGCGGCGGCGCAGAAGCATGGCACGACGATCGAATGCCTGGTCGAGATCGACTGCGGCGCGGGTCGCTGCGGCGTGACGACCACGCCCGCGGTCATCGAGATCGCCAAGGCCATCGACGCGGCGCCGGGGCTGACGTTCGCCGGCATCCAGGCCTACCAGGGCGCGATGCAGCACCTCGACAGCTACGATGACCGGAAGGCCAAGATCGCGGTCGCGGTGGCAATGGTCAAGGACGCGGTCGACGGGCTGAAGGCCGAAGGGATCGAGTGCGATATCGTCGGCGGCGGTGGCACCGGGTCGTACTACTTCGAATCGAACTCGGGCGTCTACAACGAGCTCCAGGCGGGCTCCTACGCCTTCATGGACGCCGATTACGGGCGCATCCTCGACAAGGACGGAAACCGCATCGACAGCGGCGAATGGGAGAACGCGCTTTTCATCCTGACGTCCGTCATGAGCCACGCCAAGCCCGACAAGGCGATCGTGGACGCCGGCCTCAAGGCGCAGTCGGTCGACTCGGGGCTCCCGGTGATCTACGGGCGCGACGATGTGGAATATGTGAAATGTTCCGACGAGCACGGGGTCGTCGCGGACCCCGACGGTGTTCTGAAAGTGAACGACAAGCTGAAGCTCGTGCCGGGCCACTGCGACCCGACCTGCAACGTGCACGACTGGTACGTGGGCGTCAGGG
>CAZPOK010000230.1:0-5378 GCA_964587905.1 uncultured Rhodobacterales bacterium | reverse complement strand
ACCGCAACTTTCGCTCCAGCCTCGGACGCTCGATCCTGCTTGGCCTGGAATTCCTTGTTGCCGCCGACATCATCGCCACGGTCGCGATCGATCCGACGCTCGAAAGCGTCGCGGTGCTGGCGGGTGTCGTGGGGGTGCGGACCTTCCTCAGCTTCGCGCTCGAGGTCGAGATCGACGGCAAGTGGCCGTGGCGCAAGGGCGAAGGGTGATCTCGAGGCATGTGCCCCCAAAATGCGCACGCCGCCCCGAGGGGCGGCGTGCGGCGATCGGACGACAGGTCGGCTCAGAAGCCGAGGCCTTCGTATTTCTTCTTGAACTTCGACACGCGGCCGCCGGTGTCCATCAGCCGCGAGGTGCCGCCGGTCCAGGCCGGGTGCACCGACGGATCGACGTCGAGAGACAGCGTGTCGCCCTCCGCGCCCCAGGTCGAGCGCATCTGCACGATGTCGCCGTTCGTGAGTTTCACGTCGATCACGTGGTAATCGGGATGAGTGTCTTTTTTCATGGGTCCCGTCCTTACGCTTTCGCGCCGTTCTGCGGCTTGTAATTCGAATCCTCGGCGATCCGCGCGGATTTTCCGCGGCGCGACCGGAGATAGTAGAGCTTCGCGCGGCGGACGCGACCGCGGCGCACGACGGTGATCGAGTCGATGTTCGTCGAGTGCAGCGGGAACACCCGCTCCACGCCTTCACCGAACGAGATCTTCCTGACGGTGAACGCACCGGCGATGCCGTTGCCGCCCCGGCGGCTGATGCACACGCCCTCGTAGTTCTGCACGCGCGTCCGCGTGCCTTCCGTCACCTTGTAGCCGACACGGATCGTGTCGCCCGCCTTGAAATCCGGAATCGTCTGGCCAAGCGCAGCGATTTGCTCGGCTTCCAGTTCAGCGATCAGATTCATCTGACCAACTCCTATGCTGCCCGCGGTTTTCCCGCGAAGATCTGCGCGCCCCAGAGCTCTCGGTCTTCTTCCGGGTCCGTTTCGGGAATGTCCCGAACGCCCGCCAGAGATGAGGTCGACGTTCCTTCGAAACGCGGGCGCGTCCGACGAGAGAACCGCGAAGAAACGGAATGCCTCGGGGCGCCCGGGTCCGCGCGCCGATTCAGCCCGCGAACCTGCGCCGTATAAGGGGACAGGGGACGTCGATCAAGACAGAACTTGCCGTGGGTGCGCGGGCCGTGAGGGGCGCTGCCGACGGCTGAAAGGCCGCCTCACTCCTTCGTCTTGCGCGCGATGTGGCCCTGCCACAGATCCGGCCGCCGCTCGCGCGTCAGGGTCTCGGCCATCTCTCGCCGCCATCGGGCGACCGCGGCATGGTTGCCTGACAGGAGAACGTCCGGAATCGCACGGCCTTCCCACACCGGGGGTCGCGTGTACTGCGGATGCTCGAGCAGCCCTTCCGAGAAACTCTCCTCCTCGGTCGACGCGACGTTTCCGAGCACACCGGGCCGCAGCCGCACAGTCGCGTCGATCACCGCTTCCGCCGCGATCTCTCCGCCCGTGAGGACGAAGTCGCCGAGGCTCACCTCTTCGACGCCGAAGTGTTCGAGAACCCGCTCGTCGACGCCTTCGAACCGCCCGCAGATCAAGGTCATCCCGTCGGCCGCCGCGAAGCGCCGCGCCGTCGCCTGGTCGAAACGCCTTCCCCGTGGCGACAGGTAGACCAGAGGCCAGAGCCGGCGGTCCTCCGGCACGCCCCGCTGCGCGAAGCGGATCGCGCGGCCGAGGATGTCGGGCCGGATCACCATGCCGGCGCCGCCGCCCGCCGGGGTGTCGTCGACATTCCGGTGGCGGCCTTCGCCGAAGGTTCTCAGATCCACGGTTTCAAGCCGCCAGAGCCCCTGGTCGAGCGCGCGCCCGGTGAGCGACTGGCCCAGCATGCCGGGGAAGGCGTCGGGGAACAGGGTGACGATCCGGACCCGCCACGCACCGGCAAGCTCTGGCCGGTCCGTCATCAGGTCGCGGGGCTCCAGGCTGGGGCTCGCGGCAATCCTTCCGTGGGATTTCGGGGGAGTGTGGCTCATATCCGTCACCTGCCGACCGGGGCAGGGCGGTCATATCCGCCGGCCGCGCCTCCCGCAACCGAACTCAGGCGATCGCGATGACGCCGAGAAGCACGAGGAGGAACAGGACGAGGACGACGGCGATCAGGATCTTCGCGCCTGTCAGCGCGACACCCGACAATGTTCCGAATCCGAGAAGCGCCGCGACCGCGGCGATCACCAGAAGGATGAGAATGAGTTCGATCATGGGTTTCCGAAACCTTTCCAAACAGAAATTCCGGAAAGGCAACGGGCCGGCGGGGTGGAGGTTCCTGCGGCCTCAGCGTTCGGGGAACAGTCCCTCCGGCGGATCGGCGACGATCCGCCCCGCCGCGAGGTCCACCGTCGGCACGATTTCGAGCGTGAACGGAACGAGGACGGTGGTGGTCAGCCCCGGGCCTTGCACCTCGAGCAGATCGCTGGCGCCATGGTTCAGCACGGCCTTCACGCGGCCCAGCACCGTACCGCCCGTATCGGTCACCTCGAGGCCGATCAGGTCCGCGTGGTAGTACTCGTCGTCCGGCAGGTTCGGCAGCGCGTCGCGTGGCGCATAGAGGCGGACGCCGCGAAGCGCGTCCGCCTGTTCCTTCGTCGCGACGCCGGAGAGGCGCGCGGAGAGGCCGTTCTTGACCTGGCCCGTCACCATGACCTCGAACCGCCGCGCGCCGTCCTCGGACCAGAGCGGTCCGTAGGCGGCGATGTCCCCGGGCAGGGCGCAGAAGCTCTTCAGCCGCACCTCCCCCCGGACGCCGAAGGCGCCGGCGATCGCTCCGACACAGACGCGGTCCTCAGCCATGGCAGACGCGCCGGGAACAGGCGCGGATCACTCCGCGGCCTTTTCCTCGTTCTCGCTGGTGGTCGTCTCGGCGGGGGCTTCCTCTTCGGTGGGCGCGTTCGCGGCTTCCGCGGCGGCGGCGGCCTTCGCGGCCTTCTCTTCGGCGCGCTCCTGCGCGGCCTTGCCCGGCGTGCCCTTCTTGAGGTTCGCGCGCTCCTTCTTCTGGACGACGCCCGCGGCTTCAAGGAAGCGGCTCACCCGGTCGGTCGGCTGCGCGCCCTTGTCGAGCCAGTGCTGCACGCGGTCCATGTCCATCTTGACCCGGTCCTCGCTGTCCTTGGAAAGCAGCGGCTTGTAGGTGCCGAGCTTCTCGATGAAGCGCCCGTCGCGGGGCATCCGCGAGTCGGCGGCGACGATGGAATAGTGCGGGCGCTTGTTCGAGCCGCCGCGCGCGAGACGGATTTTCATGGCCATGGTGTTGATCTCCTTCGGTTATCTTCGGTGTTTCTTGTGATGCTGGATGACTTCCTGGATGACGAAGGCCAGGAAATTCTTGGCGAATTCCGGGTCGAGGTCGGCTTCCTTCGCCAGCCATTCGAGCCGTTCGATCTGTCTCTCCTCCCGCTCCGGATCAGACGGCGGAAGCCCGTGCTCCGCCTTGAGCCGGCCGACCGCCTGTGTGTGCTTGAAGCGCTCGCCCAGCGTGTAGACGAGGATCGCGTCGAGCCGGTCGATCGAATCGCGATGGCTTGCCAGAAGCTCGGCCGCGCGGGCCGCGTGGTCGGTCATGCCTGGTCTCCGGGCAGGGGGTGACGGTAGACGAGCGTTGCCGCATCGTCGAACTCCGGCGCAGGGGCCGACGGGTCCAGCAGCGCGCCAAGACGCTCCGCCAGCCTTATGGACCGCGTGTTGCCGGGATCGATGTAGCTCACGGCGGTCTCCCACCCGAGATCGCGGTAGACATGGTCGATCGTTGCGCGGGCTGCCTCGCGGGCATACCCCCTGCCTTCGGCGTCGGCGCGCCAGACGGTCCAGCCGATCTCGCGTTCGGGCCAGCCCTCGGGATACCACGGCCCCGCGTGGCCAAGCGGCGCGTCGCTGCCTTTCAGGCAGTAGACGAACGACCCGAAGCCGCGCAGCACCCACATGCCGACGATATGACCGTAGGCGCGCCACGCCTTCGCGACATCGATATCCGCGGTGCGCACGAACTCTGCGCGATCGCTCAGGATGAAGTCGCGGAACGGTTCCCAGTCACCCTTGCCGGGGGCGCGCAGGACAAGCCGTTCGGTTTCCAGAACCGGCGTATCGATGAGGTGCGGAGTCATTGCAGCGCCTCCCGCCCCGGATGCCGCCAGATCAGCAATTCGCCGAAGCCCGGATGCGCGAAGCTTCCGTCGCGTTCCGCGCCCATGCGCTGGGCAAGCGCGATCGAGCGCACGTTGTCGGGCGCGGTGCAGCTGACGATCGTGTCCCATCCCAGTACTTCGTAGGCGTAGCGTCGCGCGGCCTCGGCCGCCTCCTGCGCGATCCCGCGTCCTTCCGCCGCTTCGAACAGCGACCAGGCGATCTCGGGTTCCGGCCACTCGTCGGGATACATGACGCCGACGACGCCCATGGCCTCTCCCGAGGCCTTGTCGGTCACCATCCAGCGTCCGAAGCCGCGCAGGTGCCAGTGCCCGACCAGCGCCGCGAGTCTCTGGAACGCCTCGCCGCGCGAGTATGGGCCGCCCACCCCGCGCGCGCGTTCGGACGCGCAGAATTCGGCGTAGGGCTCGAAATCCCGCCGCTCCGGCGCCCTCAGCCGCAGACGCCGGGTCTCCAGCGTCGGGATATAGATCTCGGTGCCGGTCACTTCTTCTTGCCGAAGCCCGAGAGACCGGGCGGAAGCTGCATCCCGCCGCCCATGCCTGGCAGGCCCTTGGGCAGGCCGCCCTGCGCCGACATCTCCTCGCGCGCCTTCTCGATCTGGGCCTCCGACGGCATCCCGCCCTTCATCCCCAGAAGGCCGCCCATCTGCCGCATCAGGCCCTTCTTCCCCATCTTTCCCATCTTCTTCATCATGTCCGCCATCTGACGGTGCATCTTCAGAAGCTTGTTGAGGTCGGACACCTCGAGACCCGCGCCCTTCGCGATCCGCTTCTTGCGGCTCGCCTGAAGGATCTGCGGGTTCGCCCGCTCCTTCTTTGTCATCGAGTTGATCAGCGCGACCTGCTGGCGGATGACCCTGTCGTCCATGCCCGCATCGGCCATCTGGCCCTTCATCTTCGCCATGCCCGGCATCATGCCCATGATGCCCTCCATGCCGCCCATCTTCATCATCTGTTCAAGCTGCATCTTCAGGTCGTTCATGTTGAACTGACCCTTCTGGAAGCGCTTCATCATCCGTTCGGCCTGTTCGGCCTCGATGGTTTCCTGCGCCTTTTCCACCAGCGCGACGATGTCGCCCATGCCAAGGATGCGGCCCGCGATGCGCTGCGGCTCGAACGTTTCGAGGGCGTCCATCTTCTCGCCCAGGCCGACGAAGCGGATCGGCTTGCCGGTGATCGCGCGCATCGACA
>CAZPOK010000229.1:0-5400 GCA_964587905.1 uncultured Rhodobacterales bacterium | reverse complement strand
CCGTGAGCTTGGGATCAACCCGAAGACGGTCGCCAAGTGGCGGAAGCGGCAGACACCGGACATTCCTTGTGCCGGACACCAAGGTCTGCTGTATGCTCAGGACCAGATCTGCTCAGTCAGGGGGTCGAACGGCAGCTATGGGCCGGTCGCGACGAGGTGCGTCTCGCTGCACATGCGAAGAGGATGCAAAACCCTGCGGACAATGTGGGCCCGAAGCGGACCACTGCGCTGCAGCGATGCTTGTTGGTCCTTCGCGACCGACAGCGGTCACTCGTGCACGGACGGTAAAGGCGCTCACGAACTGTGGCGGGGCATGCACTGCAATCGGTGGCGGTGTTGGCGCGCCTCGCGTCAGCCCAATGGTATGCCCCGCGCGCGCTTGATCTCGCGCAGCACGACGTTGGTCTGCGCGCTCTGCAGCGCGGGAAGGCGGAACAGGAAGTCCTCCAGAAACCCGTTGTAGGCGGCGATGTCGCGGCAGAGGACGCGCAGGTGGTAGTCGGCCTGCCCGGTGGTGGCGTAGCAGTCGAGCACCTCGTCGCGGCCCTGCACCGCCTCGATGAACTCCTTCAGCCGCGCCGGGTCGTGGCGGGTCAGCTGGACATGGACGATGGCCTGAAAGCCCAGCCCCAGCCGCGCCGCGTCCACATGGGCGCCGTAGCGGGTGACGATCCCTGCCTCCTCGAAGGCGCGCACGCGGCGCCAGCAGGCGGAGGTGGACATGCCCACCGCCTCGGCCAGATCGGCGTTGGAAAGGCGGCAGTCCTTCTGGAGGAGCGCCAGCAGGCGGCGGTCTTGGTCGTCGAGCTGCATTCGGAAGGATGTTCCATATGGATAGGTCTTGTTGGCATGGTCTACCAGATTTCGATGCGATTGCCAGAAGACTGGTCGGATTTTTCACCGCCGCCGCGCTATCCTTTCTGGAAGTTCCAGGGGACTCAGCCATGACCGACCAGAGCCACGCCTTCCAGACCTACGCACTCGAGGACCGCTACGCCCACACCGAGGGGCGGGTGTTCCTGACCGGCACCCAGGCGCTTGTGCGCATCCTGCTCGACCAGGCGCGGCGCGACCGGGCGGCGGGGCTCGACACCGCGGGCTTCGTGTCCGGCTACCGCGGCTCGCCGCTCGGTGCCTTCGACAAGGAGCTCTGGGCCGCGAAGGAGGCGGTGGAGAAGAACCGCATCACCTTCATGCCCGCCGTCAACGAGGACCTGGGCGCCACCGCCGTGCTCGGCGCCCAGCAGGCGAGCCTCGATCCGGACTGCGCCGTCGAGGGCGTCTTCGCCATGTGGTACGGCAAGGGGCCGGGGGTCGACCGCTCGGGCGACGCGCTGCGCCACGGCAACGCCTACGGCTCGGCGCCGAAGGGGGGCGTGCTGGTGGTAGCGGGCGACGACCACGGCTGCGTGTCCTCGTCGATGCCGCACCAGTCCGACGTGGCGTTCATGACCTGGTTCATGCCCACGCTGAACCCGGCGAACGTGGCCGAATACCTCGAATTCGGCGAATACGGCTATGCGCTGTCGCGCTTCTCGGGCACATGGGTGGGGTTCAAAGCGATCTCCGACACGGTGGAATCCGGCCAGTCGGTCGAGCTGCGCCCCGACCGCGCCTTCACGATCCCCGCCCTCGAGGTGCCGCAGGGGGGTCTCCATGTCCGCAACCCCGACCTGCCCAGCACCGAGATCGAGGCACGGATCGGCCACAAGCTGCGCGCGGTCGAGGCCTTCGTCGAGGCCAACCCGATCGACCGGCGCATCTATGACATCCCGGACGCGCGCTTCGGCATCGTCACCACCGGCAAGGGGCATCTCGACACGATGGAGGCGCTGCGCCTTCTCGGCCTTGACGAGGCCGCCTGCCGCCGGCTCGGCATCGACATCTACAAGGTGGGCATGGTCTGGCCGCTTGCCCGCCGCGATGCGCTTGCCTTTGTGAAGGGCTTGGAAGAGGTGCTGGTGATCGAGGAGAAGCGTGGCATCATCGAGAGCCAGTTCAAGGAGTACTTCTACGACTGGCCCGGCGAGAAACCGGAGAAGATGGTGGGCAAGCACGACGCGGCCGCCACGCGCGACCTCGTCCCCTGGACCGGCGAGCTGTCGCCGCTGGAACTGGTTCCGATCCTTGCCGAAAGGCTTGATCGCTTCTTCCCGGGCGAAGGGTTGCCTGAGAAGGCCCGTGCGCTGACCCAGACGCCGCCCATCCTGCTGAGCGTGGCGGGGGCCACCCGTACACCGTATTTCTGCTCGGGGTGCCCGCACAATACCTCGACGAAGGTGCCCGAAGGCAGCCAGGCGGCGAGCGGCATAGGCTGCCACGTGATGGCAAGCTGGATGAACCGCAACACCGTTGGCTTCGCCCAGATGGGCGGCGAGGGCGTGCAATGGGTGGTGGCTTCGAAGTTCAACGGCGGCCGGCACATCTTCCAGAACATCGGCGAGGGAACCTGGTACCACTCGGGCTCGCTGGCCGTGCGCCAGGCGGTTGCGGCGAGTACCAACATAACCTTCAAGATCCTCTACAACGACGCCGTCGCCATGACCGGCGGCCAGCCCGTGGACGGCCCGATCAGCGTTCAGAACATCGGGCAGAGCTGCCGTGCCGAAGGGGTGGAGCGGATCGCCGTGGTTTCGGACGCGCCGGAGAAATTCCGACTCTCCGACTTCCCGCGGGGCACGACGCTCCATGCCCGCACCGCGCTCGACGCGGTCCAGCGGGAACTGAGGGAGGTGGAGGGCGTCTCTGTCCTGATCTACGAGCAGACCTGCGCCACCGAAAAGCGCCGCCGCCGAAAGCGGGGACTCGCCGAGGACCCGAAACGCTTTGCCGTCATCAACCCTCTCGTCTGCGAGGGGTGCGGCGACTGCTCGGTCGCGTCGAACTGCCTGTCGGTGGAGCCGCTGGAGACGGAGTTCGGGCGGAAGCGCAAGATCAACCTGTCCAGCTGCAACAAGGATTTCTCCTGTCTGGAGGGGTTCTGCCCCAGCTTCGTGACGGTGGAGGGTGCGACGCGGAAGAAGAAGACCGGCGCCGACCTCGACATCGCCGCGATGGTCGCGGACCTGCCCGCCCCGGACCTGCCGGACCTCGCCGAACCCTTCGACCTGCTCGTGACCGGCGTGGGCGGCACCGGCGTCGTCACGGTGGGCGCGCTCGTCACCATGGCCGCGCATCTGGAGGGCAAGGGGGCGAGCGTGCTGGACTTCACCGGCTTCGCGCAGAAGTTCGGCACGGTGTTGAGCTGTGTCCGCCTCGCCGCGACCCCCGCCGGCATCAACCAGGTGCGCATCGACCGCGGCTCCGCCGACGCGGTGATCGGCTGCGACATCGTCGTGTCCTCGGCCGCCAAGGCGTCGCAACACTACCGGCGCGACACGAAGATGGTGCTGAACCGGGCCGAGATGCCTACGGGCGACCTGGTGCTCGACCGCGACGCGACGCTCCGACCCGACGAGCGCGAGGCCGTGATCCGGCAGGCGGTGGGGGCGGAGAACCTCTGGGGCGTCGACGCCAACGCCATGGCCGAAGCCGCGATGGGCGACAGCGTCTTCGCGAATGTCATGATGCTGGGCTTCGCCTGGCAGAAGGGGCTTGTGCCGGTGCCGAACACCGCGCTGAAACAGGCGATCCTGCTTAACGGCGTGGCGGTGGAGAAGAACCGCCGCGCCTTCGACCTCGGCCGCGTGCTGGCGGAGAAGCCCGACGCGCTGCCCCACCCCGCGCGGCCGCAGGAGCCCCGAAGTCTGAGGGCGCTGATCGAGCACCGCGCCGAGTTCCTCACGGACTACCAGGATGCCGCCTACGCCGCGCGTTACCGCGCCACGCTGGACCGCTTCCGCGCCGCGCTGCCCGGCGATCTGGACCCAGCGCTGGCTGACGAGATGACGGGCCTTGCCGCGAAATCGCTATTCAAGCTGATGGCAGTAAAGGACGAGTACGAGGTCGCGCGGCTCCATACCGAAATGGGGTTCGCGGGAACGCTGGCGGACGAGTTCGAGGAGGGGTTCAAGGTGCACTACCACATGGCCCCTCCGCTTCTGTCCCTCGGCAAGGATTCGCGCGGCCGTCCGGCGAAGCGACGCTTCGGCTCCTGGATGACGCCCGTCCTGAAGACGCTGGCCCGCATGCGCCGCCTTCGCGGCACCGCGCTCGACCCCTTCGGCTACATTAAGGAAAGGCGTGAAGAGGTGGCGCTGATCGGCTGGTACCAGGACGTGCTAGCTCGGCTTGCCGCCCGCATCTCGAACCTGAACCCGGACAACGCCCGCTGCATCCTCGCGGCGCCCATGGAGATGCGGGGCTATGGGCCTCTAAAAGCGGAAGCGGTACGAAAACGGAAGATGGAGGTCGAGCGGTTTCTTCCCACGCGATAAGAATGGGATCGGAGTCGCTTTCTCTTTCGATAGCGCGATGCGGCGGAACTCGCGAAAAGGCGAAAATTGCCTCACACCGGGCAGCGTGGCTAAAGCGCAGCCGTCGGCCAACCCCGTCCGAAGACGCGGGGCCGGGTATCCTTCCGCTATCTTGCTGAGGCCCGACTCGTTTCCGGAAAGGGCTCAGGGCCGTCGTTCCGCCCCGGTTGGCCAACCGGCCGCTTTCGGCAGGGGAATGTCCAGCTATGGGGCTAATCTGCTGAAAAGGGTCACACCTCGGCGTGTCACGGATGGCCGCTTTCGGACGGTTGTTTGAACTCGATGCGCGGCGCCGCCGCAAGGCTGCTCCGAGCCCTCAGCGGCCGTCACGTGGGAGCTTGGAAGAGCTTGCCGGACGCCCAGTTCCGATAGCCGGAACTCGCCGTTCGCCTCACATCTCGTGCTGGATTGCGGCAAGCTTTGCGGTCACGTGCCGCGCATGATCCTCGACGTAAGCCTTGTGCTTTTCGCTGCCGACGTAGCGGCGAAACGCGTCGATGTCCTCGAAGTCGGCGACGAGCGCGGCATCATGGTGGTTCGGTCCACTTCCAATGTTCTTGCCGAGAGAAAACGACATGACTTGCCGAAATTGCCCGAGGGCGACGTGGTCATCCTCGACAATCTGTCGAGCCACAAGGCTCCCGCTGCAGCAGCGGCCCTGCGCGCCATCGGCGCCTGGTTCCTTTTCCGTTGTTCGGAGAAAACGCCCCACCGGCGCCTTTTCTAATCCCTCCAACCCCTACAGCCCCGACCTGAACCCCATAGAAATGGCGTTTTCAAAGCTCAAAGCATTGATCAGGAAAGCGGCCGCCCGAACCTACGACCAACTTTGGGCTGCCGTTGGACAGGTCTGCGACCTGTTCTCAGAAGAGGAATGCTACAACTACTTCACGGCAGCCGGCCAGGAGGCCAATTAACTGCGACAGGCTCTAGCTCAAAGCTCGTTCGATCGCCAGGCCGAGCTTCTCCGCCAGCTCGTCGACCT
>CAZPOK010000228.1:0-5433 GCA_964587905.1 uncultured Rhodobacterales bacterium | reverse complement strand
CGGCATCGGCGGCCTCGTGGCGCTGCGCCGCAAGAAGGCGGCCTGAGCACCAAGCTCCACCAAATCCGGGCAGGGCCCCGCGCGTCGGGGCCCTTTTCGTTCCCGGCATCGCATTTCATCCGACACCGCCCCGGCGCCCCCTCATCTGTGCGACACGGGTCACAGGCGGCGCCCCCGGCGCCGCGTCAGGACGGACCGACGATGACCCGGATACTTCTCATCCTCACCGCGCTTTCGGCCGCTCTTCCGGCCGACGGCCCGGACCCGCAAAGCGGCCTCGCAGCCCCTCCCGTCGAGGTCACGACGCTCGACTGAGAGGAGGTCCGGCGCCGGCCGGTCCCGAGCCCCGGGGGCGGGGTCCTCCCTGCCCCGTCCCCGGCCCCTACTCCTGGATCGCCTTCAGGAAGGCCGTGAGATCGGCGATCGCGCGGCTCGTCATGATCGGCTGCCCCGCCTCCGAGGGGATCGCCACGTCGTCGCCCTCGAAGAAATCCCCGTAGAGGGGCATCACGCCGCCATGCGCCATGAGCGGGTCCCGCCCGTCGATCTGCCGCACGACATCCGTTATCGGAAAGGCCCCGTCGTTGGCCTCCGACAGCCGCGTCAGGTCCGAGGGGAGGATCGTCAGGATGCCCGCCATCTCTCCGTCGCCCCGCGCCTCGAGCCCGTGACAGGCTGCGCAGTAGGAAAAATAGAGCCCCGCCCCCGTCGCGACGTCGCCCGCGGGCATGCCGTCGACCTCCTGCGCGATGGCCGGCGAGACGGCGACCGCGATGACGAAGCCCAATCCGATGCGTTTCATGAATTCCTCCAGATCACTCTGCCCGACGCTTCCACGTCCCGCGCCTGCCCGCCTTGACCAGGCTCAATCTCCGTCCCCCGGCACCTGAATGCTCTCGAGATATTCCGCCAGCGCGACCAGCCTCCGGGGAGCCGGGGTCAGGATGCCGTCGCCGGTATCGACGAGCACGGTCTCGCCCTCGAGAAGGCCGCCGAAGTCGGGCATCGACTGCCCCGTGTCATCGCGTGTGTAGCCGTCGATCCGGCTCATCACGTAGGCGAAGTCGAACGTGCCGTCGTTGCGCGCCGCGATCCGGGTCAGATCGGCCGGTGCCGCGGCACCCCGGCCCTCCACGGGCGCGCCGCCCGCCGCGTCCGCGCCGTGACAGCCGGCGCAGAGGCCCAGGAAATCCGCCCGGCCGGTCTCGACCTCGGGCGCGCAGGCGGCGAGAAGGACCACCGCGGCTGGAAGGAACGCTGCTCGTCTCATCACTGCCTCCGTTGCCCTCCGGTCTGGATGCCGGAGCGATCGGTGAGAGTATAGTCCGACACGGGTTCGTCTGGCAAATGGACGCATGCGTCCCGCGGCCTATGTTCTGCGCCATGCGCACCGTCCTCGCCGCCCTCTTCTGCCTCATCGCGACGACCCTCGCCGCGGAGGAGGTCGAGCTTGAACTCGTTCTTCTCGCGGATGCCTCGGGCTCCATCGATCCCGCGGAAATCCGCTTTCAGAGAGCCGGTTACGCCGCGGCGCTCACGGATCCGCAGGTTCTCGACACCATCGCGGCCACGGCCTACGGGCGAATCGCGGTGACCTATGTCGAATGGGCCGCCGCCGGAAACGAGGACGTCGTCGTGCCCTGGACGATCGTCGACGGCCCCGCCGCGGCGGAGGGGTTCGCCGAGGTCCTCATGGCGGCCCCGAAGCGCGCCTTCGGCCGAAACGCCATCGGATCGGCGCTGCTCAAGGGCAAGGAGCTCATCGAGACGAACGACATCGAGGGCTGGCGGAAGGTGATCGACTTCTCCGGGGACAGCGCGAACAACTGGAACGGCCCGAGCATCGCCGAGGCGCGGGCCGAGGTGCTGTCGGCCGGGATCGTCATCAACGGCCTCGCCATCCTCTGCCCCGAGTGCAGCGGCCGGCCGCAGAGCGGCGATCTGGAGCGGGAGTACCGGGAGCGCATCATCGGCGGCCCCGGCAGCTTCGTCGTGACGGCCGACAACCGCGAGAGCTTCGGCGAGGCGGTGATCCGGAAATTGATCCTCGAGATCTCCGGATCGACGCCCACCCCGCGGTTCGCGGGGACCGCAGGCGAGCGGGAAAGGTTTCGTTAGGGTTGTTCGCATAGACGTCATCCGGACCCTCGCGATCCGGAGACACCGATGCGCTTCACCTTCCTCTTCATCATCCTGTGCCTCGCCCTCGCCGCCGCCCCCCGGGCGCAGGCGATCACGGTCAAGGCATTCGATGCCAAGCTGTTCACCTTCGGCCACGATGCGGGGACCGTCTCCGGCGACCGCGCGGCAGGCCCGCAAGGGCCCGTGCTTCGCGACGTGATCGGCCGGTGGCTCGGCAGCGACCGCCGCGTCCAGACGGCCTTCGGCGCAACGGTCGCCGCGTGGCAGGGCGAGGATTGGCTTGCCATCCTTGTCGCCAAGCGGACACGGGACACGCCGCCGCGTTTTCCCGACTGGTTCCGGATCTCGATCGCGGCCCTCGGACCGGACGGCTACGTGGAGCCGCCATGGCCGGGCTCGCGGGGCACGCCTGCGCTCGCGGCGGTGCCGCTGAACTCGGCGCTTCCGTTCCTCGTGGCGTCGCTCGTCGCTCTGGGCCTGGTCAGGACCCGCCACCGGCGGTCTTCGGGCGCAACCGCGGTGCGGACGCCGTGATCCTCAGCGCTGGATCGAGGCGAGCCAGGACGCGATGTCCACGACCGCCTGCTTCGTGATGATCGGCGTGCCATCCTCTCCGTCGACCACGGCGCTCTCGTCCTCGAGCAGCATCCCGAAGAGCGGCATCGGACCGCCGTGCGAGAGGATCACGTCGCGCCCGTCGATGGAGCGAACGACCCGTGCGGTGGGGAAGTCCGCGGTCTCCCCGGAGGCGAGCGTCGTCAGGTCCGGCGGGGACACCTCGAGAACCGCCGTCATCGGCCCCGCGCCCTGCGCATCCGCGCCGTGACAGGCGGCGCAATGGCCCTGGAAGAGCTCCGCGCCCCGCTGAACGTCCTGCGCCCCGGCAGGCGCGGCCATCAGACATGCGGCCAGCCAAGCTTTTCTCATCGTTCTCTCCTTCACGCTGCACTTCGGCCCAGACCGCCCGAGCCACCTTCGTCCGTGTCAGACGGTCACGTCAACGATTTGCCCGCCGTCGAGCCTCAGTGTCCGGTCGAGCCGGCGGGCGAGGTCGTGATTGTGCGTCGCGATCAGCGCGGCGAGCCCCGTCTCCCGGACGAGGCCGGTGAGGACGCCGAACACGCGCTCGGAGGTCTCGGGGTCGAGATTTCCGGTCGGCTCGTCGGCGAGCAGAAGCTTCGGCGCGTTCGCGAGCGCCCGGCAGAATGCGACGCGCTGCTGCTCTCCACCGGACAGCTCCGCCGGCCGGTGGTTCGCGCGGGGCGCGAGCCCCACGCGGTCCAGAAGTTCGCCAGCCCGCTCCCTTGCCGCACCCGGTCCGACGCCCTCGGCGAGTTGCGGAAGCACGATGTTCTCGGCCGCCGTGAACTCGGGCAGCAGATGGTGGAACTGGTAGACGAACCCGACGATCCGGCGCCGCACCTCGGTCCTTCGCCGGTCCGACTGGTCTGTCATGTCGGCGCCGCCGATCACCACCTTGCCCGCGTCGGCGGTATCCAGAAGTCCCGCAATGTGCAGCAGCGTCGATTTTCCGGCCCCCGACGGCGCGACAAGCGCCACGGTCTCGCCGGGCCGGATCTCGATCGACGCGTCCCTCAGCACCTCGACGGCATTCGGGCGCCCCCGGTTGTAGGTCTTCGATACCGCCTCGAGCCTCAGCGCGGCCTCACTCATAGCGCAGCGCCTCGACGGGGTTCATCCGCGCCGCGCGGCGGGCGGGCAGTAGCGTGATGAGAAACGACAGCGCGAGCGACAGCGCGACGGCCGAGAGCACGTCGCCAAGCTCCAGCTTCGCGGGCAGCCGGTAGATCCCCCGGATCGACGGATCCCAGACCCCGCCGCCCGCCGCGCCGTTCACGAAGGCGAGGATCTGGTCGAAATAGATCGCGAAGAGGCATCCCAGCACCACGCCCAGCGCCGTGCCGATCAGCCCCACGAGCGCCCCGCACAGAAAGAATACACGAAGCACCGACCCCTCGGTGAGCCCCATGGTGCGCAATATTCCGATGTCGCGGCCCTTGTTCTTCACGAGCATGACGAGCCCGGAGATGATGTTCATCGAGGCGATGAGGACGAGCACGGACATCAGCACGAACATGACCGTGTCCTCGACCTCGAGCGCCCTGAGGAACGCGCCCGCGGAATCGCGCCAGGTCCAGATCAGGGTCCGCGGCCCGCCTGTCTCGAGAAGCGCGGGCGTGATCCGCTCGACCTCGTCGGGCTCCTCGACCATGATCTCGATCTCGTCGGCGACACCTTCACGGTCGAAGTAGCGCTGCGCCTCGGCGAAGGGCATGTAGACGCGCGTCCGGTCGATGTCGTAGCGGCCGGCAGTGAAGATGTAGGTGACCTCGTATTCGGAGACGCGGGGCGAGGTGCCGAACGGCGTCCGGACCCCGCTGGGCGAGATCAGCCGCACGGTATCTCCGACGCCGACGTTCAGCATCCGCGCCACGCCCGAGCCCACGGCGACCCCGTCCCCGAACCGCTCGATCTCGCCCTGCGACGCCTGAGGATCGACGATCCGGGGGATCGTCATGAGGTCGGACGCGCGGATGCCGAAGACCTCGACACCGGCGTTGTTTCCGTTCGCCGTCGCCATCACCTGCCCCTTGACGAGCGGCGCGGCGCGCGTCACGCCGGGGATCTCCGCGATCGCCTCCGACAGGGCGTCGAAATCCCCGATCACCCGCGTCGTGGCGCCGGTTTCGGTCTGGTAAGGGGTCGAGTAGACGGTGACGTGGGCGTTCGCGCCGAGGATCGTGTCGACGAACTCCGCCCGGAAGCCGGCCCGAACCGCAAGCGTGATGATCAGCGCGGCCACGGCGAGCATGATGCCGACAAGGCTGATCCACGTCATCACGCTCACGCCGCCCTCCGACCGCCGCGCGCGCAGGTAGCGCCAGGCGATCATCCATTCGAAGCGGGAAAACGGGGCGGGTGTGCTCAAGGGTCTGCTGCCTCTTTCTTGCGACGAAGCCTTACCCCGTCCGCCAACGCCCGACAACGGCGGACGGCATCACGAGCCGGGGAGGCCGAACGCGGCTCAGAGCCCCGCGTAGATCCCGGCCACCTTCGCGACCGCGGCCTCCGGGCTCATCTCCTCGCTCTCGCCGGTCCGGCGAGAGGTCAGTTCAACGACTCCGTTGGCAAGGCCGCGCGGGCCGACGGTGATCCGCCACGGCAGCCCGATCAGGTCCTGCGTCGCGAACTTGGCCCCGGCCCGATCGTCGGTGTCGTCGTAGAGCGGGTCGAGCCCCCGGCCCTTCAGCGCCTTGTAGATCCCCTCGC
>CAZPOK010000227.1:0-5456 GCA_964587905.1 uncultured Rhodobacterales bacterium | reverse complement strand
CGCGGTCGTCGAGCGCCGCCCAGTCCGCCCCCGGCACCCCGGCGATCAGCCCCTCGATCTCGACCTCGGGGTCGGGCACGGCGGTCAGGAAGGCCACCGGCCGCAGCGCCGTGTGCCGCCAGATCCGCTTCCAGCCGCGCACCCGCGCCGTGTGCGCCTCGTCATGGCCATGGGTCCGGCGGTTCACGAGGCTGCCGTAGCCGAAGAAGAACGGTATCCGCATGCCACTGATGTGCCCTCGCGCACCGGTCTTGGCAAGGGCGCGCCCGCTGCCTCCATCTGTCCGCAAGTATCCTCGGGGGAGCGCGAGGGGGCAGACGGCCCCCTCGCCCCTTGCCTGCCCGCGCCGGAGGCTCTATCGCTGTACCCACAGCGACGGGAGAATCCGGGCTTGCCCCGGTGCCGAAGGAGCAACCGCCCCGGTAAACTCTCAGGCCAAAGGACCGTCGCTGCGAGAAACACTCTGGAGAGAGGCCCGCGTGGCCCGCCGAAGGGATAACGATCTCAGGCGAAAGGACAGAGGGGGCATCGAAGGGCGCAGTCCGCCCGGGCGATGCCGGGCGTTCCGTCCGCCGGCAGGGGAGGTGAGATGGACGAGCTGAAGCGCACTGGGCTCCACGACCTGCACGTCGCGCTCGGCGCGAAGATGGTGCCCTTCGCGGGCTACGAGATGCCGGTGCAGTATCCCATGGGCGTCCTGAAGGAACACCTCCACACCCGCGAGAGGGCCGGCCTCTTCGACGTGAGCCACATGGGGCAGGTGATCCTGCGCCCGAAATCGGGCGATGCGGCCGACGCTGCCCGCGCGCTCGAGGCGCTGGTGCCGGTCGATGTGCTCGGACTGAAGGAGGGCCGCCAGCGCTATGCCCTTTTCACCGACGAGGCCGGCGGCATTCTCGACGACCTGATGGTGGCGCACAGGGGCGACCACCTGTTTCTCGTCGTGAACGCCGCGCGCAAGGACGCCGACCTCGCGCATATGCGGGCGCATCTGGCCGATGCCTGCGCCATCGAGCCGATCGAGGATCGCCTGCTTCTGGCGCTCCAGGGTCCCGCCGCCGAGGCTACGCTCGCACGGCTCGTCCCCGGAGTCGCCGACACGCGCTTCATGGATGTCCGCGTTCTCGCCTCCGACTTCGGCGACGCGTGGATCTCCCGCTCGGGCTATACCGGGGAGGACGGCTTCGAGATTTCCGTTCCCGAAGCTCGCGGCCGTGCCTTCGCCGAGGCGCTTCTCACCATGGACGAGGTCGCGCCCATCGGTCTCGGCGCGCGCGATTCGTTGCGGCTCGAGGCAGGATTGTGCCTTTACGGGTCCGACCTCGACGAGACGACGAGCCCCGTCGAGGCCTCCCTTGACTGGGCGATCCAGAAGGCCCGCCGCCGGGGCGGCGCCCGCGAGGGCGGCTTTCCCGGCGCGGACCGCATCCTCTCCGAACTCGAGAGCGGGCCGTCCCGCCGCCGGGTCGGCCTCCTGCCCGAAGGCCGTGCGCCGATGCGGGCGGGAACCGCGCTCTATGCCGGGCAGGACGATGCCAGACCTGTCGGGTCCGTCACCTCCGGCGCCTTCGGGCCGTCGATCGAACGGCCGATGTCCATGGGTTATGTCGCGGCCGGGAACGCCGCGACCGGGACGCGGCTTTTTGGCGAGGTGCGCGGGAAACGACTCCCCGCGATCATCACCGACATGCCGTTCAGACCATCCACCTACAAGCGCTGAAGAGGGACCAGCATGAAGTACACCGAAGAACACGAATGGCTCGAGATCGACGGCGATCTGGTCGTCGTGGGGATCACCGAGCACGCCTCGACGCAACTGGGCGACGTCGTCTTCGTCGAACTGCCCGAGATCGAGACGCAGGTCGCCAAGGGCGACGAGGTCTGCGTGATCGAAAGCGTCAAAGCCGCGTCCGACATCCTCGCCCCGCTCGAGGGCGAGATCGTCCAGGTCAACGACAAGATCGTCGCGAACCCCGCCCTCGTGAACGAGGACCCGATGGGCGCGGCGTGGTTCTTCAAGATGAAGGTCGACGACCTCTCGGCGCTCGACGACCTGATGGACGAGGACGAGTACAAGGACTTCATCGAATGACCGTCGGATCCGGACAGCCGATCTGACCCAGCGGAGACCGCCATGCCCTTCGAGCCCACCGACTACCTGCCCTACGACTTCGCGAACCGCCGCCACATCGGGCCGTCGCCGTCAGAGATGGCGGAGATGTTCGAGGTGGTGGGCGTCTCGTCGCTCGACGACCTGATCGACCAGACGGTCCCGCGATCGATCCGGCAGACCGAGCCTCTCGATTTCGGCAAGCCCAAGTCGGAGCGCGAACTGCTGTGGTACATGCGGCAGGTGGCGCTCAAGAACACGGTCTTCGCCACGATGATCGGGCAGGGCTACCACGGCACGGTCACGCCGCCCGCGATCCAGCGCAACATCCTCGAAAACCCCGCCTGGTACACCGCCTACACGCCGTACCAGCCCGAGATCAGCCAGGGGCGGCTCGAGGCGCTCCTGAACTACCAGACCATGGTCTCGGATCTCACCGGACTGCCGGTGGCCAACGCCTCGCTGCTCGACGAATCCACGGCCGCGGCCGAGGCGATGACGATGGCGCAGCGCGTGGCGAAGTCGAAGGCCATGGCCTTCTTCGTCGACGAGAACTGCCATCCGCAGAACATTGAGGTGATGCGGACGCGGGCAGAGCCGCTCGGCATCGAAGTCATCGTCGGGCCGCCCGAGGCGCTCGAAGCCGAAGAGGTCTTCGGCGCCATCTTCCAGTATCCGGGCACCTACGGGCACCTTCGCGACGTCTCGGCCGAGATGGAGGCGCTCCACGCCGCGAAGGCGGTCGGCATCGTGATCGCCGATCCGCTGATGCTGACGCTGCTCAAGGAGCCGGGCGCGATGGGGGCCGACATTGCGGTCGGCTCCACCCAGCGCTTCGGCGTGCCGCTGGGCTACGGCGGCCCGCACGCGGCCTACATGGCCTGCCGGGACGAGATGAAGCGGTCGATGCCCGGCCGGATCGTCGGCGTCTCGGTCGACGCGCGCGGGAACAAGGCCTACCGTCTGGCGCTCCAGACCCGCGAGCAGCACATCCGCCGCGAGAAGGCGACCTCGAACGTCTGCACGGCGCAGGCGCTCCTTGCCGTCATGGCGTCGTTCTACGCGGTCTTCCACGGCCCCGAGGGGCTCAAGGCCATCGCGCAGCGCATCCACCGCAAGACCGACCGCCTGGCGCGGGGGCTGGAAGCGGGCGGCTACACGATCGAGCCCGAGCATTTCTTCGATACCTTCACGGTGGAGGTCGGCGCGCTTCAGGGCGTGATCCTCGAGGCGGGCCGGCGCGAGCGGATCAACTTCCGCAAGGTCGGCGAGACGAAGATCGGGATCACGGTGGACGAGACGATCCGTCCCGCCGTGCTGGAAGGCGTCTGGCGGGCCTTCGGGCTGACCCATTCCCGCGACGACTTCGCGGCCGACTACCACCGGGTGCCGGAGAGCCTCGTGCGGACGACGGATTACCTGACCCACCCGGTCTTCCAGATGAACCGCGCCGAGACCGAGATGATGCGCTACATGCGCCGGCTGGCCGACCGCGACCTCGCGCTCGACCGGGCGATGATCCCGCTCGGCTCCTGCACGATGAAGCTCAACGCCGCGGCCGAGATGATGCCGATCACCTGGCCCGACTTCTCGAACCTTCACCCCTTCGCGCCGGCCGACCAGGTCGCGGGCTACCGGGAACTGCTGGACGACCTCTGCGCGAAGCTCTGCGCGATCACCGGCTTCGACGCGATGTCGATGCAGCCGAATTCCGGCGCACAGGGGGAATACGCGGGGCTTCTCACGATCCGCGCCTGGCACAAGGCCCGCGGCGAGGGGCACCGGAACGTCTGCCTGATCCCGACCTCGGCGCACGGGACGAACCCGGCCTCCGCCCAGATGGCGGGGATGAAGGTGGTCGTCGTTAAGGCGGCCGGCAACGGAGATATCGACGTCGACGACTTCCGCGCCAAGGCCGAGGCGGCGGGAGAGACCCTCGCCGCCTGCATGATCACCTATCCCTCCACCCACGGGATCTTCGAGGAGACCGTGCGCGAGGTCTGCGAGATCACCCATGCCCACGGCGGGCAGGTCTATCTCGACGGCGCGAACCTCAACGCGCTGGTGGGGCTGGTGAAGCCGGGCGAGATCGGCGCGGACGTCAGCCACCTCAACCTCCACAAGACGTTCTGCATCCCGCACGGTGGCGGCGGGCCTGGGATGGGACCGATCGGGGTCAGGTCGCATCTCGCCCCGTTCCTGCCGGGCCACCCCGAGACCGGGGGCCGCGAGGGGCCGGTGAGCGCCGCGCCCTACGGCTCTCCCGGCATCCTGCCGATCTCCTGGGCCTACATCCTGATGATGGGGGGCGGGGGGCTCGCGCAGGCCACGAAGGTCGCGATCTTGAATGCGAACTACATCGCCAGACGGCTCGAGGGAGCCTATGACATCCTCTTCATGTCGGACCATGGCCGGATCGCCCACGAGTGCATCGTCGACACCCGGCCCTTCGCCGAAAGCGCGGGCGTGACGGTCGACGACATCGCCAAGCGGCTGGTCGACAACGGCTTCCATGCGCCCACGATGAGCTGGCCCGTCTCGGGAACGCTGATGGTGGAGCCCACCGAGTCGGAGACCAAGGCGGAACTCGACCGCTTCTGCGACGCGATGCTCGGCATTCGCGAGGAGATCCGCGCGATCGAAGAGGGCGGGATCGACCGCGACAACAACCCTCTGAAGAACGCGCCCCACACGGTCGAGGACCTGGTCGGCGACTGGGACCGGCCGTATTCCCGCGAGCAGGGCTGCTTCCCGCGCGGGGCGTTCCGGGTGGACAAGTACTGGCCGCCGGTGAACCGGGTGGACAACGCCTGGGGCGACCGGCACCTCGTCTGCACCTGTCCGCCGGTCGGGGACTACATGGAGGCGGCGGAGTAGGCGTCGCAGGGGCGAGGGGCTGTCTGCCCCTCGCGCTCCCCGAGGATATTTCTGGACAGATGGAGGCGCGGGCGGGGACTCAGCGTCGCCCGGGATGCCTTTCTCGATCGGGGAGCTCCGCGCAGCCGGCCACGCCGCGACGCGCGCGGTCTTGTCGGCCGGCGCACGCGCTGGCGCTCGGGCGAAGGGTCGCGTGCGGGATCGGGCCGTTCTCCATGCAGCCCCACGCGATCCGGGACCACGGTCTTTGTTGCCGTCTCGAAACACGCGCTTCCCGCTCCCGAGCCTGCTTGACATGACGGTCTCTTTCGACCATCTAGCGCTCGGTCCGGGGCCGTAGCTCAGTTGGGAGAGCGCGTCGTTCGCAATGACGAGGTCAGGGGTTCGATTCCCCTCGGCTCCACCAAGATTTCCCAATTCCTGACGGCCTGCACGGGTCACCCCGCAGGGGCGACATCGGCTCCGGCGC
>CAZPOK010000226.1:0-5492 GCA_964587905.1 uncultured Rhodobacterales bacterium | reverse complement strand
GGGAAGACCCAGCCGATGTTGGCGAGCTGTTCGGGCGTCATCTGGTCGTCGCCCTTCCGGAGCGCGCGGGCATAGTAATAGGTGTTCGACATCGCGATGTCGCACTCGCCCGACGCGATGCCGCGGAGCTGGTCCGTGTCACCGCCCTGCGGATCGCGCGCGAAGTTGCCCACAACCGCCTCGGCCCAGTCCTGAACCGCGTCGCGGCCGAGATGCGCGATCAGCGCAGCCGTGATGTTCTGGGTGTAGACGTTGGTCGCGGAGCGGATGCAGACCATGTCGTCGTATTCGGGGTTGGCGAGATCCTGATAGGTCTGCGGCGGGTTCTCGACGTCGGTCTTGTCGTAGAACAGGATGCGTGCGCGCTGCGAGAAGGCGAACCAGCGGTTCTCGTCATCCTGAAGATAGTCCGGGATGCGCGTCTCGAGCACCTCGTTCTCGACCGGCTGGAGAAGGCCCATGTCCGCCGCGCGGGACAGGCGGACCGTGTCCACGGTCAGGAAGACGTCTGCGGGGCTGTTGGCGCCCTCGGCGTCCATCCGTGCGATGAGTTCGTCGGCGTTGCCCTCGATGCGGTTGACGGTGATGCCGGTGAGTTCCTCGAAATCGGAGTAGAGGCGCTCGTCGGTGTCGTAATGGCGGGACGAGTAGAGGTTGACCTCTCCCTCCGCGAAGGCCGGCGCGGCAATGGCGGCGGCGATGGCGGTGGTTATCAGGCGGGCGCGGATGCTGCGCATGAGACTCTCCTGTTGGTTGCGCTAGTATTTCCGAGTGGATTAGTCGGGAATTTTCCGGCGCCGGTCAAGAGATTTTTCCGACTTGAATAGTCGGGTATTGCGTTTTGTCGCAGGTCGCGCCCTCAGAAGGTGGTCACGTCATGGCCGTAGAGCCAGTCGAACCGGCGCAGCGCCTGCGCGGGAAACACCGCCCCGCCCAGACGCAGCGCGGCATGCGCGGCGGTGCGGACCAGCGGCTGCGCGAGGTGGTAGTTCCGCGCGTTGGCGCTCGCGGCGGAGATGACCCGCACGACCCGGTCGCGCCGGCGGGACTGATAGGCGTCGAGCGCCTCGGCCCGCGGCAGGCGATCGAGGCAGGCGGCCAGCACCCACGCGTCCTCGAGGGCCATATTGGCGCCCTGCGCGAGGAAGGGGAGCATCGGGTGCGCGGCATCGCCGAGGATCGCGCGGCAGCCGTCGTGCCAGCGGTCCGCGACCGGGTGACGGAAGAGGCCCCAGACGTGAACCTGTTCGATTTCGTCAAGCCAGCGGCTGACCTCAGGCGCGAAACCGCGGAAAGCGCGGCGGACATTGTCGGGATCGTCCTCGTGATGCCAGCCCTCGGCGGTCCAGCCCGAGCGCTCCTCGACCGCGACGATGTTCCGCAGGCCCCAGTCGAGCGGGTAGGTCACGAGGTGGCGGCGGGGCCCCATGAAGACCTGCGCCTCGGGTGCGGCGTCGGGATCCGCGACGAGCGCGCGCCAGGCCACCTGCCCGGTGAAGACGGGATCCGCGTCGCCGTTGATGTCGGCGCGGATGCGGGAGTGCAGCCCGTCGGCCCCGATGACGAGCCCCTCCGGGCCCGGCGGATCGATGCGGGAGCCGGTACGGATCGTGACGCCGGCCGACCGGGCGCCGGTTTCGAGCACCTCGATCAGTCGGGCGCGATGGACGAAGAGATAGTCCCGGTCTGGCGCGTGGCGGGCAAGGTCGAGGCGGAGCACCTCGCCGCCCCGATGGTCGCGGAGGCGAATCGCGCGCCCCTTGACCGAGACCGCGCGGAGCGCCTCGCCGACGCCCAGCGCGTCGATCACGCACAGGCCGTTCGGGCTGATCTGGAGGCCGGCGCCGACCTCCGCGATCTCGGCGGCCTGCTCGTGAAGCGTTACCTGGGCGCCGCGCAGGGCCAATGCCCGGGCCACGGCGAGGCCGGCGACACCGCCGCCGATGACGGTCGCGGCCTCGCCCCGGAGGCTCACGGCCGCGCCCCAAACGAAAACGCCGGGGCCTTGCGGTCCCGGCGTCCCCCCTCCTCCCCGGAAGGGTCAGTCGTCGCGATGGACTTTCTCGCGACGCTCATGGCGTTCCTGTGCTTCGAGGCTCAGCGTCGTCGTCGGACGCGCGACGAGGCGCTTGAGCGAGATCGGCTCGCCGGTCTCCCGACAGTAGCCGAACTCTCCCTCCTCGATGCGGCGCAGCGCCGAGTCGATCTTGGCGACGAGCTTGCGCTGGCGGTCGCGGATGCGGAGTTCAAGCGCGCGGTCGGTCTCTTCGCTGGCGCGGTCCGCGATGTCGGGAATGTTGCGGCTGCCGTCCTGAAGGCCGGCGATGGTGCTCTTGCTCTCGTTCAGAAGCTCGTTCTTTTGGCGCAGCAGTTCGCGCCGGAACCACTCGAGCTGTCGCTCGTTCATGAACGGTTCGTCCTCGGCTGGGGTGTAGTCCTCGGGCAGGAAAACCTCGGCCTTCATACCAGTTCCCTTTGTGTCTGAGGTCGTCTTGTTCGGACGTAGCTCGGTCATCCGGCGCCTCCTTGGGGGCGGGTCTTAGCCTAAGCTCAAAGGGATGTCACTAGCCGATCTGACGCTTCTTGAAGCAATCCGGGCGGCAAGCTATCGTCGCCTCAAACGCCGCGAAGAAAGCTCTGGAAATCCATGAAATTCACGGGAACCGACTCCTACGTCGCGACCGACGACCTGACCGTTGCCGTCAACGCGACAGTGGCCCTCGAACGCCCGCTTCTGGTGAAGGGCGAACCGGGAACGGGCAAGACCGAACTCGCCCGCCAGGTGGCCGGATCGCTCGGGCTGCGACTCATCGAATGGCACGTCAAGTCGACCACGAAGGCGCAGCAGGGTCTCTACGAATACGACGCCGTCAGCCGTCTTCGCGACAGTCAACTCGGGGACGAGCGGGTGCACGACGTCCGGAACTACATCCGGAAGGGCAAGCTCTGGCAGGCCTTCGAATCGGACCGGAAGGTCGTCCTGCTGATCGACGAGGTCGACAAGGCCGACATCGAGTTTCCCAACGACCTTCTGCAGGAACTCGACCGGATGGAGTTCCACGTCTACGAGACCGGAGAGACGATTCGGGCCGCGCACCGTCCGGTCGTCATCATCACCTCCAACAACGAGAAGGAACTGCCCGACGCCTTCCTGCGCCGGTGCTTCTTCCACTACATCAAGTTCCCGGACGTGGAGACGATGAAACAGATCGTCGAGGTCCACCATCCGGGCATCAAGGAGCAGCTTCTGACGACGGCGCTCACCCAGTTCTTCGAGATCCGCGAGATGGCCGGCCTGAAGAAGAAGCCGTCGACGTCGGAGGTTCTCGACTGGCTGAAGCTGCTTCTGGCCGAGGACCTGACGGCGGAGGACCTGCGGCGCGACGGATCGACCGCGCTGCCCAGGCTGCACGGGGCGCTTCTGAAGAACGAGCAGGACGTCCAGCTGTTCGAACGGCTCGCCTTCATGGCGCGACGGCAGCGCTGAGGTGGCGCCGATCGTTCGGTTCTTCCTCGTGACCGCCCTCGCCGCCTCGGCGATACTCCCGGTCCGCCCGCTGTGCTGGGCCATGGCCGCCGCCGAGTTCGGCCCGATGCCGGCGCTCGTCTGGCCGGGGCTGAACGTGATCGACGGGGGATGGACGGCCGGGCACGAGCCATTACACTTCGGGCCGCGGCCGGTCCCTTCGGGGCCATGCCCTGCGTGATCGCCACACAGTATGGAATCCGGACCGTGACCATCGCCAAGACCATCCTGATCTCGACGCTCATCTCGCCTGTCTCGCTGTCGGTGCTGCTGCCATGACGCGGATCCGGCCCCTGACCCGAGGCGACGAGGCCGAATGGCGGCGGCTCTGGACGGCATATCTCGCGTTCTACGACACGAGCGTCAGCGAGGAGGTCTACAGGACCCAATTCGACCGGCTGCTGGGCGACGATCCGCAGGACTATTCCTGCCGCATCGCCGAGGTCGACGGCCGGCCGCGCGGTCTGACGCATTTCGTCTTCCACCGCCACGGCTGGCGGATCGAGAACGTGTGCTACCTTCAGGATCTCTACGCCGATCCGGAGGTGCGCGGTCAAGGCATCGGCCGCGCACTGATCGAGGCGGTCTATGCCGAGGCCGACTCGGCGGGCTGCCCGCAGGTCTACTGGATGACGCAGGCCGACAATCACGAGGCGCGCAGACTCTACGACCGGATCGCCGTGCTCACGCCGTTCATCAAGTACCAGAGGGTCTGAATGCGGCGGCTTTTCTCCCTCCTCGCCGTTCTCGCGCTCGCGGCCTGCGCCGCGCCGGTGCCGGACGTGCCGCAGCGCCGGGTGCCCGCGGACATCTCCCTGCCGCCGATGAAGAGCTTCGCGGCGGCCCGGGCGCAGGCACCGCGCAGGTCGAACGCGTCGATCGCGGCGGATTTCATGGATCTTGCGTTCCGGCTCGAATCCGGGCGCGAACTCGAGGTCTTCACCCGGTTCGAGGAGCCGATCACCGTCCGCATCCTCGGGACCGAACCCGCCACGCTCGCGACCGATCTCGACCGGCTGCTGTTCCGCCTCCGGGACGAGGCCGACATCCCGATCCGCCGCGTCGAGGCGCAGTCGGAGGCGTCCATCACCATCGAGGTTCTCACGCGGCGCGACATCCAGCGGTCGGTCCCGCAGGCGGCGTGTTTCGTGGTGCCGCGCGTGACCTCGTGGGAGGAATTCCGGCGCGCTCGGGGCTCCTCGCGGCTCGACTGGACCACGCTTCGCCTGCGGGAACGGATGTCGATTTTCATCCCCGGCGACGTGTCGCCGCAAGAAGTGCGGGACTGCCTGCACGAAGAGCTGGCGCAGGCGATCGGGCCGCTGAACGACCTCTACCGGCTGACAGACAGCGTCTTCAACGACGACAATTTCCACACCGTGCTGACCGGCTTCGACATGCTGATCCTGCGGGCCTACTACGATCCCTCACTGCGGTCGGGGATGTCGCGGGAGCTCGTGGCGAACCGTCTGCCGGGCATCCTCGCCCGCATCAATCCCAGGGGCCAGGGGATCGGCTACGTGCCGCGGGAGGCGACGACGCGGAACTGGATCGACGCCATCGAGACCGCGCTGGGGCCGCGCACCTCGCCCGCGCGGCGCCGGTCGGCCGCGAAGGAGGCCGTCGCGATCGCACGGGAGCGGGGATGGAACGACAACCGTCTCGCCTTCGCGCTCTACGCGCTCGGGCGGCTGTCGCTCGGGGCGGAGACCGACCTCGCGCTCGCCTCCTTCCTGCAGGCGGGCAAGATCTATTCGGAAAGCCGCGAGACCCGGCTTCACGAGGCGCATGTCGGGATGCAGCTTGCCGCCTTCGCCCTCTCGGCGGGTCAGGCGGATGTCGCGCTGGATCTGGTGGACCGGCACGAACCGGCGGTCAGGCGGGCGCAGAACGCCGCCCTGCTCGCATCGCTCCTCCTCGTCAGGGCCGAGGCGCTGGACCTTTCGGGGCGCGGCGCCGAGGCGCG
>CAZPOK010000225.1:0-5504 GCA_964587905.1 uncultured Rhodobacterales bacterium | reverse complement strand
CGCCCGGTTTCTGCCTGCGGCCTGATCCGCGTCGGGGGCGAGCGCACCCGCCCCGTGACCGTTGAAAGGCGCTGCCTTTCAACGAGCGGGGTGAAAGCGATTGGCCTCGGCCAATTGCGGACCCCGCCCGGTAGAAGGCTGGGCGTGACCGCCCGGCCCTTCGCGAGAGTGGGGAGGAGCCGGAGCTCCACCCTACCCTGTTCCGTCAGCTACACCCGCTCGTGGCGCCACATGTATTGCACTTCATGCATGTACCATTCCGCACCAGCGTGTAGTTGCCGCATTCGCCGCAGGCCTCGCCCTCGTAGCCCTGCATCCTCGCCTTCGTCCGGGCGTCCATGCTGACGGTGCCCGAGGCGATCGCCGTGGTCTCGGTGTGCTCGGCCACGATGGTCTGGAGCGTCGCGGCCGGATCGCCCGGGAGCGAGACCGTGTCCATCCCGCCCTTCACCACGATCAGTTCCTGCGGCAGCCGGCCCCGGGTGTAGCCCGCCGAGGCGACCTTCTTGATGACGTCGAAGGCCGAGGTGCCGCGTGTCTCGGGCACCTCCGCGAAGTTGCGCTTGCCCTCTTCCTCGCCGCGGCCGAGATCGTCGAACGTCGGGCCTTCCGGCTTGACGTGGGCGAGATCGGTCCGGTCGAGATAGCTGACCGCCAGTTCGCGGAAGATGTAGTCGAGGATCGAGGTCGCGTTCTTGATCGCCTCGTTGCCCTGCACCATGCCCGCCGGCTCGAAGCGGGTGAAGGTGAAGGCGTCGACGAACTCCTCGAGCGGCACGCCGTACTGGAGACCCACCGACACCGCGATGGCGAAGTTGTTCATCATCGCCCGGAAGCCCGCGCCTTCCTTGTGCATGTCGATGAAGATCTCGCCGAGCTTGCCGTCCTGGTATTCGCCGGTGCGCAGGTAGACCTTGTGGCCGCCCACGATGGCCTTCTGGGTGTAGCCGCGGCGGCGCTCGGGCAGCTTTTCGCGGCCGCGCGCGATCTCCTTGACGATCACCTTCTCGATGACCTTCTCCGCCAGCACCCGCGCCTTCTCCTGCGAGGAGCCGCTGGCGAGGATCTCTTCGGCGTCCTCGTCGTCCTCGACGAGCGAGGAGGCGAGCGGCTGGCTGAGCTTCGAGCCGTCGCGGTAGAGCGCGTTGGCCTTGACGCCGAGCGACCACGACAACTCGTAGGCCTTCTGGCAGTCCTCGACCCTGGCGTCGTGGGCCATGTTGATCGTCTTGGAGATCGCGCCCGAGATGAAGGACTGCGCCGCGGCCATCATCGTGATGTGGCTCGCGACCGACAGGAACCGCTTGCCGGTCTTGCCGCAGGGGTTGGCACAGTCGAAGACGTGGTAGTGCTCTTCCTTGAGGAAGGGCGCGCCCTCGAGCGTCATCGTCCCGCAGACGTGGGCGTTGGCGGCCTCGATATCGCGCTTCGTGAAGCCCAGGTGACGCAGCATGTCGAAGCCGGGGTCGTTCAGCTTCTCGGCCGGGATGCCCAGCGTGCCGGTGCAGAAATCCTCGCCCAGCGTCCACTGGTTGAAGACGAAGCGGATGTCGAAGGCCGAGGGCAGCGCCGCCTCGATCTTGTCGAGCTGCGCCGGCCCGAAGCCGTGGCCGACGAGCGCGGCCTGCGTGATCCCCGGCGCGTTGCCGAGCGTGCCGTGACCCACGGCGTGGGCCACGATCTCCTCGATCTGGGACGAGGAATAGCCGAGCGTCTCGAGCGCGGCGGGGACCGAGTGGTTGATGATCTTGAAGTAGCCGCCGCCGGCGAGCTTCTTGAACTTCACCAGCGCGAAGTCGGGCTCGATCCCGGTGGTGTCGCAATCCATCACGAGGCCGATCGTGCCGGTGGGCGCGATGACGGTCGCCTGCGCGTTGCGGTAGCCGTGCTTCTCCCCGAGCGCGAGCGCCTCGTCCCAGGCCGACTGCGCGAGGGCCACGAGCGTCTGGTCGGGGCAGTTCGCGGCATCGAGCGGCACCGGGTTCACGTTCATCGCCTCGTAGCCGTCGGCCTCGCCGTGGGCCGCGCGGCGGTGGTTGCGGATGACGCGCAGCATGTGCGCCGCGTTGCGCTCGTAGCCCGGGAAGGACCCCAGTTCGCCCGCGATCTCGGCCGAGGTGGCGTAGGCGACTCCGGTCATGATCGCGCTCAGCGCGCCGCAGATCGCCCGGCCCTCGTCGCTGTCGTAGCCGAGCCCCATGTTCATCAGGAGGCCGCCGATGTTGGCATAGCCGAGGCCGAGGGTGCGGAAGTCGTAGGACCGCTGCGCGATCTCCTTCGAGGGGAACTGCGCCATCATCACGCTGACCTCGAGCGTGAGGGTCCAGAGCCGGCAGGCGTGGACGTAGTCGTCGGCGGCAAACTTGCCGTCGTGGTAGAAGGTCAGCAGGTTCATCGACGCGAGGTTGCAGGCCGTGTCGTCGAGGAACATGTATTCCGAGCACGGGTTCGAGCCGCGGATCGCGCCGTCCTCGGGGCAGGTGTGCCAGGCGTTGACGGTGTCGTGGTACTGGATGCCGGGGTCGGCGCAGGCCCAGGCGGCGTGGCCGATCTGCTCCCAGAGCTCGCGCGCCTTCACGGTCTTGGCCACCTTGCCGTCGGTGCGGCGGAGAAGCTCCCAGTCGTCGTCGTTCTCGACGGCCTTGAGGAAGGCGTCGGTCACGCGGACCGAGTTGTTGGAGTTCTGGCCCGAGACCGTCACATAGGCTTCACTGTCCCAATCGGTGTCGTAGGTGGGGAATTCGATCGAGGTGATCCCCTGCCGCGCGAGTTGCAGCACGCGGTTGATGTAGGTCTCCGGTATCGCGACCTTCTTTGCGGCGCGAATGGCGGCCTTGAGGCTCTCGTTGGCCTTGGGGTCGGTGGCGTCCTCTTCCGCGCCGTCCCAGGTGCGGATCGCGGCGAAGATCTCGTTGAGGTGCCGCTCGTGCATCTTCGAGCCGGCGACGATGCTGGCGACCTTCTGCTCTTCCTTGACCTTCCAGTTGATGAATTCCTCGATATCGGGGTGATCGGCGTCGCAGATCACCATCTTCGCGGCCCGGCGGGTGGTGCCGCCCGACTTGATCGCGCCCGCGGCGCGGTCGCCGATCTTGAGAAAGCCCATCAGGCCCGACGACTTGCCGCCGCCGGACAGCTTCTCGCCCTCGGCACGCAGGCTGGAGAAGTTCGTGCCGGTGCCCGAGCCGTACTTGAAGAGCCGCGCCTCGCGGACCCAGAGGTCCATGATGCCGCCGTCGCCCACCAGGTCGTCGGCGACGGACTGGATGAAGCAGGCGTGCGGCTGCGGGTGCTCGTAGGCGGAGGTGGATCGCGTCAGCTTGCCGGTCTTGTAGTCGACGTAGAAGTGGCCCTGGCTCGGCCCGTCGATCCCGTAGGCCCAGTGCAGGCCCGTGTTGAACCACTGCGGCGAGTTCGGCGCGGCGCGCTGCGTCGCCAGCATGTGGCGCATCTCGTCGAAATAGGCGCGCGCGTCCTCTTCGGCGGTGAAGTAGCCGCCCTTCCAGCCCCAGTAGGCCCAGGCCCCGGCGAGCCGGTCGAACACCTGCTTGGACGAGGTCTCGCCCACGTAGCGGTCGTCCTCGGGAAGCTCGGCCAGCGCCGCCTCGTCGGCGACCGAGCGCCAGAGGAAGTCCGGCACGCCCTTCTCGCGCACCTTCTTGAGGCGCGCCGGCACGCCCGCCTTGCGGAAATACTTCTGCGCGATGACGTCGGAGGCCACCTGGCTCCACCGCTGCGGCACCTCCACGGCGTCGAGCCGGAACACCACGGTTCCATCGGGATTGCGAATCTCCGACACGGTCGTGGTGAACTCGAGCCCCGCGTAGGCGTCCTGTCCTGCCTTGGTGAATTGGCGTTCGATCTTCATTGGTCTGCCCCGTCCCGTTTCTGTGGTGCCCCTCCTCACTTCGCGGAGGCGCGGGCCCGTTTGTGACGCTGACCGGCTCAGTTCCCGGAGGACACGACCCCACCCACGGCACAACCCGGGTTGTCCCGACGCCCGCCGCAGCGTTCCCGCCCGGCCCCGTGCTGGTGTTTTCGTCTCCCTGTCCGCACCCACTACATGTTGTGGGCAACCGGTCAGCTCGCACAACCTGCCGTATGGGAACACAATCGGTCAACCGAAAATCGGAGGTCCTTCACATGTTTTTTGCATTGACGTGTCGGGCAGGACGCGCACGGCGCGGGCGTCGGTCGATTCCCTCCACGACGCGGCTGCTTTGCGTCCGCGCCGGATCCGCGGCCGCACAGGGCGCGCGCTCAAGGATACAGGCCGGCCCGGCGACGGCGGCGGTCGGGACAGGACGCTTTTCGGAGGCTCGGGAGGATGTTGGTCCGGCGCCGGACCGGCGTCCGGCGGATGTGGTCGGGGCGGCGAGATTCGAACTCACGACCCCCTGTACCCAAAACAGGTGCGCTACCAGACTGCGCCACGCCCCGACAGTTGTTCTCTACAGAGCGGCGGCGAAAGAGGAAAGCCCCTAGTCGCAGCTCCAGGCCGCGATGTCCTGATCCAGTCCGGGATGGCGAATCACGCTGCCGGGCTCGATGCCCATCCGGGAGGCGAGGCCGCCGTTGATCTCGAGCACCGCCAGAACGCCCGGCCCGCCGTCGATCGTCGTCTCGTCGTGCGGGATCGCGTTCTCGTGGATGCTGGTGACCGTTCCGGTCTCGTCGGTGAAGATCATGTCGAGCGGGATCAGCGTGTTCTTCATCCAGAACGATGCGCGCCGCGGGCTCTCGTAGAGAAACAGCATTCCCGACGTCCGCGGCAGGCTCTCGACATTCATCAGCCCCTGCGAACGCTCGGCGGGCTCGTCCGCCACCGCGACGCTGAAGCGCGCCTGTCCGAAGTCGCCCCGGATGTCGACGCGGTCGGGCGCGCAGTCGGCCAAGGCCGGTGCCGCGGCGAGGGCGAGCGCTGCGGCAAGAAACCCTGCGCGCATCACTGTGCGGTCTTCAGGGCTGCTTCCCAACTGGCCACCTGCACCGCCATGAGCCCGCGCTTGCCTTGCACGATTCGCAGCGCGACGGCCTCGCCCGGCTGCAGGTCGGCAAGACCGGACCGGCGCAGCACCTCGATGTGCAGGAACACGTCGTCGGGCTGACCGAAGACGTTGGCGAAGCCGAACCCCTTGCCCTTGTCGAACCATTTCACCCGGGCGGGCTCCAGCGGAAGCGAGAGATCGACCGGCTCCGCGAAGGTGCTCTTGCCGCCATCGTCTTCCTCTTCGCTTCCGGTCACCGGATCGATGCGAAGCACCTCCACGGCCTGCACGCCACGCGGCGTCGTCTGCACGATGACCTCGATCCCGGCGGAGTCCGCGACCGAGCTCTGGCCATAGTTCCGGAGTACGTTGGCGTGAAGGAGAATGTCGGGGCCTCCTTCGTCGGCGACGACGAACCCAAAGCCCTTCGACGGATCGAACCACTTCACATACCCGACGACACGGCGCTGTTCTTCCTCGCTCTCAGTCATCAAACTTCTTCTGTCCCCAGCGCCC
>CAZPOK010000224.1:0-5548 GCA_964587905.1 uncultured Rhodobacterales bacterium | reverse complement strand
TCGATGAACATGCCGCCGAAGGCCACGTCCGTGCCGCCGCCCGCGAAGCCGACCATGAGACCGACGAGAACGAAGGCGCCCGACGTCACCCAGACGAGCATCGGCGCCGCCTTGTCCTTTGTCGTGTAGACACCGAACAGGAGCGCGGCCATCGCATAGGCGCTCAGGAGGATCTCGGGAAGGACGGCTGAGATGTCTGCCGAGGTCATGGGATCACTCTCCGTTCGCCGCGAAGCGCGAGGCGTCGGCCTCGAGAAGCGCGGTGTCGTAGGTCTGGATCAGCGCCTCGACCGAGGGGCCGATGATGTCGGTGACGAGGCTCGGATAGACGCCCAGCAGGATTGTCATCACCACGAGCGGCGCGAAGATCGCGCGCTCGCGCAGGCTCATGTCGGTGATCGACCTGAGGCTCTCCTTGATGAGATCGCCGAAGACCACCCGCCGGTAGAGCCAGAGCGCGTAGGCGGCGCTGAGGATCACCCCCGTCGCGGCCACCGCGGCGACCCAGGTGTTGGCCTGGAACATGCCCATGAGCGTCAGGAACTCGCCCACGAAACCGCTGGTGCCCGGCAGTCCCACGTTCGCCATCGTGAACAGCATGAAGACGAGCGCGTAGGCCGGCATCCGGTTCACGAGCCCGCCGTAGGCGTCGATCTCCCGGGTGTGCATCCGGTCGTAGATCACGCCCACGCAGAGAAAGAGCGCCCCCGAGATGAAGCCGTGGCTGATCATCTGGAAGATCGCCCCGTCGAGCCCCTGCTGGTTTACCGTGAAGATCCCCGCGGTCACGAAGCCCATGTGGGCGACGGACGAATAGGCGATGAGCTTCTTCATGTCGGACTGTGCCAGTGCCACGAGGGAGGCATAGACGATCGCGATGGCCGAGAGCCAAAGCACGAGCGGCGCGAGCAGGTCCGAGGCCACCGGGAACATCGGCAGCGAAAACCGCAGAAACCCGTAGCCCCCCATCTTCAGCAGGATCGCGGCGAGGACCACGGACCCCGCCGTGGGCGCCTGAACGTGCGCGTCCGGCAGCCAGGTGTGCACCGGCCACATCGGCATCTTGACCGCGAAGGAGGCGAAGAACGCGAGCCACAGGAGCGTCTGGAGACCGCCCACGATCTGGATGCCGAGAACACTGAACGTCTCGGACCCGAACTGGTGGTTGAGGAGCGTCGGGATGTCCGTCGTCCCGGCGTCGACGAACATCGCGATCATCGCGACCAGCATCAGGACCGAGCCGAGGAAGGTGTAGAGGAAGAACTTGAAGGAGGCGTAGATCCGTTCCTTCCCGCCCCAGATCCCGATGATGAGGAACATCGGGATCAGCCCCGCCTCGAAGAACAGGTAGAACAGCACGAGGTCGAGCGCCACGAAGACGCCGATCATCAGGCTCTCCAGCACCAGGAAGGCGATCATGTATTCCTTGACCCGGTGCGTCACCTCCCAGGCCGAGGCGATGACGAGCGGCATCAGGAACGTCGTCAGCAGCACGAACAGGATCGAGATGCCGTCGACGCCGAGCTTGTAGGTAAGCCCGAGGATCCACTCGCGCTCTTCGACGAACTGGAAGCCCGGATTCGCCGGGTCGAAATCGACGAGCAGGAACAGCGAGACGAGGAACGTGGCCGAGGTCGCGATCAGCGCCAGCCACTTGGCGTTGCGCTGCGCCGCCGCGTCGTCGCCGCGCAGGAAGAAGGCGAGGATCAGCGCCGCGACGAGCGGCAGGAAGGTGATGATCGACAGAAGGTTGTCCATCACTCGGCCCCCCCGGTGATGCTCATCCACGTCAGCAGGACCGCGATCCCCACGACCATGGCGAAGGCGTAGTGGAACAGGTAGCCCGACTGCGCCCGCCCCGCGAGCCGTGTGAAGAAGGGGATGATCCCCATCGCGACGCCGTTGATCGTCCCGTCGATCGCGCTGCCGTCACCGCGCCGCCAGAGAAAGCCGCCCAGCCACTTCGCGGGCTGCACGAAGATGACGTTGTAGGCCTCGTCGAAATACCACTTGTTGAGCAGGAAGAGGTACAGCGGGCGCTGGTTCTCGGCCAGACGGCGCGGCAGGTCCGGCTTCACGATGTAGAACAGGAACGACAGCGCGAGACCCAGCAGCATCGCTGCGAAGGGCGCGACCTTGACCCAGGCCGGCACCTCGTGCGCATCGTCGAGAACGTGATTGTCCGGCGCGATGTAGAGCGCGCCCTCGCCCGGCTGGCCTGTGAAGACGTAGTGGCCCTCCTCATAGGCCTCCGACAGCTCGCTGACCGGCTGGTCCGGCTCCAGCGCCTCTTCCGCCGCCTCCGCCTGCTCGCCCGCCTCGGCCGCGTAGGGGACGCCGAAGAAGCGGCCCACCTCGTTGGCGTGGCCGAAGAAATCCTTGTGCCAGACCATGCCCGAGAAGATCGCGCCGATCGCGAGCACGCCGAGCGGCGCGAGCATCGTCCACGGGCTTTCGTGGGCATGTTCGTGGGTGCGCTTGTTCCCCCGCGGCTCGCCCCAGAACGTCAGGAACATCAGCCGCCAGGAATAGAAGCTCGTGAACAGCGCCGAGATCACCAGCGCCCAGAACGCGAACTGCGCCGCGCCCGTGCCGCCCGCGAAGGCGCTCTCGATGATCGCGTCCTTCGAGAGGAACCCGGCGAAACCGATGTAGGTGAGCGGGATGCCGACGCCGGTGATCGCAAGCGTCCCGATCAGCATGGCCGCGAAGGTGTAGGGGATCTTCTTGCGAAGCCCGCCGTAGTTGCGCATGTCCTGCTCGTGGTGCATCGCGTGGATCACCGCCCCCGCGCCGAGAAACAGCATCGCCTTGAAGAAGGCGTGGGTGAAGAGGTGGAACATCGCCGCCGAATAGACGCCCACGCCTGCGGCCACGAACATGTAGCCCAGCTGCGAACAGGTCGAATAGGCGATCACCCGCTTGATGTCGTTCTGGACGAGACCGACCGTCGCCGCGAAGAACGCCGTGGCCGCGCCGATCACGACGACGAATGTCGTGGCCGACGGCGCGAACTCCATGATCGGCGACATCCGGCAGACGAGGAACACGCCCGCCGTCACCATGGTCGCGGCGTGGATCAGCGCGGACACCGGCGTGGGGCCCTCCATCGCATCCGGCAGCCAGGTGTGCAGGAACAGCTGCGCCGACTTGCCCATCGCGCCCACGAACAGCAGGAAAGCGATCAGCTCCGCCGCGTTCCACGAGGTCCACAGGAAGGTCAGCTCGGTCTCCGCGATCTCGGGCGCGGCCGCGAAGACGTCGGTCAGATTGATCGAATCGACGAGGAAGAACACCGCGAAGATGCCGAGCGCGAGGCCGAAGTCGCCGACCCGATTGACGACGAACGCCTTGATCGCCGCCGCGTTGGCCGAGGGCTTGCGATAGTAGAACCCGATCAGGAGGTAGGAGGCGAGGCCCACGCCCTCCCAGCCGAAGAACAGCTGCACGAGGTTGTCGGCCGTCACCAGCATCAGCATCGCGAAGGTGAAGAACGACAGGTAGGCGAAGAACCGCGGCCGGTAGCTCTCGCTTTCCTTGAAGTTCTCGTCATGCGCCATGTAACCGAAGGAATAGAGGTGCACGAGCGCCGAGACCGTGGTGATGACGATCAGCATGATCGCCGTCAGCCGGTCGAGCCGGATCGCCCAGTCGGTAGCGAGGCTTCCGCTCTCGATCCAGCGCAGGATCGGAATGATCTCGGTCTCCCCGTCGAAGCCGAGGAACACGACCCACGACAGGAGGCACGACAGGAACAGAAAGCCTGTCGCCGTCCACTGCGCCGCCGCCTCGCCGATGAATTTCCAGCCGAAGCCGCAGATCAGCGCGCCCACGAGCGGGGCGAAGAGGATGATCGTTTCCATCGCCTCAGCCCTTCATCACGTTGACGTCTTCGACGTCGATGGTGCCCCGGTTGCGGAAGAAGCAGACGAGGATGGCGAGCCCGATTGCCGCCTCCGCCGCCGCGACCGTGAGAACGAAAAGCGTGAAGACCTGCCCGACCAGATCGCCCAGATAGGCCGAGAACGCCACGAGGTTGATGTTGACGGCAAGCAGCATCAGTTCGATAGACATCAGGATGATGATGACGTTCTTCCGGTTCAGGAAGAGGCCGAAAATCCCGATGACGAACAGCGCCGCCGCCACCGTCAGGTAATGTTCAAGTCCGACCATTCTGCCCCTCTCGGCTACCCGCCGAAATATCCGTTCGCGACCAGGATTGCGACGGCCACGCCGACGGCCACCGCTATCCAGCGCCCTGCATTCAAAGCCCCCGCCCCGGCTTGACGTCCTTCAGTTCCATCGCTTTCGCCGGGTCGCGGTACATCTGGGCGAGCACGTCCTGACGCTTGATGCCCACGCGATGCCGCAGCGTCAGCACGATCGCACCGATCATCGCGACGAGAAGGATCAGTCCGGCCAGCTGGAACGCCAGGATGTAGCGGTCGTAGAGCAGCAGCCCCAGCGCCCGCGTGTTGTGGATCTCGCCCGGCGGCGGCATGACCGCCGCGCGCAGCCCCTCCGCCTCGTCGGCGAACTCCCAGACGCCGAATGCGATGCCGAGCTGCATCAGGATCACGACCCCGATCAGGAGCGCGAGCGGCATGTATTTCGCCATCTCCGCCTTCAGTGCGGAGAAATCGACGTCGAGCATCATCACGACGAAGAGGAACAGCACGGCGACGGCGCCGACGTAGACGATGACCAGTAGGAACGCCACGAACTCCGCGCCCAGAAGCACGAAGAGACCCGCCGACGACAGGAAGGCGAGGATGAGCCAGAGCACCGAATGCACCGGATTGCGGGCCACCACGGTGAAGAGGCCACCCACGAGCGTCGAGATCGCGAAGAGGTAGAAGGCGAAATCGGCCGGTGTCATTCGTCGCTCTCCTCGTCCTTTTCCATGACCTCGCTGGCGAGTTCCATGGCCTTGGTCATCGCGGGCACGCCGCCGAACACGCCGACGAGCGCGATGGTCTCGGCGATCTCCTGCTTCGTGGCGCCCGCTTCCAGCGCGTGGCGCACCGTGAGCCGGATCTGCGCCTCCGCCTGCGCGCCGAGGATCGTCAGCGCCCCCAGCGTGAGCAGCAGCTTCGTCTTGGCATCGAGACCCTCGGGATTGAACGTGCGCCCCATGAAGGTTTCCATCATGTCGCGCGGCATCGTCGGGATCAGCGTCTCGAACCCCTTCGGCGTGAAGTGCTCAAGCGCCGGGTTCATGGTCTTGGCCCACTGCTGGCCAATCGCCATCATCTCGGCGAAGGGGTTCTTCGGGTCGGTCATCGGTACGGCGCGTCCAGTTCGAGGTTGCGGGCGATTTCAGCCTCCCAGCGGTCGCCGTTCGCCAGGAGCCGCTCCTTGTTGTAGAACAGTTCCTCCCGCGTCTCGGTCGAGAACTCGAAGTTCGGGCCTTCCACGATGGCGTCGACCGGGCAGGCCTCTTCGCAGAATCCGCAGTAGATGCACTTCGTCATGTCGATGTCGTAGCGCGTGGTCCGGCGCGACCCGTCCTCGCGCGGCTCGGCGTCGATGGTGATGGCCTGCGCGG
>CAZPOK010000223.1:0-5589 GCA_964587905.1 uncultured Rhodobacterales bacterium | reverse complement strand
TCTCGCCCTGGCTCTCGGCGCCCGCCGCGCTGGCCTTCGGGTTCGTCGGCGGTCTGCTGATCGAGCGTTTCATCGTCCGGCCGCTCTATGATCGCCCGCTCGACGCGATCCTCGCGACCTGGGGGCTCGGCATCGTCATCGGGCAACTGATCACGCTTGGCTTCGGGCGCGAAGTGCAGTTCGCCGCGAGCCCGCTCGAGGGCACCCTTTCGCTCGGCGACATAGACTATTCCGCCTATCGGCTGGCCGTTTCCGCAATCGCTCTCGCGATCGCCGCGGGCCTCACGGCGCTGCTTTACCTCACGCGATTCGGGCTGAACGCGCGGGCGGTGATCATGAACGAGACGCTTGCCCGCGGGCTCGGCATCGACAGCGCGCGGGTGCGCGCCGTGACCTTTGGTCTTGGCGCCGGGCTCACCTGCGCAGCCGGTGCGCTGATCACGCCGCTTTTGTCGGTCGACCCGAACATGGGTCTGCCGTGGCTGGTGAACTCCTTCATGCTGGTCCTCGTCTCGGGGGTGTCGATCCCCAGCCTGCTGGCGGCCTCGCTGATCCTCGGGGGCGCGCAGGTTCTGGTCTCGACCTTCGTCTCGCCGATTCTCGGCGGGATGACGATCGTGGTTCTCGCGGCTGCAATCCTGCGGATCAATCCGAAGGGGCTGAAACTTGGCTGACACGACCGAAACCGCAGCCCCGACCGCCTCCGCACCGCGTCGCAATCCCCTCAGGACAGCGCTGATCGGCGCGTCGGTCGCGCTCGCCGTGATCGCGGTCGCGCCGTTCCTGATCGACACCTACACGACCAACATCCTGATCCGGGCGCTGTTTCTCGCCGCCCTCGCCATGACGGTGGACGTTCTCTGGGGCTATACAGGCATCCTGACGTTCGGACAGTCGGCCTTCTTCGGTATCGGCGCCTATGCCTGCGCGCTGACCTTCACCCATTACGGCTTCGGGCCTGGTTGGGCGCTGGGGGCTCTGACCGTGGGCGTACTCGCCGCGATGGTCGTGGCCGCATTGATTGGCTGGCTCGCCTTCTATCACGGCGCGTCGCCACTCTACGCCTCGATCATAACGCTGGCGCTTCCCATCGTGCTCGTCCAGGTCATCTTCGCGGGCGGGCGCTTTACCGGTTCGTCGAGCGGGTTGTCGTCCTTCCCGACGTATTACTGGGCGCTCGAGACGTGGTTCTGGATCGCGGGCGTCTACCTCGTTCTCGTCTCCACCGTCGCCTGGCTGTTCGTGAAGAGCGATTTCGGCCGGCTGCTGATCGCGATCCGTGAGAACGAGGATCGCTGCGCCTATCTCGGAATCCCGGTTTCGGGCGTGAAGATCGCGCTGATGGTGATGGCGGGCGCGATCGGCGCGGGAGCCGGGTTCGGGTATGCCGCCTTCACCAACGTGGTCGCTCCGGAACTCGGCGGCTTCCTCCTCGGAACCGAATTGCTGATCTGGACCGCGCTTGGTGGGCGGGCGACGCTGCTCGGGCCGATCTTCGGGACCATCGGCATCGACGTCACGGCCTCCTATCTCACCGGAGCGCTGCCATTCCTCTGGACTCTGCTGGTCGGAATCGCCTTCGTCGTGGTGATCGTGCTCTTGCCCGAGGGTCTGGCGCCGATCGTGGGCCGATTGCTGCGGCGCGCGGGGGCGGCAGTCGGATTGGCCGGCGTGCCGGTGCAAGCGGGCTACGCCATCCGGCCGATCAAGCCACGCGTCGCCTTCGCCGAGATCGAGGCCGTACCCTTGCGCACCGAAGGGCTGCAACGGCATTACGGAAGCCTCAAGGTGCTCGACGGCCTGTCGCTCGAGGCGCGCGCCTCCGAAATCCTTTCGATCGTCGGGCCGAACGGTGCCGGCAAGACCACCTTCATGCGGTGTGTTTCCGATGGCGGCGAGCGGTCGGGCGGCAAGGTCTTCGTGAACGGCGTCGAGATCGGCCGCGGAGCGCCCCAGAGCGTCGCCGCGCTGGGCGTCGGACGCAGCTTCCAGAACACCAACCTGTTCGATACGCTGACGGTGGGCGAATGCCTGATGCTCGCACGTTACAAGCTGGATGGTGCGCCGAAGTTCTCGCGACGCACGGAGCTGGAGCTGCCCGAGCCCGCGCTTGCGATCCTGCGCGCCACGGGCCTCGCAGACAGCATGACGCTGCAGACCCGTAATCTGAGCCATGGCATGAAGCGGGGTCTCGAGCTCGCGATGGTGCTCGCAACCGAACCGTCGGTGCTGTTGCTCGACGAGCCGACGGCGGGGCTGACCAAGGCCGAGCGCACGGCCATCGGCGACGTGCTGGTGGCGCTGGCGCGCGAGCACAGCCTGTGCATTGTGCTGATCGAACATGATCTCGATTTCGTGCGCGAGATCTCGTCGCGCATCGTGGTGCTCCACCAGGGCGCGCTGCTGCTGGAGGGCACGGTCGAGGAAGTGATCGCGTCGGATCTCGTGAAGGCCGTTTACGCCGGCGAAGATGCAGGGGGCGTGGAATGAGCGCCGCGCCGCTGCTCACTGCCGATGGTCTGGTCTCGGGCTATGGCGGCGCAATGGTGCTGCGCGGCGTGTCGTTCTCGCTCGGGCCCCGGGAGATCCTCGCGGTACTCGGAAAGAACGGCATGGGAAAAAGCACCCTGCTCAAGACCGTGATGGGTTTTGTGCCGGCGCGCGAGGGAAGCATCGCTTATGACGGCCGGGACGCTACAGGGCGTCCGCCACATCTTATGGCCCGCGACGGCGTCGCCTATGCGCCGCAGGAGTTCACAATCTTCCAAGACCTCACGGTGGAGGAGAATCTTCGTCTCGGCGCTCCCTCGGACACCGTGTTCAAGGCGCGGGTCGGCAAACTCGAGCCCGTGTTTCCCCGGATGCTCGAGCGTCTGAAGCAGCGGGCGGGCACGTTGTCGGGCGGCGAGCAGAAGATGCTGCTGATGTCGCGCGCACTGCTGGCAGAGCCCAGGGTGATGCTGATCGACGAGATCAGCGAGGGCCTTCAGCCCACCATGATCGCCAGGATGGGGGAGGCGCTCGCGGCAGCACGCGATCAGTTCGGTTGCGCCATCCTGATCGTCGAACAGCACCTCGCGTTCGCGCTCTCGGTGGCGGATCGCTTCGCCGTGCTCAAGCTCGGTGAGATCGTCGAGGAGGGGCGGGCGGGCAACCCTTCCGCGGCCACGACCCTTGCCGAGCATCTCAAGGTATGAGCCGGATGGCGGGAGCAGAGATCAACACCTATTCCCTTGTCGGGCGTTGCGCGCGGACCGGCGAACTCGGCGCCTGCGTCGCGTCGGCTGTCCCCGCCGTCGGAGCGATCTGTCTCGTTTCCCGACCCGGCGTCGGCGTGGCCAGCACCCAGAGCTGGGTGAACCCGTATCTCGCGCGTGACGCACTCGATCGGATGGAGGCAGGCGCCGACGCGGGCGCGGCGCTCTCCGCCGTGATCGACGGCGACGCAGCGAGTTCCTTTCGTCAGATCGGCGCAATCGCCACCACTGGGCCGGGCGCGGCCTTCACCGGAGAAAGCTGCACCGACTGGCACGGTCAGCGCGTTGGCCCGGATTTCGCCGCGCAGGGAAACATGCTCACCGGCCCCGAAACCCTGGACGCCATGGTCGCCGCCTTTGCGGATACACCGTCGGCGGCGCTCGAGGAGCGGCTGATGCGCGCCCTTGAAGCGGCGCAGGCGGCGGGCGGCGACAAGCGCGGGCGTCAGTCGGCGGCGCTGCTGGTGACGAATACCGAAGCCTATCCACGCGTGGATCTTCGCGTCGACGAGCATGCCGACCCGGTCGCCGCCTTGCGCCGGGTCTTGACCGTGGCTGCGGCCCAACTCGCGCCCTTCGTCGCGGGAATGCCGCGCCGGGGCGCGACTGCGCCGCCCCCGGACCCCGCCGTCATCGACATGCTGCTCAGATCGCCGCCGGACCGCCCCGCCGGCGGCGGCGACCGCAACCCATAAGACGCCGCCATGACCGACGACCCTCTGGATCCTGCCATTTTGCTCGGCCTCGACCTGCCGCCGGAGCGCCTGCGCGAACTCGCCGAGAGTTTCGCCGAGATCAGGGCCGAAATCGACAAATTGCGCGCGATAGATCTCGGTGAGACCCACCCGGCCGTCGTGTTCGCGCCGGAGCCGAAAGCATGACGGACGCGGTCTGGTCGCTGCCGATCACGGCGCTCGCCGAGCGGCTGCGCGCCGGTCGTCTTCATCCGGTCGACCTTCTCGACGCCTACCTCGATCGCATCGCCGCGCAGGACGATCAGCTCGCCGCTTTCGTGCATGTGAACGCCCAGGCCCGAACCGCCGCGGAAGACGCCGGGCGGGAGATCGCCGAGGACGGATGGCGGGGGCCACTTCATGGCGTGCCGATCGCCGTCAAGGACAACTATCTCACCATGGACATGCCGACCACGGCGGGGACCACCGCGCCGGGTCTCGACGCGCCGATGCGCGACGCCACGGCGGTCGCGCGGTTGCGCGCGGCCGGCGCCGTTCTGATCGGCAAGACGCGGATGCACGAATACGCCTGGGGCATGGAGACGCCGCCGACGCGCAACCCGCGCGACCTCGGGCGCGTTCCCGGCGGATCGAGCGGCGGGTCGGGCGCCGCCGTCGCCGCAGGGCTTTGCGCCGGCGCGCTGGGCTCCGATACCGGCGGGTCGATCCGTATTCCCGCCAGCCTCTGCGGCTGCGTCGGACTCAAGCCGACTTTCGGTCTGATCGGCCGGGGAGGCATCGTGCCGCACAGCTGGTCGCTCGACCACGCCGGCCCGCTCGCGGCGTCCGTTGAGGATGCCGCGATCCTGACTGCGGCCATGGTTGGCCCCGACCTCGAGGATCCCGGAACGCCGGACAGACCAGCGCCGGACTGGAGCGGCGCCCTCACTGGCGGGGTCTCCGGCCTGCGCGTCGGCGTCTGCCGGCGACATTTCTTCGATGGACTCACGCCGGACGTCGAGTCCGCCGCCGAAAACGCGCTGTCCACGCTGGCGGCCGAGGGCGCGCGGATCGTGGAGTTCGACGTGCCGGAGCTCGATGCAAGCCTTGGCGCGATCTTCGCGATCGAACTCGCCTCATCGACCGCATACCATGATCGACGACTGCGGGATGGCCACGTCGCCGGTTTCTCGCCGGATGTACGCGCGCTGGTCGAGATGGGCCGCTTTGTCTCCGGCGCCGATTATCTCACGGCGGAGCGCTATCGCCGCCTGCTTGGCGAGCGCTTCGCCCGGTGCTTTGTGAATCTCGACGTCGTGGTCAGCCCGACGATGCCGCTCACCGCCTGGCAGGTCGGCGAACAGCGGGTGCGGATCGGTCCTCGTGAAGAAAGCGTGCTCGCGGTGTCCTGGCGCCTGACCTATCCGTGGAACCTGCTCGGTTTGCCCGCTGTGACCCTACCCATCGCAAATGACGGTCAGGGGCTCCCGATCGGCCTTCAGATCGCCGCGCCTGCTTTCGCCGAGGCGTCAATTCTCAGGACCGCGAAGACGCTGGAGGATCTGCATGGAGCGTGGCCGAGAACCGCGTCTACATGATCGGAGCGAAGACTTCGCCGCACGGCGGCGCGCCGGCCGGCATGGCTGAACCTTCTGCGC
>CAZPOK010000222.1:0-5614 GCA_964587905.1 uncultured Rhodobacterales bacterium | reverse complement strand
GTCGGACGTGAGAACGATCATCGTGTCCTCCATCCTTCCAGCCTCTTCTAGATAATGAAACAGGCGTCCCATCTGATCGTCAGCCTGTTTGATGAGACCCATGTAAGCCGGAATGACCGCCTCGCGCACCTCGTCACGCCGAAACGCCTGTCCGATCCGGTTGCCCATGAAGGCCGCATAGACCGGGTGCGGGGTCTCCCGCTCGAGCTCGCTGCGGACTGCGGGCACGACGTGCTCGCCGCGGTACATCTGGTGGTAGGGCGCCGGCACGATGTAAGGCCAATGCGGCTTGATATAGCTCAGGTGGCAGCAGAAAGGCGCCTCTGCTTGCTCGACGAATCTGATCGCCTCGGAGGTCAGCCACGACGTCTCGCTGTCCGCCTCGCGGATGTTGGCCGGTTTCGAAGCATTCTTCATGAACCAGCCGGATGCTATGTCATTTCCATCCAGTGCCGCGTTGGCGAAGTCCGCCCAGGGATTTTCGCCGGGATAGCCTTGCGACTTGAGGTACTCGTTGTAGGGGCTCCGGCGCTCGTCGTAGAAGCCGTCGGGACCCTTGCCCCAAAGCCCGTCGTCACGGACGAAGACATCGAAGCCGCATTCCGCCTGTCGCGCACCGATGATGCTGTCCGGCGAGAGGCCAAGGCGGGCCATTCCTGCGGCGTCGGCCCGCATGTGCGTCTTCCCGATCAGCCAGGTCGGCATTCCGAGCCCCCTGAGGTGATCTCCGAGCGTCATCTCGCCGACACGAAGCGGGAACCCGTTCCATTGCGCGCCATGAGACGACACGTATCGACCCGTGTAGAAGCTCATGCGAGAGGCGCCGCAGACCGGCGACTGCACATAGCATCGGGTGAACTGCACGCCGTTCCGGGCGAGGCGATCAATGTTCGGCGTCTCGAGGTAGGGATGTCCGGCGCAACTGAGGTAGTCGAACCTCAACTGGTCGAACATTATGAAGAGTATGTTCATTTGTCACTGTCCGGCGGGGCGGCCGTTCGACCGCCCCTGCGGGTTCCTCACTCGGCCTCGATCGCGGACGCGGCGGGGATGTCGACCCCGACTTCACGATAATACCGCTGCGCTCCGGGATGGAGGCGAAGGCCACCGTCCTGCACGGCGTAGTCGAGCGACAGACTCTGGAGCCATTGCGCCTCCGCCTTGATGTCGTCGACACCCTCCCAGAAGGCCTTTGTCACCTGATAGACCGTCTCCTCGTCCAGCGTGGCCCGGGTTGCCACGCCGACGATCGAGTTGACCGTGTAGACGTCTTCCGTATTCACGACCCCGTCTCCGTAGACGTCGACCGGGATGGGATCGAGCGCCCGTCCGGGCACCCGCGCAGGCGCAAGTCTGGCCTCGTCCATCACCTCGACCTCGGCCTCGGTCGGTCCGAGAATCCTCAGCGTGGAGGTTGCCGTCAGCTGTTCGACCTGCGGAAAGGGCGGGATGCCTCCGTTGATATAGACGTCGATCTGGCGGTCCTGGAAAGCTTGAAAGGCCGACGACCACGAACCGTTGAAGTTGGTGAAGTCGTCCTCCGGCCTGAGGCCTGTCTGCGCTTCGATCCATTGCTGCGCCGTGGCCCATGCACCACCACCAGGCGGGCCAAGAAAGACGGTCTTGCCCTCAAGATCGCTCAGGGAGTCGATCCCGGAGTCCGCGTAGGTCAGGACATGATAGGCGCCGTAGGGGAACCAGAATACCAGCCGGATCTCCTCGGCGAGTTCCGGCGCGCTCGAAAGCTGCTGATACATCCGCGTGCCTTCGGACATGAACTTGTGGACCGTCGGCGACGTCATCGCAAAGTCGAGTTCGCCTTCGGCGAGGCTCACGACGTGGCGGGTCGCCGCGCCCGTCGCGTCCACGGTGAGTTCGATGTCATCGAGCCGACCGTTCACGATGGTCGCCATCGTCGTCATCGTGAGATAGGCCGACGAGCCCGGCGCAATGGTGGCCATCTTCAGGTCCTGTGCGTTGGCCGCGCCGGATATCGCCAATGCAGCGAACCCTATCGCGATCGCATTCGTGTGTTTCATGCTTTCCCTCCCAGATTTTGACGTGTTGTCGAATTCGACGTGACCCTGTGGGCCACGATGATCGATGCAGCGAGCGCGAGGCCGGACATGCTGACCCAAGCAATCGGCACAAGACAGGCAACGGCCGCCGCCAATCGCAGGGCGGCCTCTGCGAGGCTCAGCGGCCGCAGATCGAACCGTGGCAAGCCGGTTGCGATCATCCAGGTCGAAAGCGTGAAGATCGCGACGGCCCAGGCAAAGCCGCTGGGGCTCACCCCCTCGATGATGAGGATGTCGGTGTGCCAGACGAACAGATAGGGAATGATGAAGCCCGGCAGGGCCAGACGGAAGGCCTCGACGCCGGTCGCCATCGGCGTCGCGCCAGCGATCGGCGCCGCGGCGAAGGCCGCCAGCGCCACCGGTGGCGTTACGACTGACAGCACGGCGAAATAGAGCATGAAGAGGTGCGCGGCGATCGTCGGCAGGCCCAGCCGTTCGAGGGCCGGTCCCATGACGATCGCGACGATCAGGTAGGCGGGGGCCGACGGAACACCCATCCCCATCACGAGACATCCGAGCATCACGAGGAGGAGAGCGAGGAAGAGCGAGGTTCCCGACACCGACAGGATCGCCTGCGCGAACTTGAGCCCGATGCCCGACATGTTGATGACGCCGATGACGAAGCCGATTGCGGCAACGATGACCATGAGCGTCGCGGCCGTGCGGCCGGCCTCGGAAAGAGCATCGCCCCACGCCCGCGGGCTGCGGAAAGACGGGAAGAGCAGCAGACAGAGGATCGTTGCCGAGAGCAGTGCGACAAAGCCCGCGGACTGGGCGGTCCGGCCCTGCATCAGGACGAATACGATCAGGGCGAGGGGGACAAAGAAGGCGAGACTGCGCAGCCAGTCGCGTGTCGTGACTTTCTCGACCTCCGAGGCAGGGAGTGAGGAGATGCCGTGCTTGCGCGCTTCCACCAGGACGACAGCGAAGATCGAGGCGTAGAAGAACAGCGCCGGGATGAGAGCGGCCAGGACAATCTGGAGATACGGGATGCCGGTCACATCAGCCATCAGGAACGCGACGACGCCCATCACCGGCGGCATGATCTGTCCTCCCGACGACGCAGCGGCTTCGACGGCTCCGGCGAATGTCGGCCGGAAGCCCGCGCGCTTGATGATCGGGATCGTGAACACGCCGGTCGACACGACGTTGGCGATCGGTGAGCCTGAAAGCGTTCCGAACGCACCCGAAGCGACGATCGCCGCATGCGCCGGTCCGCCGGTGATCCGCGAGGTCGCCGCCAAGGCGATTTTCAGGAGGGTGTTGCCGGCCCCCGAGACCTGCAGGACCGACCCGAACACGATGAAGATCAGGACGACGCGACCGACGACCTCGACCGGTCTGCCGAAGACGCCGTCTGTCGAATACCAAAGGTTCTCTGCGACCCGCGTCCAGGTTTCGTCGGCGCCGAAAGGCGCCAGGACATACGCCGTCGCGACCAGGCAGACGAGCAGCATTGGAAGCCCGAACCCCCGCCAGGTCGCCAGAAATACAAGACCGATCGCCATCCACGCGAGGCCAAGCTGCCCCTGCGAGATGTTGATGAAGAACAGTTCCTGGGCGTACATGACATCGGCCCAGAGCCAGACGAGACCGCCGAAAGCCAGAGCGGCGATGGTCAGAGCGGCGCGCGTCGCCGCCGAGCCCTCTTCGGAGAGGAAGAGGATGCCGACGCCGAGAGCGACGGTAAGAGCGGAATAAAGCGTGGTGTCGGCCACGCCGAACCCGGCCGCGTGGATCGCGATCCCGGCCAGCAGAATGCTCATCAACACGGACAGACCGCGAAGCGCTCTCTCCAAGCGGTTCATCGGAATCCTCCCTGCGCACCAGGTTCCCCGGTCCGCCCGCCGCCGCAAAGCCCTATTTCCTTGCGTGCCACCTGGTGGCACACTTGCCCCATGACAAGGGAGAACCGATCCGTTGACAGGGCGATCACGTTGATCGAGGCGTTGGCGCGACAGGATTCGATGTCTCTTGCAGACCTGCACGCCGAGACGGGGTTACCGAAGTCGACGATCCGGCGGCTTCTCGGGACGCTCGTCCGCCGGCGAATTGCCCGGCGCTCGATTGCCGACGAGCGCTATCGCATCAACGTCGTTCTTCCGGACATCTCGCCCGAAACCATCCCGCGCGGGCTCAGTCTGATCGCCGACGCGGCCCTGCCACACGCGCTGGCGCTCACACGCAGCGTCGGATGGCCGTCAGATCTCCACGTCCGGGACGGCATCGCGATGCGCATCATCGACTCGACCCGCGCCTTCAGCCCCCACAGGCTCTATCGCGGCCAGATCAATCGTCGCCTCAACGCGTTCGGTGCCGCAAGCGGCGTCGCGTGTCTTGCCGCGGGCGCGCCATCGACGGCAGACGCGCTTCATCGCGCAACGTACGGGGACCCGGTGTGGGGGCTGGCGCGCTTCGGGATGACCCGGGGCACCTATGACCGGGTTCTGGATCGGGCACGGACCGATGGATACGGGATCCGTCTGGCGACCTATCTCGGCGAGACGCGGGTCGACGATTCGCTCGCAGCGATTGCGGTGCCGATCAACCATCAGCGCGACGTGATTGGCGCGCTGACGCTTCTCTGGCCCCGGGCGTTCGCCACGCCGGCCGCGTTCGCCGGGGAGCACCTGTCAGACCTGCGACGGACCGTCGGGCTGATCGAGGCGTCCCTTGCGGAACTGGAGTAGCGGCGGGGCCTTCTCGGCAGTTCGAGTCGGATCGCGGGATCCTCGGTGGTCCCTCGACGGGATCCACTCATCGCGCGGGGACCGGTACCACGGCTGTCGGGCTCACGGCTGTCGAGCTGTTGGTCGCCCTGGTCCTTCCAGACCGCTGGTACCGGGCGATTGGTACTTCGGGACGGTTGGGACGCCGGGGCGGTTGGGACCAGAGGCACGGCTGGTACCAAAAGGGCTGCTGGTACTACAGGTTCCGACCAACAACCTCAGGATGAATTTGGGTTCGTTTCGAAATTTTTCCCGGCTGGCCCTGTGCCGCGGCGCCGGCGGCCGAAGCGGCGTGCACCGCGGCGAAGAGGCGCCGCGCGCGGCGCCGCGCCCGCTCGGCCGCGATCCGGTACCGCAGAGCCAGCGACAGATCGTGGACCTCCCGGGCATCCGCCGGCATCAGGCCGCGCAGGAGGTCAGGATCGACGCCCTCGGCCTCAAAGGCTCCGATGAGAGCTGTCGCCTCAGCGGCGCGCCGGCGCGACACATTCCCTGGTGCCGCAAGACGCGCCTCGTGATGCGTGAGCGCCAGGCGCTCCACCGTGCGCGCCCGCTCGCAGGCAACCTCCGCCCGCGCCCAGTCGAGGAGCGCCGCGCGCGCCTCTGCAGACAGACCGGTCGCTGGTATCCCGAGCCTCTCGACGAGATCCTCGACCTCGCCGCGCACCTCCGCATCGGGGATCGGTGCGGTCAGCCCGTGGCGCCGGGCGTTGCCGGCCGCCCGGCGTCGGCCCGCCTGCGAACGCGGTCCGGTGCTGGCCTGTGCATTGCGGCGGTTAGCCGCCGTCTGGCGCGCCGTCGTCATGC
>CAZPOK010000221.1:0-5621 GCA_964587905.1 uncultured Rhodobacterales bacterium | reverse complement strand
TGTTCGCGGGGCAGGGTGCGGAGATTCGCCAGAGGCTCGAGGCGCTCGAGCTTCCCGAGACCGGCAATCGCGCCGCCGCAGGGTTGATCGAGGAGGAACTCTGCCCATGAACGACAATTTCTGGTTCGACGTCGTCACCCGGATCACTCCGGACGAACCCGTGGACCTCGATCCGGTGGTGTTCGATCACGTGGCCGACGAGGTGTCCCGCGAAGTCGCCGCGCGCGGCCGTGCGACGGTGGCGGCGCCGTCCTCCAGGCTCTGGGAGCGGGACGAGACACGGTCGCACATCGGCATCCGGATCGCGCGGACTCATCCCGATGCCCTGCATCTCGCGCTCCGCCTCGCGTCGGCCGCGGCTGAACGCGGCGTGGTGCCGGTGATCGTCTCGAGCCTCGACCGGACGGGGCTCGAAAGGTTCGGTTTCCGCGTCGAGCGGCTGCCCTCCGGTCCGCCCGACGAGGTGGCGCGCTGCGAGGAGGAGGTCCGCAAGCTCTGGGACATGCCGATCATCATCGATCTGGAGGATGCCGCGGACCTCGGCTGAGCGTGGCTCCGCCCGTCTCCGACCATGGAACAAGATCCGCGCCGGCCGCCGTCGGGCGGTCAGTCGATCCCGATCTCTCCCAGCACGGCGAAGGCTTCGTAGGGCGCCAGTTGAACGGTTCCGCCCAGCTCGACTCGCGGCGCGACGTTGTGGACGAGGGGCCTGCCGCTGACACGCATACCGGCCGGAACGTCGAAGGTCAATTCGGTCCCGGTGAAATTGGCGATGACCGAGAGACGCTGGCCGTCGGCTTCCCGCGCGTAGGCCATGACGGCGGGATCGCCCTCCGCGAAGCCCACGAAGCGGCCGTGCGAGACGATCCCGAGCGTTTTTCGGAGTGCGATCAGCCGCTTGTAATGCGCGATGACGCCATCCGGATCGGCGAGATCGCGGGCGACGTTGATCTCGGCGTGGTTCGGGTTGACGTCGATCCAGGGCGTGCCGTCGGTGAACCCCGCCTGCGGGCCGCCGGACCACTGGACCGGCGTGCGGGCGTTGTCGCGGCCGTTTTCCCGTGCGGCGGCGAGGAAGTCCTCGGGCTCCATGCCCTCCGCCACCTTGTCGCGGTAAAGCCCGAGCGTCTCGAGATCGCGGAACTGCTCGATATGGGTGAACGCGGTGTTCGTCATCCCGATTTCCTCGCCCTGATAGACGAACGGCGTGCCCCGCATGAGATGGACGACCGTCGCGAGCATCTTCGCCGAGCGTCTGCGGTACCGTCCCGGATCGCCGTATTTCGAGACCTGCCGCGGCAGGTCGTGGTTGGACAGGAAAAGCGAATTCCAGCCGTCGTCGGCGAGCGTGCGCTGCCAGGTGAAGAGCTCCCCCTTGAACCGGGTGAGGTCGAACGGTTTCGGCGCCCACTTGCCGTGTTCCTCGTCCTCGAAGGCGGTGACATGGTTGAACTGGAAGACCATGTCGAGCTCGCCCCGGTCGCGCCCGCAATAGAGAAGCGCCGTTCGCGGGCTGACGGACCAGCTTTCTCCCACGGTCACCACGTCGCGGCCCGCGAGCGTCTCGCGGTGCATCTCCTGGAGATAGTCGTGGAGCTTCGGGCCTTCCTCCATGACGCCGAGATCGACGTCCTTGCCGAGAAGCGAGATCACGTCCATCCGGAAGCCGCCGATCCCGCGGTCGAGCCACCAGTTCATCATGTCGTAGATCTCGCGCCGCAGCGCCGGGTTGGACCAGTCGAGGTCGGGCTGATGCGGGCTGAAATGGGCGTAGTAGTACTGGCCGATCTCCGGCACCCGGTTCCAGGCCGACCCGCCGAAGGTGGCTCGGTCGGCCGAGGGCGGGCCTCCGTCGGGGGCGGGCGGACGCCAGATGTAATAGCGGTGCTCGGGTGAGGACGGATCGGCGAGCGCCGTCTCGAACCAGTGGTGGCGGTTCGAGGTGTGGTTGACGACGAGGTCCATCACGATGCGGATGTCCCGATCCCGGGCCGCGGCGATCAGACGGTCCATGTCGTCGAGCGTGCCGAACTCGGGCGCGATCGCGCGGTAGTCGGCGATGTCGTAGCCGTTGTCCTCCATCGGCGAGGCGTAGACCGGTGAAAGCCAGATGAAGCCGATGCCGAGGTCGGCGAGATAGTCGAGCCTGCCGATGATACCGGGGATGTCGCCGATGCCGTCGCCGTCGCTGTCGGCGAAGCTGCGCGGCCAGATCTGATAGCCGGTGGCGCGTTGCCACCACGGGATCTCTAAGGCCGCGCCCGAGGTCGCGAGGCCGTCTGCAAGGTGCGCGGTGTCTGCCGTCATCCTGTCCTCCCCGGTAGGAAAGGTCCTGCACTGCGGGGAGGTTCCCCGTCCAGTCTTCCGGCCAGCGTCTGCGCTAGAGCGGCGTCGCGAAGGAACGGCTCGTTCGGCCTTCGGCCGTCCGGCGCGCCTCTTCCTCCGCGATGGCGGCGTCGAGCCCTGTGCGGTCGGTGAGTCCGTGTATGTTGGCGCGTGTCGGAATTGCCTCGACGAAATGGATGAAGCGTTCGTGCGCGACGTCGTGAAGACGGCGGAGCTCGCCCAGCGGGTCGGGATGGTCGTCGGCGCGCAGGTCGAGCCAGGGATAGTCCTCGCCCCGGTGGATCCGGAGCGCGGCGGACTGCCGGCCGCGCTTGTCGCCGCCCGCGGCCTCGCCCGCTTCCATCGCCGTCATCAGGCGCTCGGCGAGGGGGAGGTGCATGTGGGCCGTGTAGGCCGCCAGCGCGTCCGCGATCACGGCCTCGTCGGCGAGCATGTTGCCCGCGACGGAAACGCCGTCGCCGATGAGATGGCCGCACCATTCCGTGCAGCGCCCGCCGGTATGCGCGGCCGAGCGGCCCTCGGCGTCGATCGCGTGGATCTGGCGCAGGCCTTCGCCCCGGTCGTGCGTGACGAGATCGGCGACCACGGTTTCCGCGGCTTCGCCCGCGGCGAGCCGGTCCGCCGCGTCGATGCCCCAGAGCGGGCTGATGAAGGCCTGCGTGGCCACTGCGCAGCGACCGGGCCGGATGTGGGGGACGAGCGCGCCCACGGCGAAGAAGCGGCTTGCGACGGCGACGCCGTAGAAGCCGGTCTCGGGGTCGCGCGCGACGATGGAGTAGGTCATCGGGCTGTGTCTCCTTCTCAGCGACCGACCGCGTAGGCCTGCATCAGGCGGGGCGTGGCCGCGGCCTTGAGCATGCCGTCGGGCGACCGTGATGCTGCGGTGAGGCGGCCCACGGTCCAGGGCTCGGCCACCTCGACGTCGTGGCCGCGCGCGCGAAGGTCGTCGATGACGGCGTCCCCGAAGGCGGGCTCGACCATGAGGTGGCCGGGTTTCGTGCCGCGCGGGTAGAACGACGCCTGGAAATGGCCGGTGTGGAAAAGCGGCGCGTCGATCGCCTCCTGCAGGTTCATCCCGCCATGGACGAGGCGCAGGAAGAGGATCAGCTGCCACTGGTCCTGCTGATCGCCGCCCGGCGTGCCGAAGGCGTGCCGAGTTCCGTCCGGCGCTTCGGCCATCGAGGGCGACAGCGTGGTGCGCGGGCGGCGGCCGGGCGCCAGGGAGGTGGGCAGCCCGTCATCGAGCCAGAACATCTGCGCGCGCGAGTTGAGCGGCATGCCGAGGCCGGGGACGACGGGCGAAGACTGGAGCCAGCCGCCCGACGGCGTGGCCGAGACCGAATTGCCCCACTGGTCGATCACGTCGATATGGACGGTATCGCCCCGGCGCTCGGTCAGGTGTGCCATCGTCGGTTCTCCGGCGCCCATGCCGGGTCCGGCCACGGTCTTGGCCGCCGCGCGCGCGAGCGCGGCGTCGGCCCAGGCCTCGTAGCCGTTGATCCGGCCGGGTCGCTGCTCGCGCGAGGCGGTCGCGCCGATGAGGTCGCGCCGGCCTTCGGCGTAGTTGCGCGAGAGAAGCGTGTCGACCGGGATCGCGGTGTGCAGGGGATCGCCGTAGTAGGCTTCGCGGTCCGCGAAGGCGAGCTTCATCGCCTCGCTGACGCGGTGGACGAACTCGGCCCCGCGCAGGTCGCTCGCGCCGATGCCCGTGCCTTCGAGCATGCGGAGCGACTGGAGGAGGGTCGGGCCCTGGGTCCAGATCCCGCCTTTCCAGACGGTCCAGCCGTCGTAATCGACGGCGAGGGGGGCCTCGTACGAGGCCTCCCAGGTCGCCATGTCCTCGCCCGTCAGCACGCCCTTCCGGCGGTCTCCCGCGGCGTCCATCACGCAGGCGTCTGCCATCCAGCCGTCGATCGCCTCGGCGATGAAGCCCTTGTAGAAGGTCCGGCGCGCCGCCTCGATCTGCGCGTCGCGACCGCTGACCGCTTCGGCCTCCTCGAGCAGCCGCTCCCACGTGTCCGCGAGAGCCGGGTTCCTGAAGAGGTCCCATGCCTGAGGCGCGGTGCCGCCCGGCAGCCAAGTCTCGTGGGAGGTCGGCCATTCGTCGCGGAAGAAGTCGGCGAGGCCCGCGATGGTCGCGGCCACGCGCGGCAGGACCGGGTGGCCGTGGCGTGCGTAGTGGATCGCCGGCTCGAGGATGTCGCGCAGCGGCAGGCGGCCGTGGTCGCGGAGCATCAGCATCCACGCGTCGAAGGCCCCCGGGATGACCGTGGCGAGGAGACCCGAGCCCGGGATCAGCTCGAGACCCTCGGCGCGGTAATGCGCGATCGTGGCCTTCGCCGGGGCCGTGCCCTGGCCGCAGACGACGGTCGGCGCATCGTCCCCGGCTAGGCGGATGAGCGCGGGCATGTCGCCCAGCGGTCCGTTGAGATGCGGCTCGACGACGTGGAGGACAAAGCCCATTCCGGCGGCTGCGTCGAACGCCGTGCCGCCCCTCTCGAGAAGCCGCATGCCGACCGCCGAGGCAATCCAGTGGGTCGAGGCGGCGACGCCGAAGGTGCCCTTGATCTCGGGGCGGGTGGTGAATGTCATGGGGAAATCCTGAAACTCATGTGTCGCGCGGGTCGAGCGCGTCGCGAAGACCGTCGCCCAGCAGGTTGAATCCGAGCACGACGAGGAAGATCGCGATGCCGGGGTAGAGCGCCATCCAAGGCGCCTGTTCGAGGAAGTTCTTGGCGATGTTCAGCATCGAGCCCCACGAGGGCGCGGGCGGCTGCTGGCCGAGACCGAGGAACGACAGCGATGCCTCGGCGATGATCGCGGTGGCGATCGTCAGCGTCGCCTGCACGAGGATCGGCGGGAAGATGTTGGGCAGGATGTAGCGCCGCACGAGGGCCAGGTGGCCCACGCCGATGGCGCGGGCGCTTTCGACATAGTCCTCGGTCATGACCGACATCGTCTGGCCGCGGGCGAGACGGATGAAGATCGGCATGGCCGAGAGGCCGATGGCGATCATCGCGTTGGTCAGCGACGGGCCGAGGAAGGCCGCGAGGGCGATCGCGAGGATCAGGAAGGGCGCGGCGAGAAGCGCCTCGGTGAAGCGGGAGATGATCGCGTCGGTCCAGCCCCTGCGGTAGCCCGCGAGCACGCCGAGCGGCACGCCGAGGGCGACGGCGAACAGGACAGAGACGACGCCGGCCAGAAGCGAGGCCTGCGCGCCCCAGATCATCCGGGAGAGCACGTCGCGGCCGATCTCGTCGGTGCCGAAGGGATGC
>CAZPOK010000220.1:0-5632 GCA_964587905.1 uncultured Rhodobacterales bacterium | reverse complement strand
TTATCGGCCTGTTCGCAAGATTCCACCCCCAAATCAGTCCGTTACCTTTCTTTCTGTCGCCGTGGATCAACTGCGCCAGAGATCGGGGTTCAGCAGAGCGATGATGGCAAGGGTTTCAAGCCGTCCGATGACCATTGCCGCGGCGAAGATCATTTTCGCGGTATCGGGAAGCAGATCGAGCCTGACCGGCGCCTCGGCGGCGACATCCAGAAGCGGGCCGGTGGTCGAAAGCGACGCGATGGTGAGCAGCAGCGCGTCCTCGAAGTTCTGGCCTGTCAGTGCCAGAAGCCCCATCACCAGCGCGATCGACATCGCGAAGAGCATGAAGAAGATCCAGGAGACGTAGGCGCCCTGGCGGCGGAGCTGTCGGCCGACCACGCCGGAGCCGCCGACGGATGACGGATGGACCAGCTTGTCGACTTCCCGCCGCCCGTGCACGTAGAGCGCGTAGACGCGGAGGAGCTTGACGCCCCCCGCCGTCGTGCCGACGCCACCGCCGAAGACCGCGAGCCCCATGAGGATGAGCCCGGGCGCCTCGAGGCCCGACCAGACGCGCGCGATCTCCCAGCTCCCGCTTTCGAATCCGGTCGTGGTGAGGAACGACGCCACGGTGAAGAGCCCGCCCCAGAAGGCGCGCAGACCGATGTCGATGTCGCGCTCGTCCTCGACCTCGAACGCCCCGGCCCAGTGACGCAGGAACAGCACCACGGACACCGCACAGATGATGGCGACCGCCATCCGGAGTTCCGGATCGCGCGGGAGCGACTGCCAGCCCTCGGGGCGCTCTTCGCGCGCATAGGTGAGCCGTGTGAGCGCGAAGACCAGAAAGAGCAGGACCAGCGCTTCGCCGCCGACGCCGGAAGCGGACCCGGTCACGCCGCCGACGGGCGAGATGCCGCTGGTGGAGAGCGTCGACATCGCATGGCAGAGCGCGACGAGCGGCGTGTCCCCGGCGAGGATGAGCGAGATCCAGAGGGCGCCGGTCAAGCCCGCGTAGATCGGCAGAAGCTGCATGGCGTGGCGCTTGAGACGGTCCGAGGTGTCGCCCGCCCGCGCCACCTGCTGGGTCATCGCTTCGGCCCCCCGCCCGATCTCGGAGGAGGATCGGACCTCGAAGCCGCCGAGATTGAGCGGCGCGAGGACGGCGACGGCCATCACCCAGACGAAGAACCCGCCCATCCAGCCGACCTGCGCCCGCCAGAGATGGACCGTCGGGGCGAGGCGGGCGGGCTCGAAGAGAGACGCGCCGGTCGTCGTGAGGCTCGAGACCATCTCGATGTAGCTGTTGAGAAAGCGAGTCGCGCCGACCGCCTCGTAGAATGGCACGGCGAGCATCGCGGGCAGGACGGTGAAGGTCGCGACCAGCGCGACGAGGTGGCCGCGTCCCGGCCTCTCGCTTCCCCGGTTCGATGTCGCGACGGCGACGAAGGCGAAGAGGACGAGAAAGAGCAGCGAGGCATAGAAGAAGCTGCGCGCGGTGGCATAGTCGGACACGACCGCCGCATGCATGGCGGGAAGCAGCATCGATGCGGCCCCGATCCCCATCAGGACGACGATCAATGGCAGATCGAGGAGCCACTTCCCCATCAGAAGAAGTCGATCGAGACCTGGAAGAGCCGCTCGACCTCGGGGACGTCCGCGGACATGGCGAAGAGCACGATGACGTCGCCTTCCTCGATCTTCGTGGAGCCGTCGGGCTTGATGATCTTGCCGGTGGACTTGCGGACGGCGCCGACCAGCACGCCCTCGGGAAAGTCGATGTCGCGGATCGTCTGGCCCGAGATCGGCGAGGTCGACAGGACCTGCGCCTCGATCACCTCGGCCTCGGCGTCTCCGATCGAGTAGACGCCGCGCACCCTGCCGTGGCGGACGTGGCGCAGGATCGACGACACCGTCGTCTGGCGGGGGTTGATGTAGGCGTCGATGTCGAGCGGGTCCATCAGCGGGATCAGCGTCGGATCGTTGATCAGGCAGATCGTCATGCCCGCGCCGACCTGCTTGGCGCGGACGGCGGCGAGGAGGTTCGTCTTGTCGTCGTCGGTCACCGCGAGCACCGCGTTCGCCCGTTCGACCCCCGCCTCGGTCAGAAGCTCGATGCTCAGCCCGTCGCCGTTCAGCACGATCGTCCGCTCGAGCGCATCGGCCGCGCGCTCGGCGATCGGGCGGTTCTTCTCGATGACCTTCGCGCGGACCCGTTCGGCCCGCGCCTCGAGCGCACGGGCCACGGCGAGACCGACGTTGCCGCCGCCGATGATCACCACACGCTCCTGGCGTTTGACTTCCTTGCCGAAGATCTCGACCGTCCGGTTCACGTCCTCGAGATGGGAGAAGATGTAGATCTGGTCGTGCGCGAACAGCTGGTCGCCCGAGTCCGGCGCGAAGAGCCGCCCCTTGCGGCGCACGCCCACGACGATGGCGCGAAGGGTGGAGAAGAGATCCGTCAGCTGCCGGAGCGGCGTGTTCAGCACCGGGCAGTCCTCGTCGAGCGAGATACCCAGAAGCTGCACCTGCCCGTCGAGAAAGCTCTGCGTGTCGAAGGCGGCGGGCGCCTGCAGACGGCGCAGGGCGGCCTCGGCGACCTCGCGCTCGGGGCTGATCACCACGTCGATCGGCATGTGATCGCGGCGGTAGAGGTCGGAATAGATCGCCGTCAGGTAGGACTGCGAGCGCAGCCTGGCGATCTTGCGGGGAACGCCGAAGACCGAATGCGCGACCTGGCAGGTCACCATGTTGACCTCGTCGGAATAAGTCGCCGCGATCACCATGTCGGCGTCGCGCGCCCCGGCCCGATCGAGGATGTCGGGATAGCTCGCATGGCCGGTCAGGCCCTGCACGTCGAGGGTATCGGTCGCCCGGCGGACGAGGTCGGGATTGTTGTCGACGACGGTGACGTCGTTCTTCTCTCCCGACAGATGCCGCGCGATCTGCCAGCCGACCTGGCCCGCGCCGCATATGATGACCTTCATCGCCCTAACCCTCGGATGCGCGCGGCCAAGCCTTGTCAGAACCGCCCGAGAGCGTCAATCACGCGTCCTCGTTGCTCAATGTCGCGATGCGCGAGCCCGACCGGCTCGTGGTGACGACGCCCAGCGACTTGAGCTTGCGGTGCAGCGCGGAGCGCTCCATGCCCACGAAGGTCGCGGTCCGGCTGATGTTGCCGCCGAACCGGTTGATCTGGGTCAGCAGGTATTCCCGCTCGAAGAGCTCGCGCGCCTCGCGCAGCGGCAGCGTGGCGAGGGCGCCGGAGAGCACGAGGCGCCCGTCCTCCTCCTCGCCCTTCGCCTCGAACTGCGGCAGTTCGTTCGCGCCGATCTCCCCCCTGTCGGGGCCCAGAATCAGAATCCGTTCGATCACGTTCTTCAGCTGGCGCACGTTGCCGGGCCAGGTCATCGTCTGGAGAAGCGCTTCGACCTCGCCGGAAAGCTCGCGCAGCGGCAGGCCCTGCTCCTTGTTGAAGACCCCGATGAAGTGCCGCGCGAGTTCGGGGATGTCCTCTCGCCGGTCCTCGAGCGAGGGCACGCGGATCGGGACGACGTTCAGGCGGTGGTAGAGTTCCTGCCGGAAGCGGCCGTCCCGCGCCTCGATCTCGAGGTCGCGGTTCGTGGACGAGATCACCCGGATGTCGACGCGCACCTTGTCGGCCCCGCCCGCGCGCAGGAACTGCTGTTCGGTCAGGACGCGCAGGATCTTCGACTGGGTGCCGAGCGGCATGTCCGCGACCTCGTCGAAGTAGATCACGCCGCCATGCGCCTGCTCGAGAAGGCCCGGCTCCACGCCGCGCGCCGAGGTCTCGCGGCCGAAGAGCACGTCTTCCATGCGGTCCGGCTCGATCGACGCGGAATTGACGGTGACGAACGGGCTTTCGGCGCGGTCCGAATTCGCGTGCACATAGCGCGCCGCGATCTCCTTGCCGCTGCCCGAGGGCCCCGTGAGCATGACCCGCCCGTTCGATCGCGTGACCTTGTCGAGCTGGGCCTTGAGCGCCCGGAACATGGCGCTGGACCCCACCATCTCGGCCATGGTCACGTCGCGCCGGCGGAGCGCGGTGTTCTCCCGCCGGAGTCGCGCCGTCTCCATCGCGCGGGAGATCACGACCATCAGCTGGTCGATGTTGAACGGCTTTTCGATGAAGTCGTAGGCGCCCTGCTTGATCGCGGCGACGGCGATCTCGATGTTGCCGTGGCCGGAGATGATGACCACGGGCACGTCGGGGTTGTCGCGCTTGACCATCTTCAGGATGTCGATCCCGTCCATCCGGCTGTCCTTGAGCCAGATGTCGAGGATGATGAGCGACGGCGGCTCCGCGTTGATCGCGGCCATGCAATCGTCTGAATTCCCTGCCGTGCGCGTATCGAACCCCTCGTCCTTGAGGATATCCGAGATCAGTTCGCGAATGTCGCGCTCGTCGTCCACGATCAGAATGTCGGTCATGCCATGTCTCCCTCGATCGCCGGTTCCGCCGTCTGCGGCCGGATGGTTGTCGTTGTCAGCGGCAGCGTGATTTCGGCCCGGGCGCCGGAATGATCCGTCGCGTCGAGCGGATCGGCGTCGGTGAGGAGCAGCGTGCCGCCATGCTCCTCGATGATCTTCTTGACGATCGGCAGGCCGAGGCCGGTGCCCTTGTCGCGCGTGGTCACGTACGGCTCGAAAAGCCGCTCGCGATCCTCCGGAAGGCCGATGCCGTTGTCGGAAATGGTGATGAACGCGGTGTCGTCGGCCACTTCCAGCCGAACCTCCACCGTCGGGACGTATCCCTCGGGGGCACCCTTTTCACTCATCGTTTCAATGGCTTCTCCTGCGTTTTTCACAAGGTTCGTCAGGGCCTGACCGATCATCGTGGCATCGATGTCGGACAACACCTCCGTCTCCGGGAGGTCCGCGATCATCCGCGTGTCGGCCATCGCGCTTTCCTGGAGAACCACCACGTCCCGCACCAGCGGGACGAGGTCCTGCGGCTTGCGGTCGGGCTCGGGCATCCGGGCGAACCTGGAGAACTCGTCGACGATGCGGCGCAGATCGCCGGTCTGCCGCACGATGACCTCGGTGTATTGCCGCAGCGTCTCGGGATCCTCGACGGAGGCCGAGAACTTGCGCTGAATCCGCTCGGCCGAAAGCTGGATCGGAGTGAGCGGGTTCTTGATCTCGTGGGCGATGCGGCGGGCCACGTCGCCCCAGGCCGCCATCCGCTGCGCCGACACCAGGCTCGTGACGTCGTCGAAGGCGATCACGAAGCCTTCGAGGCGCCCCGACGCGTTCCGCCGTGTCGCGATCCGGACGAGGACGTTCTCGACCTTCCCGCCGCGCAGGAGGCGCATTTCCTCCTGCACCGCTTCGGACCGGCTGTCGGTCAGGCGCTTGAGGAGCGGTTCGAATTCGGGGAGCGCCACGGCAAGCGGGATCTCGCGCCCCGCGATGTCGTCTTCCCGCAGCATCCGTTCCGCGGCGCGGTTCGCGAAGGTGATCCGGCCCTGGTCGTCGAGCCCGATCACGCCCGAGGTCACCGACGAGAGCACCGAATCGAACAGCCGCCGCCGGCGTTCGATCTGGCGGTTGGTGTCGAGCAACGCCTCGCGCTGGCCCTTGAGCTGGCGGGTCATCTGGTTGAAGAGCCGCCCCAGCATGGCGATCTCGT
>CAZPOK010000219.1:0-5640 GCA_964587905.1 uncultured Rhodobacterales bacterium | reverse complement strand
CTGCAGGCCGATGACCTCAATGGTGGGGGCGGCGGTGGCGGCGGTTGCCGCTGCCCACAGGGACAGCGTCAGGAGAGTGCGGCTGAGAGCCATAACTGTTTCCTCGCTTACGGTTGTGGTCAATCGAGTGTCGGGGTCGGGGTCGGGGCTGAAGCCCCTCCTACAGCTCTAGGCAACCGCCGGCGGTCTTCTTCGCGACGGCGCCGATCTTGCCACCGCGCTTCAGCAACGCTTCGGCCAGACTGTCGAGGCCTTTGTTGGTGCCGGGTTCGAAGCCATTCTCCGCGCTGAAGTCGCCGAGCGGCGTACTGCCCTTGGCATCGACTTCCAGATCCAGACTGCCTCCGGTGAAGTCGCCGCAGTTAGTGAACTTCGTGCTCGCCGAGACACCCAGCGGGCCCGCCCCGACACCGATCTCGCCCTGCACGAACAGCTCGCTCTTCTTCGGATCCGCCCAGGGCTGGAGTTTCAGGCCGCCGCCGACGCCGAGGCCGACCTCGGCGCAGGCCGAGGCCTTGCCATCCTTGTAGCAGACCTCGCCACCGCCGCCGATGCCCTTGAACAGCTCCCCGCCGACGCAGAAAAGACCGGACGGATCGCGGTACTGGACCGGATTGTTGCCGACGTAGCGGTACAGGTTGCCGCCGCCATCGAACCGGGCCGGGTCGGACGTAGTCCACCGCCCGGACGCGGGGTTGTAGAGCCGGAAGCCGAAGCGGACGAGCCCGGTGAGCGCGTCACTTATGCCGCCCGCATAGCCGATGGCCAGGTCGAAGCCCGCATCGGAATCCGCCGTCACGTTGCCCCAGGCGTCATAGCCGATCTCCCGTACGACCGCGCCGGTGTCGTCGAACACGACGCGCGGACTGCCCACCTGGTCGACGGCGACGTAATACCGGGTGCCCTCCCGCTCCAGCCCCAGTAGTTGAGCGTACTCGTCGTAGTAGTAGGTCGTGAGCGTACCGTCCGGCGCCCGCGTATGGGTCAGGACGAACGGTGATAGCGGATCGCCGTAAAGATACTGCGTGGTCTCGCCGCCGACGGTGCGCGCTGTCATGCGCGCGAGTCCGTCATAGGCGTACGTGACGGTCTGACCGGCGGCGGTCGCCTCCAGAAGCTCGTCGCGGGCGGACCAGACGAAGGTGTCGCCGCCGCGTGCGGTCATCTGGCCGTCGGCATTGTGCGAGTAGATGGTGCCGCCCAGCGCGGTTATGCGGTCCGCATCGTCGTAGGCCAGCGTCGTGCCGTTCACAAGCGTCCGATTGCCATTGGCGCTGTACTCGTACTCTCCGACGAGCGCGCCGTCGACGGTCACCGTCGCCAGCGCCTCGTCTGCCGTATGGGTGTACTCGATCTGCCGTGTCGTCGCACCGACGCTCTCGGTATGCGTGCTGATCCGCCCGGAGACGTCGTGGCCGATCGAGTTGGAGTAGACCGTGGCGCCGCCGATCGTATACGTCCGGCCCACGAGCCGGCCGGTCTGGTCGTGCTCGTAGTCCAGGGTGACAGCACCGTCGGTCGCGCTATCCGGCAGACCGGTGGTCGCGCTGCGGCCGATGGAGAACGGACCCATCCCGACCAAGGAGCCGTCCGGCCCGTATTCGAGGACGATCGACGTCTCGGCGTCGAGCTGGATGGACGACAGCAGCAGATCGTTGTCGTAGTCGTAGGTGAACTGGCCGGTGGTCTCGCCCGTAAAGGTCGCACTCTCTACCAGGAAGCCGTCGTAGGTGTACGCCACGGCCTGCGCGCTGCCGCCGCCCATCGGCTGGCGGGTGATCGTGTCCGGCAGCCCGGTGCCGGCCTGGTAGGTGAAGCGGTACTCGGCGACCGGGAAACCGATGGTCTGGATACGCTCGTCGGCATCATAGCTCATGGTCTCGCTGCGGCCCGAGGGATGGGCGACATTCGTCCGTTTGCGGCCGAGATCGTAGGTATAGGTCGTCGCGTTGCCCAGCGGATCCGTGTAGCTCGCGAGTTCATTGACTGCCGTGTAGGTGAAGGCGTGGAGGTCGTCCTCCGGCATCGTGATTCCGGTCACGTTGCCTTCACCGTCGTAGGTCATGCGGTAGGTGGCGCCGGACGGCAGTACCTTCGTCGTCAGGCGGCTCGCTCCATCGTAGTCGTAGCCCATCTGCAAGCCACCTGCGTCCGTCGCTGTGTCGAGTCGCAAGCTTGGGTCGTAGACTAACGCGAGGCTCTGATCGGCCTGAGTAGCCTGCTGCAGCAGACCGGAGGGCCCGTAGGTATAGGTGATAGGGGCAAGACCCGGCCGGGTCAGCTGAATCAGCCTCCAGTCTTCATCGTAGGACTCTTCGATGGAAATGCCCGACGGGAAGCTGAAACTCTTGCTTCTCGCCGCAACGTTCGTCAACCCGGTGAACTCTCGCGAGCCGACGTTGATTCTTTCGGTCTGCGACACCAGAGTCAGGAAATCAGTCGGATCCTGCAGCGATACCGATCGGCGCGTCCGCGTCCTGAGGCTGCGGCCGGACGGCGTCTCGACAGTCTCATCGACAAGCGGTGATTGCATGCCAAAACGGGGATCCTGCCGCAGCACACTTCGACGGACGGTGCCCGTCGGCAGCGTAACCGTCCGGCTTTCATCACCCCCCACCTCGGTGACGATGGCGCCGACGCCCTGAATCGTGGTTGTCAGCCGCAGATCGCCATCACTGTCGAGTTCCCAGCGATAGGTATCGGTGGCGCCGTCGCGCAGGGTCTTCGTGACCGTTCTCGTGCCACCATTCGTCGTTTTCTGCAGTGTAACGATCCCTCCGAAAGGATCGGTCTCAGCCTCGAAGCGACCGGTATCCGAGTATTCGAAAGCAAACTGCTCGCCTCGCGGAGTGGTCAGTGTCGCTAACTGCTCACCCAATGGCGTGTAGGTCATCTGCCAGACTTCGCCGACCGGATTCGTGAGTTGTTCGAGGAGTCCGCGGTCGCTGACTACCAGTTCGTTCCTGTCTCCGCCGGGGGCAATAATCGCGGTCGGCGCACCGCTCGCCGAGCGCTCAATGGTCAGCTCGCGCCCCTCGCGATCCCGAATGCGCTGGAGCAGTCCCTGCGCATCGTAGAAGAACTCCAGGAGTGTCTGGCCCGTAACGGCATCCAGGGTGCTGAGGTGACGCCCGGACAAACTGAATCTATAGAGCTCCGAGCCGTCTTCGGATGCGATCAGCCTGGCGCTGCCGTCGAAGCGCGGAAGGCGAGGTGTCAGGGCCCACAAATTGCCGCTTCCAAACGTGAAGAATATGTCTCCCGCGGGTGTCAGCGCGAATTGCCGAATCGTGCCCCAGTCCGGCACCAGTGCATCCGCGCCATTCAGGTTGCCACCCAACGGAGTGCAGTCCACGTAGCAGCCTGCAAGGTGCGCCAGACCGGCTTCAGTGACAGCATGCAGATTGCCGCGATTCGTGAAGTAGAGCGTGCCGTCCTCGTCGACCACGATAACTCCCGGCCGGATCTCCACTTCCGATGGGTCTGCACCGACCGTCCTGACATCCTGCGTCCCGCCGCCGACCACGGTCTCAATGATGCCATCCGGACGAATTCTTCTTACCCGCTGGGTCGCGCCGGATAACGTCAGCGAAGGCGAATCCACAAAGTAGACGGATCCGTCCGGTCCTATTGCCAGATCCTCCGGCGTTATCGCCGTATCGACGGCCGCATCGCCGTCCGGACCGCTTCCGCGGAAGCCCCAGCCCGCCACTATTTCGAAATCCGATACGTCGATGGTGCCCTCTGCGAGGACGCTGGACGGCAGGTAGTAGATGTGAGACGCATCCACGGTTGAACTCGAGAGGTACATGCCGCCCAGCTCGTCTACCGCAATGTCGTTTACTCCGAACGGAAAGCTGTCCGTGTCAAGCAGCAGTATGCGTTCATCGTCGCGCGTGACGTAGCCGATCTGGAAACGCCTCTCGCTGAAGGTGCCCTGTGAACCCATAAAGTAAATGCGTCCGTCCGGTCCCAGGGCCATATCCCCTACGCTCCACTCCAGGCTTGTATTGAAGGATCGTCTATCCAGGCCGTCCAGGTGGCCGCGCACGGTCCCGTCCGGACCGAGCCACAGGATGGTGCTTCCAAAATCTATATCTCCCTCGAAAACGAAGATGGAGCCATCATCATCGACGAGAACGTTGTCGTAGCCGCCTCTGAACCGCGACCTGAACTCGTTTATGACAAGATTCGAGAATAGCGTGGCAGTGAGAGAGGACCGCTCCTCCCCCGTGCCGAGGAACAGTGTCTGTGCGCCGGGGTCGTAAGAATGATGCGAAGACAGTGTCCATCCGCCCGTGCCCTGGCCGCGGCTGTCACTGTTGATGATCGTCTCGAGGTCGAACGTGCGAATCTGTTCTATGAACACGGTCCCCCGGGTGAGGCCGTCATTTGCGGTAACGACACTCGATGAAATGCGCCCGAAGCTTGCTCCTCCGCTGCCACTGCTACTGCCGCTGCCAGTCGAAACGCGGCCGACAGTACGGTAGAAGGGATCGTACGAATAGATGATACGCAGTTGCGCCTGTATGGCGCCCTGCAGTTCCCGGCCGTAGACATCCTGGCGGGGAATCTCAAAGGAAGCCGTCTGATTCGGAGCAACGGGAAACGTCTCTTCGATGATTTGCCCCGCGACGAGCAGTTGTGCCCGGATCTGGCGCAACCCCCCGGACAAGGGCCGGTCGTCGGCAACGGAGAAATTCACCTCCAGCAGTCGCCCCACGCTTCTCGCACTGCTGTAGTTGAGCGCAGTGGATACGCCGGATAAGGCAATACTCTCTCGCAGCACCTGCGACTGACATTCGATGATGGAACCCCCTTCCTCACAGGGATCCTCCGGCGGCGGAAAGTCTTCCGGTCCATTCCGGCCGCCGTTCACGTCCGGTCTGCCACCGGGCGGCGGAATTGCGTCCGGATTCCTGGACAGCCAGTTGCAGTCGATAGGGGTAAAGTGCTCCAGGCCCACCCGCCAGACCGAGTCGCCCGGCTCGTACAGTGCAGCCAACTGCGCCCGCTCGGCTTCCGTGATGCCGAGAATCGACTCCAGATCCGCCGGATCGTCCGCGATACCGTCGCCGTCGATATCCAGCCCGGCCAGCCCCGCCTGTTCATCGACGATATCGATGACGGCCCCGTCCGGGATAGCGATCCATCGACCGAGTTCCCGATCGTAGTAACCGGTCGGTACACGTTCGCCGGCGGGAAAGCCAATGAAATTTTCCAGATAGAACCAGACCGGCTGACTGAACTCGACCCGGTTCGAGCCGGCGGCGAGCGCTTCGTCGACGCTGAGTTCCGCAGCATAGGTATAGGACGAGGTGGGCGGCAGTTCCCCGGGCATACGCTCCCGGCCCATCCCGCCGACCGTGTACTCCGTGGCGCGCACGGTAAGGCTGGTGAGCGGCTGTCGTGTTCCGTCCGGCATCACCATCTCCGCGCTGGTGCCCTGGGGGAACAGAAGCGTCGCCTGGCGGCTGCCGTCGATATCGGTTTCAACGGAACCGCGCGCCACCTGGAAGGGCTCGGCGCTCGTGAGGTCGACTGCATTGCTGTTGGGGTCAAGCTCGATCAGAGCGACATCCGGCGCATAGCCCCAGCCGTTCCAGGGCGTTTCGACTCCGCGCTGTACCGTCAGGTGAC
>CAZPOK010000218.1:0-5665 GCA_964587905.1 uncultured Rhodobacterales bacterium | reverse complement strand
CGGTTGGCGGCGGCGGCCATCATGGCGCGGTCGGTGCCCACCACGATCATGTGGTGGCTGTCGTGGGCGACAGTCGAGGCGATGGCCATGCGGCCCTCGTAGCCGAAGCCGGAGACGAAGCCGTTGACGACGCCGCCAGTGCCCCGGTGCCGTTCGACGAGCGCGATCTGACAGACCTCGCCCTCTCCTTCGACGACGCCACTGACCACCGGAAGCCGGGCCGTCAGCGCCTTCGTCGGCGCCTGGTTCTCGACGACGCCGATGACCTTGACGGTGACGGTGTTGGCGCCCTCGGGGGCCGGCACCTCGAAGTTGGGGGAGGCGAGGGTCCGGCCGAGGTTGACGGTGCTGCGGGCGTCGTCGGGCCAGTCGTAGTGCGGGCAGTCGACGATGATCTCGCCGTCGAGCGCGACTGTGACGCCGCGCGCGATGACGCGATGGATAGGCAGCGTGCGGAGGTCGCTCGTGATGACGAGATCACCCCGGCGGCCGGGCGCGATGGAGCCCAGTTCGCGCTCGAGCCCGAAGTGGGTCGCGGTGTTCACGGTGGCCATCTGGAGCGCGATCAGCGGATCGCAGCCGCAAGCGATGGCGTGACGGACCACGCGGTTCATGTGACCCTCGTTGACGAGCGTGCCCGAATGGCAGTCGTCGGTGCAGAGGATGAAGTTGCGAGGGTCGAGACCCCTTTCGGTGATCGCGGTGATCTGCGCCTCGACATCGTACCAGGCCGATCCCAACCGCAGCATCGCGCGCATGCCCTGCCGGACACGGGCGACAGCGTCCGCCTCCTGTGTGCCCTCGTGGTCGTCGGCGGCGCCGCCGGCGGCATAGGCGTGGAAGGCCGGCCCGAGGTCGGGCGAGGCGTAGTGCCCGCCCACCGTCTTGCCCGCGCGCATCGTCGCGGCCATCTCCGCCAGCATCTTCGGGTCGCCGCGGACGACGCCGGGGAAGTTCATCATCTCTCCCAGCCCGATGATGCCGGGCCACGCCATCGCCTCGGCCACGTCGTCGGGCGTGATCTCGTAGCCCGTGGTCTCGAGCCCCGGCGCGGAGGGCGCGCAGGAGGGCATCTGGGTGAAGATGTTGACCGGCTGCATCAGCGCCTCGTCGTGCATCATCCTGACGCCGCGCAGGCCGAGGACGTTGGCGATCTCGTGGGGATCGGTGAACATCGTCGTCGTGCCGTGCGGGATCACGGCGCGGGCGAATTCGGCGGGGGTGAGCATGCCGCTCTCGATGTGCATGTGCCCGTCGCAGAGGCCCGGGATCAGGAACTGCCCGTCTGCGTCGATGACCTCGGTGTCCGTGCCGATGCAGTGCGCAGCGTCCGGGCCGACATAGGCGAAACGGCCGTCGGCGATGGCCACCTCCCAGCCGTCGAGTACCTCGCGGGTCTGAATGCTGACGACGCGGCCGCCCCGGATCACGAGGTCGGCGGGTTCGCGTCCGGCGGCCACCGCGACGAGGCGCGGCATGGCATCGGACCAGGATTTCGGGGCTGCGGTCTCCATATCGCACGATGTCACGAGGCGCAGGGGGATCGCAAGCGCGTCACCGCGTCACCGGGAACCCCGGGCGCCCACGCCGGTTCGCTGTCGATGACCGCCGACCGTCCCGACCCGCTGCCTGATCTGGTCTATTATCCCGATTCCATGCCCGGGATCTCGCGGCGGCGTGCGGGTAAGGGGTTCGCGTATGTCTCGCCAGAGGGAGAACTGATCCGCGACCCGGACGAACGGGCGCGGATCGCCGCGCTCGCCGTGCCGCCCGCCTATGAGGACGTCTGGATCTGTCCCTTGCCCGAAGGTCATCTGCAGGCCACGGGGCGGGACGCGCGGCGACGAAAACAGTATCGCTATCACCCGCGCTGGACCGAATTCCGGGCGCAGCTCAAGTACGACGACCTCGCCGACTTCGGCAGGATGCTGCCGCGCATCCGGCGGCGGATCGTGAAGGACCTGGGCGGAGAGCCCGGCGCGCGCGACTATGCCGTGGCGGCGGTGCTCGGCATGATCGACCGGCTGTCCATGCGGGTCGGAAGCCCGGACTATGCCCAGGAGAACGGCACCTACGGCGCGACGACGCTGAAGGAGACCCACCTGAGGCCGACGGATGGCGGGATAGAGCTGGTCTATCCGGGCAAGGGCGGACGTCCGGTGCGGCGGAACGTGAAGGACGCACGGCTTCAGAAGACCCTGAATGAGCTGGACGATCTGCCGGGCGCGACGCTGGTGACTTGGCTCGACGCGCAGGGAGCCCCGCACGAGGTGACGGCGGGGGACGTGAACGCCTACCTCGCCCGCGTGACGGGGGAGGAGCGGTTCACGGCCAAGACCTTCCGGACGTGGAACGGCTCGGTGGCGGCGCTGGCGACCGTCGACCCGGACCGGCGCCCGACCATCAAGGCGATGGCCGAGGCGGCGTCGGCGCGGCTCGCCAACACGCCGGCGATCGCCCGGAACAGCTACATCCACCCAGCCGTCGTCGCGCTGGCCTCGGCGCCCGAGAATTGTCCGCGGGAGGGGCCGGAGGTGACGGGGTTGCGGCTGGAGGAGCGGCGGCTTCTGGCGTTGCTGGGGCGGTCGCCCTGACGGGCCGGATTGCGGAGAGCGCGGGCCCGTCCTACCTATTGCGAAGCGACGCGACGGAAATTCATGACGAACACGCTTCTTTCATTCGGGCACGGCTACAGCGCCGGGGCTCTGGCTCGACGCCTTGTCCCTCTCGGCTGGACCGTGATTGGCACGACGCGGTCGCCCGATAAGTCCGACCGGCTGCGCGCCGCGGGGATCGAGCCGCTGATCTGGCCGGGTGAGGACGCCGGGCCGGCGCTTGACCGGGCGACGCATTTGCTGAGCTCGGTATCTCCGAGGGAGGAGGGCGATCCCGTGCTGCTGGCGCTGGGCGACCGGATCGCCGAAGCGGCGCCCCACATCCGATGGGCGGGATATCTGTCGACGACCGGGGTTTATGGCGACCATGCCGGGGGATGGGTCGACGAGGACACACCGCTTGCGCCCACGACGCGGCGCGGGGAGATGCGGCTCGCCGCGGAGGCCGCGTGGCATGATCTGGCGGAGCGGTCCGGTCTGCCGCTGCACATCTTCCGGCTGGCGGGAATTTACGGCCCCGGACGCGGGCCTTTCGAGAGGATCCGAAACGGCTCCGCGCAGCGGATCGTGAAGCCGGGCCAGGTGTTCAGCCGCATTCATGTCGACGACATCGCGGAGGTGGTCCTCGCCTCGATCCGGCATCCCGATCCGGGTGCGGCATACAACGTCTGCGACGACGATCCCGCGCCGCCTCAGGATGTGCTGTCGCACGCCGCCCGGCTTCTCGGACTTCCGCCGCCGCCGGAGGTCGCGTTCGCGGACGCCGAGCTTTCGCCGATGGCGCGGAGCTTCTACGCAGAGTCCAAGCGGGTGCGGAACGGGAGGATCAAGCGCGATCTCGGTGTCGCCCTTCGCTATCCGAGCTACAGGGAGGGGCTGCGGGCGATTCTGGAGGATGAAGCCGATTTCCGCCGATAGGTTCACGCGACCGTCACCACTGGCCGATCCTCTGCCGTATACTGCGTCGCATGCGCGGCGAAGTCTCCATAATTCCCCCGGATAACACGTCCCTGAGCGGTGTCCTCTCCGCGATCCGCAAGGCGGCGCGGAACGACTCGCTGTCGGTCGAGGACGTGCTCGTCGAGATCGGCGACCGTTCATTCGCCACGGCGCTTCTGGTGCCGGCGCTGATTCTCGTCTCGCCGATCTCAGGGATCCCCGGGACGCCGACCATCGGCGCGCTGATCGTCATCCTGATCGTGTCGCAATGGATCATCGGGCGCGATCACCTCTGGCTGCCGGGCTTCATCATGCGGCGTCGGGTGAAGTCGGAGCGGATGCACCGGGCACTGGCGTGGTTCGACGGGCCGGCGGCGTTCATCGACCGGAACACCTACACCCGGCTGACCATCCTGACTTCTGGTCCGCTGGCGGTCGTCCCGCTTCTGACCGTGCTGGCGATAGCCGCGACCTGGCCGCTGCTGGAGCTTCTGCCGTTGGTCACGACGATCGGCGCCTTCGCCGTGTCGCTCTTCGCCTTCGGACTGATGACGAAGGACGGGGCCTACGTCGTGCTGGGTTACGTCTTCGTCGGCGGTCTCGCGATGATCGCGGCAGGGGTCTTCTAGGGCGCCTTGTCCGGCCGCTCAGGCTCGCCTCGAGCCGATCGCGGCCACGCCCAGGACGTCGAGAACTCTGGCCTCGATGTGCTCGGCGTTCATCGCGGCCGTCTCGTACATGTCGCGCGGGCTCGCCTGATCGATGAAGATGTCGGGCAGCACCATGGAGCGGAACTTCAACCCGCTGTCGAAAACGCCCTCTTCGGCCAGAAGTTGCGCCACGTGGCTGCCGAAGCCGCCGATAGCGCCCTCCTCGATGGTGATGAGCGCATCGTGCGCCGCGACGAGCTTCAGGATCAGGTCACGGTCGAGGGGCTTGGCGAAGCGGGCGTCGGCGATGGTGGGTGTGATACCCTTCGAACCGAGCGCCTCGGCGGCGTTTTCGACTTCCTGAAGGCGGGTGCCGAAAGACAGGATCGCCACCGTCTTCCCCTCGCGGACGATCCGGCCCTTGCCGATCTCGAGCGGCTGGCCATGGTCGGGCATCTCGACGCCGACGCCTTCGCCGCGCGGGTAACGGAAGGCGATCGGGCCGTCGTCATGGGCCGCCGCCGTCGCGACCATGTGCACGAGTTCCGCCTCATCGGCGGCCGCCATGACCACGAAGCCGGGGAGATTGGCGAGATAGGCCACGTCGAAGGCGCCCGCGTGCGTCGCGCCGTCCGCGCCCACGAGCCCCGCCCGGTCGATCGCGAAGCGGACCGGCAGGCGCTGGATCGCCACGTCGTGGACGACCTGATCGTAGCCGCGCTGCAGGAAGGTCGAGTAGATCGCGCAGAACGGTTTCATGCCGCCCGCGGCGAGGCCCGCCGAGAACGTCACGCCGTGCTGTTCGGCGATGCCCACGTCGAAACAGCGTCCGGGGAAGCGCTCGGCGAAGAGGTTGAGGCCCGTGCCGTCCGGCATGGCGGCCGTCACCGCCACGACCTTGTCGTCGCGCGCGGCCTCCTCGATCAGGGCGTTCGCGAAAACCTTGGTGTAGGATGGCGCGTTCGATGGCGCCTTCTTCTGCTCGCCGGTCACGACGTCGAACTTCGACACGCCGTGACCGCGGTCGGCGGCTTCCTCGGCGGGGGCGTAGCCCTTGCCCTTCTTCGTGACGACGTGGATCAGGATCGGGCCGTCCGCGCGCGCCTTGACCGTGCGAAGGACGGGAAGAAGCACGTCGAGATCATGCCCGTCGATGGGACCGATGTAGTCGAAGCCCAACTCCTCGAAGAGCGTTCCGCCGACCGTGATGTGCTTGAGAACGTCGCGCGCTCGCTTCGCGCCTTCACGGAACGGCTCCGGCAGAAGGCTCACCGCGCCCTTCGCGGCGGCACGGAATTCCTGGAACGGCGCGCCGGCGTAAAGCCGCGAGAGATAGGCCGACATCGCCCCCACGGGCGGGGCGATCGACATTTCGTTGTCGTTGAGGATGACGACGAGGCGCTTCTTGAGGTGGCCTGCGTTGTTCATCGCCTCGTAGGCCATGCCCGCGCTCATCGCGCC
>CAZPOK010000217.1:0-5668 GCA_964587905.1 uncultured Rhodobacterales bacterium | reverse complement strand
GCCGACGGGATCGCGTGACACGTCCTCCCCGGCGAGAAGTGCCAGTTCCATCGCGCTGTATTCGGGGAAGACGAGGAGGTCGGCACCGGCGGCCTCCGCGACCCAGCGGGTGAGCTTTTCCTCGTAGGCCTCCCATGTCTCGATGCGGTCGGTCAGCGGGTAGGCGGCGGCGGCGATCTTCATAGCTTTCGCATCCAGAACTGCAGGGGTTTTTTCGTCTCGTCCGTCTCGCCGAGATCCTTCCAGGAGAACTCGGCCACGGCGCCCGGCACCTGTGCGTACCCGCGCTTTCGCCAGAAGCCGTCGAGGGGGCGGTAGATTTCGGGACGCGCCGGGTGATCCGCGGGGCGGATCACCGAGCAAAAGGCGGTGTGGCTCCGGCCGAGGGCGCGGGCGTGCGCCTCGCGATGCTCGAAGAAGGCGTGACCCACACCGTGGCCGCGATGGTCCGGCAGCAGGACGGACTCCGCACAGTAGAAGATCGTCTCCAGGGGAAGTCCGGTTCCGGCAAGGGCGGCGCCGAAGGCTTCGGCGTGATCCTCCATGGGCGTGCCGGTCGCGGCGCCGATGAGCCTCTCGCCGTCGAAGGCGCCCACCAGTATGGCGCCGTGGCTCTCGCGGTAGGTGGCGAGGTAGCGGCGTTCGTAATCGAGATCGCCGTCGTAGAGGTAGGGCCAGTCGCGGAAAACCCTGATCCGGAGCCGGGCCAATTCGTCGAGGGCGGCGGTCAGGCTTCTTCCGGTAAGGGGTTCGACGCGGATCGTCATGAGACCTGCCGGGTCCAGTCAGCGAGGTTGTAGTAGGTCGTGACTCGGGTGATCCTGCCATCCCTCAGGGTGAAGAAAGAGCCGGCCGGCAGGACATAGGTCTGGCCCCGCGCTTCGGGAAGTCCGGCGTCGGTCTCGAGGTAGGTCCCGTTCACGGTGTATTCGGCGGCCCCCCGTGTCGCGTCGGGGGTCGTCATGATGACCATGTCGGTCAGCTCCTCCCGGTAGCAACCGGCCATGTGGGCGCAGAAGCCGGCGAAGAGCGCCTTGCCGTGGCGGACCTTGCCCTCGTTGACGTGGTGAGCAACGTCGTCGGTCAACTCGGCCAGCATTCCCTCCAGGTCGCCCCGGTTGAAGGCGTCGAAATAGCGGTGGATGGCCCGGTGTCCGGGTCCGGACACGTCTTCAACAGATTGAGTCATAACGCGTCTTCCAGTTGGGTTAACCTGACTGCGACCCTCGCGCGCGTCGGGCACGGGTCGTTCACGACGTCTCGGCTCCGGGTTCGAGCGGCGGGCCGAAGCGGGCGATCATGCGATCCCTGATCTGGTCCCGGGCCTGCCTGTAGGCGGCGAGCTTGTCGTCACGCGTCTCGCCGAGCCCGCTGGGGTCGAGGATCGGCCAGTACTCGACGTCGAGATGGGAGTAGCGCGTCAGTTCCTGGGCTCTGCGCTGCGAGGCCGGCGAGAGGGCGACGATCAGGTCGAAGCCCGTCAGGTCGTCGCCCCATTCCTGCATCTCGTCGAACGACCGGACCCGGTGCCGCTCGAGTTGGATGCCCATCTCGGCGCAGACGGCGACGGTGAAGCCGTCGACCTCCAGCTCGCCCTTGACGCCGGCGGACTGCACGTAGGCGCGGTGACCGTAGAACTTCTTCATCATGCCCTCGGCCATCGGCGACCGGACGGCATTGTGATCGCAGCAGAAGAGCACCGAACTGGGCAGTCCCGCCGACACCTCAACTTCCCCAATGCAGGACGCAGATGAGGGTGAAGAGACGCCGCGCGGTGTCGATGTCGATCTCGGCCTTGCCCTCCAGCCGCTCCTGCACGACGCGCGCGCCTTCGTTGTGGATTCCGCGGCGGGCCATGTCGATCGCCTCGATCTGGGAGGGCGGCAGCTTCTTCACGGCGTCGAAATAGCTCTCGCAGATCTGGAAGTAGTCCTTCACGACCTGCCGGAACGGGCCGAGGGACAGATGGAATTCAGCGGCCGGATCGTCGGTCTCGGTCCGGATGTCGAAGACGAGGCGGCGGTCGCGGATCGAGAGTCCCAGCCGGTAGGGACCGTCCGGCGCCTCTCGGCCGTCGCGGGCGGGAAGAACGAAGGAGTTGTCTTCGAGAAGGTCGAAGATCGCGACCTTTCGCTCCTGCGCGATCTCGGGCGTTGGTGGCGTGAGCCCGGTATCGTCGATCTCGATGTGGCAGAGGCGGGCGGTCATCCGGCATCCTTGTTCAGCCGGTCGAGCCGGGCGCGCACCGAAAGCCCGTGCGCCTCGAGGCTTTCGGATTTCGCCAGCGTCTCGGCGGCCGGGCCGATGGCGCGGAGCGCCTCGGGGGTCATCTGCGCGGTCGTCGTGCGCTTGAGGAAATCCATGACCGAGAGCCCCGAGGAGAAACGGGCCGAGCGCGCCGTCGGCAGGACGTGGTTCGGGCCGCCGACATAGTCGCCGATCGCCTCGGGCGTCCATTGGCCGAGAAAGATCGCGCCCGCGTGACGGACCCGGGCTGACAATGCCGCGGGGTCGTCGACGCAGAGCTCGAGGTGCTCCGGCGCGAGCCTGTCCGAGAGCGCCACCGCTTCATCGAGGTCGCGCACCGTGACGATGGCCCCGAAGTCGCGCCAGCTTGCGGCGGCGATGTCCCGGCGCTGGAGGATTTCGAGGTGGCGCTCGGCGGCGCCCGCCACGGCCTCGCCGAAGGACGCGTCGGTCGTGATCAGGATCGACTGGGCACTCTCGTCATGCTCGGCCTGGCTGAGGAGGTCGAGGGCGACCCAGTCTGGATCCGCCGTGCCGTCCGCGATCACCAGGATCTCGGACGGCCCTGCGATCATGTCGATGCCCACCTGCCCGAAGACCCGGCGCTTGGCGGCGGCGACATAGGCGTTGCCGGGGCCGGTGATCTTGTCCACAGGAGCGATGGTCCGGGTGCCGTAGGCGAGGGCCGCGATGGCCTGCGCGCCGCCGATCCGGTAGACCGTCTCGACGCCCGCCAGACGCGCCGCGTAGAGGACCAGCGGGTTGGCGCGGCCGTCCGGGGTCGGCGCGCAGATGACGAGCCGTTCGACGCCCGCGACCTGTGCCGGGATCGCGTTCATGAGCACCGACGAGGGGTAGGAGGCGAGACCGCCGGGCACGTAGAGGCCCGCGGCCGAGACCGCGCTCCAGCGCCAGCCGAGCGTCGCGCCGGTCTCGTCGGTCCATTCCTCGTTCAAAGGCATCTGGCGTTCATGATACGCGCGGACGCGGCGGGCGGCGAGGTCCAGGGCCCGGGCCTCGTCCTCGGGCACTTTGGCGCATTCGGCGTCGATTTCGTCCGGCGAGACCGCGAGCGTTTCGGGCGTGAGGTCGAGGCGGTCGAACGTCGAGGTGAGCTCGATCACCGCGGCGTCGCCGCGCGCGCGGACGTCGGCGACGATCCGGGCCACGGTGTCGTCGACGTCGGGGGCATCCTCCCGCTTCATCGCGAGGAGCGCCTGGAAGCGCGCCTCGAAGTCGGGCTCGTCGGTCGAGAGGCGATGCGGCATGCGTCTACTCCGGGTGGCTCGGCCGCGTCTTGGACGGAGCGATATATGGCCGCGTGACGTCCTGCAGGATGACTTCGAGCGCTTCGACATCCGCCGCGATGGCGCCGTCGCCCGCGAGGGTGAGGTGAACGCGTCCCGAGCCGTCCTCGCCCGGTTCGAAGGCGATGGCAAGGATCGACAGGATCGTGTCCCGGTCCGCGCGGTCGACGCCCCGTGTCGCGACGCGTGTCACGTCCTCGATCGCGAGGACGGACTGGACGCGTTCGAAGGGGCGACCGCTGCGTTCGGCGCGGGGGAGATCTTCCCACCGGAAGCGGTTGAGAAGGAGGGCGAGACGGCGCTTCTGCGTCTGCCAGCGGACCTCTCCCATGGAGAGGACCGCGTCCTGCACGAGAGCCGAGATCACCGCCAGATCGTCGGCGTCGAGCGCCCGGAGGCGCAGCGGGCGGTCTCCTCCGTCCTCGAAACGCGCATCTTCGACCATCAGGCGGAGACCCTTTCGATGCTTGCGCCGCAGGCGGAAAGCTTGTGTTCGACGCTCTCGTAGCCGCGGTCGAGGTGGTAGACGCGGTTCACCAGCGTTTCGCCTTCGGCGGCGAGACCGGCAAGGATGAGCGACACCGAAGCGCGAAGATCGGTCGCCATGACGGGCGCGCCTTTCAGCCGATCGATGCCGGTGACGGATGCGGTGCCGCCCGAGACGTCGATCATCGCGCCCATCCGCATGAGCTCGGGAGCATGCATGAAGCGGTTTTCGAAGATCGTTTCGTGCAGGTGGCTGGTGCCCTCGGCGGTGCAGAGCAGCGCCATCATCTGCGCCTGAAGATCGGTCGGGAAGCCGGGGAAAGGGGCGGTTTCCACATCGACGGCGCGGATCCGGCCGTTCCTGCGGGAGACCTTGAGGCCGCGGCCGGTCTCCTCGACGGCGATGCCGGCCTCATCGAGCTTTTCCGCGAAGGCGGTGACGAGATCGAGCCGGCCGCCGAGGCATTCGACCTCGCCGCCGGTGATCGCGGGGGCGAGCATGTAGGTGCCGAGTTCGATCCGGTCGGTCACGACCTGGTGGGTCGCGCCGCGGAGCGCGTCGACGCCCTCCACGGTTATGGTGTGGGTGCCCTCGCCGTCGATCCGGGCGCCCATCGCCCGCAGGCAGATCGCGAGGTCGGCGATCTCGGGCTCGCGCGCGGCGTTGGTGATGACGGTGGTGCCTTTCGCGAGGGTCGCGGCCATCAGCGCGTTTTCGGTCGCGCCGACGGAGACGAAGGGGAAATCGATCGCGCCGCCCTTGAGGCCGGAGGGCGCGCTGGCGTGGACGTAGCCTTCGCGGAGGTCGAGCGTCGCGCCGAGCGCTTCGAGCGCCCGGAGGTGCAGGTCGACGGGTCGGGCGCCGATCGCGCAACCGCCCGGCAAAGAGACGACCGCGTGGCCGTGACGGGCGAGCAGGGGACCGAGGACGAGGATCGAGGCGCGCATCTTGCGAACGATGTCGTAGTCGGCGCGGTGGCTTGCGAGATCATGCGAGGAGAGCGCGAGGACGCGCCCGCCCTGAAGCGCCTGCACCTCCGCGCCCAGCGACTGAAGGAGCGTCGTCATCGTCCGGATGTCGGAGAGGCGCGGCGCGTTCGTCAGCGTCAGCGGATCGTCGGTGAGAAGCGTCGCGGGCATCAACGTGAGACAGGCGTTCTTGGCGCCGGCGACGGGGATTTCGCCCCTGAGCTCTGCTCCGCCCCTGATCAGAATGGAATCCATGCTCTTGCCTCAATCCTTGTCCGTCTTGGTCCGCGCCCGCGCCTGCGCCTTGCGGCGCTGGAGATTGGCCTTGAGCGCCGCCTTCAACCGCTCTTCGCGGCTTTCGGGCTTCTTCGCCGGAGCCGGCTTTTCGGAGTCTTCTGCCATCGGGGACTTCCTATCCGAGCGGGCGGGGACCGTCCAGATTGCGCTTGCGTCAAGGGCGCTTTGACAGTATCCCGCGCCGCGTCGGGCCGCAGTAGCTCAGTGGTAGAGCGCACCCTTGGTAAGGGTGAGGTCGGGAGTTCAATCCTCCCCTGCGGCACCATCTCATCTTCTGGCGCTCCAGCGTTTCGAGCCTTGTCTCTTTGTGGCCTGCACCCTTGAAAATCGGTCCTGCCTGTAGCAGGCCCGCTTGGACGAAG
>CAZPOK010000216.1:0-5696 GCA_964587905.1 uncultured Rhodobacterales bacterium | reverse complement strand
CCGAAGTTCCAGACCGCCATGTCAGCGCACGTTGCAGGCGGCGAGGACCGCCATGTTGAGGATGTCGTTCACTGTGGAGACCGTCGAACAGATCTGGATCGGCTTGTCGACGCCGGTGAGGATCGGGCCGATGACGGTGGCGCCGGCCATCTCCTGCAGGAGCTTGACCGAGATCGACGCCGAGTGGCGGGCCGGGACCACGAGGACGTTCGCGGGACCGCTGAGGCGGGAGAAGGGGTATTGCGCCATCGCTTTGGGATTCAGCGCCACGTCGACGGTCATCTCACCCTCGAACTCGAAGGTGACGCCTCGATCCTCTAGGACCTTCGGAGCGCGGTGCATCTTGTCGGCGCGTTCGGAGACCGGGTAGCCGAACGTCGAGAACGAGACGAAGGCGACGCGCGGGACGAGGCCGAGCATCCGTGCGACCTCGGCCCCGGCCTCTGCGATGTTGGCGAGTTCGGATTCGTCGGGCCATTCGTGAACAAGCGTGTCGGCGATCAGGATGACACGTCCCTTGTGGAGCAGGGCGGTGACGCCGATCGCGCCGTGCTCGGCATCGGCGTCGAAGACGTGATTGATGAGTTCGAGGACATGCGCAGACTTTCGGGTGGCGCCGGTGACGAGCGCATCGCCATGGCCGTGGGCGAGCATGAGCGCCGAAAACGCATGCCGGTCGCGGGCGGCGAGACGGTGGACGTCGTGCATGTCGAAGCCCCTCCGCTGAAGACGATGGTAGAGAAAAGCCTTGTAGGTCTCGAGGTGCGGCGTGTTCGCGGCGTTGACAATCTCGAGTTCGCTGACCGCGTCGGCAAGGCCTTCTGCCTCGAGCGTCTGCTTCGCGTCCGCCTCGCGTCCGACGACCAGCGCCTTGCCGAAACCGTTCCGCTGGTAGGCAACCGCGGCACGGAGGACTCGCGGGTCATCGCCTTCGGCGAAGATCATCGTGGCCTGTGCGCCGCGCGCGCGGGCGGTGATGCCGCGGAGGATCGACGCCGTGGGATCCATCCGCGCCTTCAGACCTTGAGTGTACGCCTCCATGTCGACGATCGGCCTGCGGGCCGCCCCGGTATCCATCCCTGCCTTCGCGACCGCAGGCGGCACCCGGTGAATGAGGCGCGGGTCGAAGGGTGTCGGGATGATGTAGTCGCGGCCGAAGGTAAGCTTTCTGCCGTAGGCCATCGCCACTTCGTCCGGCACCTCCTCGCGGGCGAGATCGGCGAGCGCACGAGCGCAGGCGATCTTCATCTCGTCATTGATCGCGCGGGCGTGGATGTCGAGTGCGCCGCGGAAAAGGTAGGGGAAGCCCAAGACGTTGTTGACCTGATTGGGGTAGTCCGAGCGGCCCGTCGCGACGATGGCGTCGGGGCGGACAGCCTGCGCCTCCTCCGGCGTGATCTCCGGGTCGGGATTGGCCATCGCGAAGATGACCGGATCGGGGGCCATGCTCTCGACCATCTCGGGCGTGACGGCGCCTTTGACCGACACGCCCAGGAACACGTCCGCGCCCCTCATGGCTTCTTCGAGCGAACGAAGATCGGTCTTGATCGCGTGGGCCGATTTCCACTGGTTCATGCCTTCGGTCCGGCCCTGGTAGATCACACCCTTGGTGTCGACGACGACGCAGTTCTGGTGACGCGCGCCCATCGACTTGAGCAGTTCGATGCAGGCGATGCCGGCCGCGCCGGCACCGTTCAGGACGATCCGGCAATCTTCGAGCCTCTTGCCGGAGATGTGGAGCGCATTGATTAGCCCTGCGGCGCAGATCACGGCGGTGCCATGCTGGTCGTCGTGGAAGACCGGGATGTCGAGTTCTTCCTTGAGGCGCTGCTCGATGATGAAGCACTCCGGCGCCTTGATGTCCTCGAGGTTGATGCCACCGAAGGTGGGCGACATCAGCCTGACAGCCGAGCAGAAGGCGTCGGGATCCTGTGTGTCGAGTTCGATATCTATCGAGTTCACGTCGGCGAAGCGCTTGAAGAGGATGGCTTTGCCTTCCATCACCGGTTTCGAGGCGAGACCGCCGAGGTTGCCGAGCCCCAGCACGGCGGAGCCGTTCGAGATGACGGCGACGAGATTGCCCTTGGTCGTGTAGTCGTAGGCAGTCTCGGGTTTGGCCGCGATTTCCTCGCAGGGGACGGCGACGCCAGGCGAATAGGCGAGCGACAGGTCGCGCTGAGTCGTCATCGGAACCGTCGCGACGATTTCCAGCTTTCCGGGCTGCGGCTCCAGATGGAACTGGAGCGCATCCTCCCGCGTGATCTTCATCCTTGCCATCTTCGTCCTCCCCGCCGGGTTCCTTAGCGCCGCTCCGGAGGTGGACGCAACTGCCGCGTTTTCGCCTTTCGGAGGCGAGGGCCGTTTCGTATGGTCCGGGCCCGGGGGAGCCTGATGACCGCGCCGACTGCTGCCGTGACACCGATGATGGCCCAATACCTCGATATCAAGTCGGGGTGCCCAGACGCGCTTTTGTTCTATCGGATGGGCGATTTCTACGAACTGTTCTTCGACGATGCCGTGGCAGCGGCGGCGGCTCTCGACATTGCGCTCACTAAGCGCGGCAAGCATCTGGGCGACGACATCCCGATGTGCGGCGTGCCGGTGCATTCTGCGGAAGCCTATCTGCTGACCCTGATTCGGAAGGGGTTCCGGGTCGCCGTATGCGAACAGGTGGAAGATCCCGCGGAGGCAAGGAAGCGCGGGTCGAAGTCTGTCGTGAAGCGCGAGGTCGTCCGTCTTGTGACGCCGGGAACCTTGACCGAAGAAAGCCTGCTGGAGGCGCGGCGGCACAATTTCCTCGCCGCGTTCTGCGATGTCCGGGGCGATGGGGCGCTGGCCTGGGTCGACATTTCGACAGGGGCCTTCCGGGTGATGCCCTGCGCGAGAGGGCGGCTGGCGCCGGAACTGGCGCGGCTGATGCCGAGCGAGATCCTCGTGTCGGAGGCGCTGGAGCCGGATCTCACCGCGTTCGTCATGGATTGCGGGGCCTCGGTGACATCGCTTGCGCGAGGGAGCTTTGACAGCGCCTCGGCGGAAGGTCGACTGCTTTCGGCGCTGCGCGTTTCGACATTGGAGGCGTTCGGCGCGTTCTCGCGGCCGGAGATCGGGGCGATGGGCGCCATCGTGTCCTACCTCGACCTGACCCAGCGGGGCCGGCTTCCGCTTCTGCGTCCGCCTCAGCGGGAGGTGGAGGCGGCGAGCGTCCAGATCGACGCGGCGACCCGTCGCAACCTGGAATTGACGCGCAGCCTCTCCGGCGGCCGGGAGGGATCGCTCCTTTCCGCTATCGACCGCACGGTGACCGCGGGGGGCGGACGGCTGCTCGAGCGGCGTCTGTCGAGCCCGTCGCGGGATCTCGACGTGATCCATGACCGGCTCTCGAAGGTTGATGCGCTGGTGGACGAGACCGCTTTGCGCGTCGACGTGCGGGCGACGCTCAGACCGGTGCCGGACATGACCCGCGCGCTCTCGCGGCTGGCGTTGGACAGGGGAGGTCCTCGGGATCTTGCCGCGATCCGAAGCGGATTGACGCAGGGCGCCGCGATCGCGGCGTTTCTCGCGGCGCGACTACCCGACATCTTCGTCGGTTTGGCAGCCTCTCTGACGGGACACGAGAAGCTCGTGGACCTTCTCGACGACGCACTCGTGGCCGAGCCGCCGCTCTTGGCCCGGGACGGCGGGTTCATCGCGCACGGGTTCGACGACGAACTCGACGAGGCGCGGACGCTGCGCGACGAGGGGCGGAGCGTTATCGCGAGGATGCAGGCGGAGTACGCGCGGGACGCGGGCATCTCCTCGCTCAAGATAAAGCACAACAACGTGCTGGGGTACTTCATCGAGACGACCGCGACGCATGCGGAGAAAATGCTGTCGACGCCGCTGTCGGACACCTTCATTCACCGGCAGACGACCGCGAATGCCGTCCGCTTCACGACAGTGCCGTTGTCGGAGTTGGAGACCCGGATTCTGAACGCAGGGGGCAGGGCGCTAGAGATCGAGAAGCGGCTCTATCTCAGCCTGAGAGGGGCTGTTCTCGAACGCTCGGCCGAGATATCGGACGCCTCGGGAGCGCTGGCCGACATCGACGTGGCGGCGGCTCTGGCGGATTTGGCTGCGGCGGGCGACTGGGCGCGGCCAACGGTCGACGACAGCCGGACGTTCCGCGTCGAAGGCGGACGGCATCCGGTTGTGGAGAAGGCACTCAAGGCCGACGGTGCGCCCTTCGTGGCGAACGACTGCGTACTTGACCCGGGGGGCGATGCGGCAGTGTGGCTCATCACCGGGCCGAACATGGCCGGAAAGTCGACGTTCCTCCGACAGAACGCGCTGATCGCTTTACTGGCGCAATGTGGAAGCTACGTGCCGGCGGATTCTGCGCATATCGGGCTCGTCAGCCAGATCTTCAGCCGGGTAGGCGCATCGGACGACCTTGCGCGGGGGCGATCGACCTTCATGGTCGAGATGGTCGAGACGGCGGCGATCCTGAACCAGGCAGACGATCGCGCGCTGGTGATCCTCGACGAGATCGGGCGGGGAACCGCGACGTACGACGGGCTGTCGATCGCGTGGGCGACACTCGAGCATCTGCACGAGGTGAACCGGTGTCGGGCGCTGTTCGCAACGCATTACCACGAGCTGACGGCGCTGGCGGAGAAGCTGACAGGCGTCGAGAACGCGACGGTCACGGTCAAGGAATGGGAGGGGGACGTGATCTTCCTCCACGAAGTGAGGAAAGGCGCGGCGGACCGGAGCTACGGCGTACAGGTCGCGAGGCTGGCCGGGTTGCCCGAGTCCGTGATCGAGCGGGCGAGGGTGGTTCTCGACGCGCTCGAAAAAGGCGAACGAGAGGGCGGATCGGGGCAGAAGGCACTTGTGGATGACCTGCCACTCTTTTCCGCGACCGCCACCCAAGCTCCTCAGGCCGCACCCAAGAAAGCCTCGCCCGTCGAGGAGAGGCTCTCATGGGTGCATCCTGACGAGTTGACGCCGAAAGACGCGCTCGATCTGATCTACGACCTCAAGTCGCTTACGACACCGGAGTCGAACTGACCCCGACCTGCGCCGGCCGCAGCAGACGGTCGTGAATCATGAAGCCTACCGCCATCACCTGAATGATATCGCCGGCCTTGGTATTCGGCACCGGCGCCTCGAACATCGCCTGGTGCTGCTGAGGATCGAAGGTGTTGCCGACTTCGGGCTCGATGGGTTCAATTCCGTGTTTGCGAAAAACATTGGTAAGCTCGCGCATCGTCAACTCGACGCCTTCGAGCAGGGCCTTGTCGGCTTCGCTGTCCGATTCCTCCGCCGCAACCAGCGCGCGCCGCATCGCGTCGTAGACGGGCAGAAGATCGCGGGCAAGCTTCGAGCCACCGTACTGTTCGGCCTCGCGGCGATCCCGCTCGCTGCGCTTGCGGGAGTTCTCCGCATCCGCGAGTGCACGCATGAACCGGTCGCGCAGCATGTCCCTTTCGGCACGGAGCGCGTCGAGTTCGTCCACATCGACCACCTCGTCCGCGCCATACTCTGTCCTATACTCCGCCTCGGCCTCGGCGAACGTCGGCTCGGTCTCGTTCTGCGTCACGTCTTCTTCCTTCTTCGCCTTGCCCATTGCCTCTTCCGTTACCCACGGTCGGACAGGAGGCGTCCGACCAGTTGCGCGGTATAGTCGACGATCGGGACGATCCGTCCGTAGTTCA
>CAZPOK010000215.1:0-5746 GCA_964587905.1 uncultured Rhodobacterales bacterium | reverse complement strand
CGCCGAAGAGGAAGCCCACGAAGAGGATCACCAGCACCGTCCCCTGCATCAGCCCCCCCGCCTGCCCGGCGATCGACCGCAGATAGCCGCTCACGTTCACGCTGCGCACCGCCTCGAACACCGCCGCCTCGGCCTCGGGACCGAGCCACACGAACAGATCCGCCACCGCGCGCGGCGTCCGCTCCGCATAGGTCAGCGTCGTACCCAGGACGGTGTTGATCTCCGACAGGACGAGCGAGGTCAGCATGATCAGCGCCGTGGAGATCAGCAGAAGCGCCACGATCGTCGCGAGCCAGTTCGGAATCCGCAGCACGCCGACGTGCAGCCGGGCGATGAACCCGATCGCCGCGCTCGTCAGGCTGAACAGCATGATCGCCACGAAGAGGCAGATCAGGATGAACTGCGCCTGGTAGAGCAGGAACAGCAGAACCCCGAACGCGATGATCATCAGCGCCACGTTCTGCACCCTCGTGCTGCCAGTCTGGAAGGATCCTGTCGTCATCCGTTCGCGTGTCGCTCCCGTTCGTTTCGACCGAACTTCAACCTAGTGCGGATTCCCCGCCGCCGCATCACCTGAAATCGCGGCCGGCATGCGCAAGGACGGGATCTGCCGATTCAAGGCTGACCGCTGGAGCGGCCCGGCGGACGCCGCCCCCGATGTCCCGCCTCAGGACCCGGGCGCCAGCGCGATCTCCACCTCCCGCTCGTCCCGGCCCCGCCGCAGTCCGAGAACCACCCGATCCCCCGCATCGTAGCCGTCGAGAACCTCGAGGTAGTCGCCGATGCTCTCGACCGGCCGCCCCGCGACGGAGACGATGATGTCTCCGGGAACGATCCGGCCGCCCTCCGTCAGCCGGGCCGGCACCAGCTCCGCGTCCGCCGCGGGCGACCCCGGCTCGATCCCGAGCACCAGAACCCCCTCGATCCCCTGCGCCCGGGCAAGCTCGTTGACGCGGGCGTCATAGATCACGCCGGTCGACGGCGGCGCGTAGCGCCCCCGCTCGATGAGCTGCGGCACCACCCGGTTGACCGTGTCCACCGGCACCGCGAAGCCGATCCCGGCGGACGCCCCCGAGGGGCTGAAGATCGCCGTGTTGACGCCCACGAGCCGCCCCGCGCTGTCGAGAAGCGGCCCGCCGGAGTTTCCCGGATTGATCGCCGCATCGGTCTGGATCAGTCCGCGGATGGCCCGCCCCCGCGCCGCCGGGAGTTCACGGTCGAGCGCCGAGACGATCCCCGTCGTCAGCGTCCAGTCGAGCCCGAACGGATTGCCGATGGCCAGCACGCCCTGCCCGACCTCGAGCGTTTCGCTTTCGCCCACCGGCAGCGGCGGCGGCAGGTCGCTCGCCTCGATCCTGAGCACCGCGAGATCGTAGGCCGGGGCCCGTCCGACGAGCCGCGCCGGCAGGCTCCGCCCGTCGGCCAGCCGGATCGTGGCCGAACTCGCCCCTTCGATGACGTGGTTGTTCGTGACGACATGGCCGCGATCGTCCCAGAAGAACCCCGATCCCGATCCGCGTTCCTGCCGATAGACCCGCCGCGACCAGAGATCGCGGACGGATTCCGCCGTGGTGATGAAGACAACGCCGTCCCGCGCCGACTTGAAGAGCTCGATCGTCGCCGTCTCGCTCGGCGCGAGATCACCGCGCGCCGTGATCACCCGCGGCTCCGCCTCGGGCTCCAGCCAGGTCGTCCGGACGACGGGAAGCAGGTGATACGCTGTCACCACGACCAGCGCCGCGAGCGTCACCAGGAGCAATCGGGGAATGAATCGGTCTTGCATGAGTCGCACCGCGGCCGGACCGGCCTTTACCTAGCCTTCACTCCCAACGACGCAAGCCACGTGAAGGTCCGCCGGCACGGGCGGTTCAGCCGAAGCCGGACAGTCATGATCGCCAGATCCTCACCACGCGTACGAGACGTGCACGAGGCGACCGGTCTCCCCCTGATCGACCGCCGCTCAATCGAGCTCCGTCCAGGGCCAGGGCTTCACCTCGCTCGCACCGGTCTGGAACCGGGCAGCCTTGGCGATCCAGACGCCGAGATCGGTGCCGAACTCGGCGAGCCGCGCGTTGGGCTGCCCGGTGTTGATCAGCATCAGGACGAATTGCACCACCGTCGCCACGGTCAGCACCGTCTGCGCGATCGAGAGCATCACCCAGATCAGCACCATGTGCACGAAACGGAGCGCGAGACCCTCGCGCTCGGCCTGCGGCTGCTCGCCGTGGATCCGGCCATTCACCTTGTCCTCGTCGGATGCGCTCATGTCCGCCTCTCCTGTGGTCCCGGACCGGAGGCTACCACGACACCCCGGCCGGGGCAAAACGCCGCTCCGCGCCCGCCCCCCGCGGATCTTGGTATCGCCAACACGAACAATGTCAGGGATCTGGCGCCCGACCGACCTCGGGCACTCACGCCGGCCCGGCCGCCTCGAAGGCCATGTCGAGCATCTTCTGGGTGCCCCGCGCATCCTCGAGCGACCACGGATACCGCGCGCCTTCCCGGATCGAGCGCGCGAAATTCTCGACCTGGATCTCGTAATGGTTGTCCTTGGTGAACCGCTCCGCCGTCACCGTCCCCGGCACCACGCCGTTGTGGGCGTTGCGATGAATCTCGAGCCGCGCCTCGCCGAAGAGCCGGGCATTGAACGGCGCCGTCAGGCGGATGATCCCGTCCGTGCCGTGAAAGGTCATCTCCTGCCGCGGGTGCATCCGCATCGAGGTCGTCGCGTGGAACCGGAAGCCCGGGAACCGCGCCGTCAGGTGGGCCGTGACGTCGACCCCGTTTTCCCAGACGATCTCGCACGCGACCTCCTCGGGTTCCGCGCCGGTCGCAAAGCGGCAGGACCCGCAGGTGTAGACGCCGATGTCGCGCAGGCTCCCGCCCCCGGTGTCGGCCTTGTTGCGGATGTTCCCCGGATCGCCGGAATTGTCGTAGCTGAAGAACCCGTCGACGTGAAGAAGCCGCCCGATCGCGCCCTCCCGCAGCAAGTCCCGTGCCCTTTGCCATTGGGGATGGTGGACGATCATGTAGCCTTCGCTGACAAGGAGACCCGACGCGTCGCGCGCCGCGATCAGCCGGTCATAGTCGCCGGCGGCCATCGCCATCGGCTTCTCGCAGAGCACGTGCTTGCCCGCGGCGACGGCCTTCAGCGTCCACTCGACATGGAGATGGTTCGGCAGGGGGATATAGACCGCGTCGATCCCCGGATCTGCGAGCAGCGCGTCGTAACTTTCGTGGACGGTGAGATCCGGCGCGAAATCGAGAAACGCCGCTGCCTTCGACGCCTGCGATGTCGCCAGCCCCGCCAGCTTGGCGCCCTTCGCGGCGTGGATCGCGGGCCCCATGTGCTCCCGCGCGAATTTGGCGGCCCCGAGAATGCCCCAGCGGATCGGTTTCGACATGTCTTCCTCCCGTCTCTGGGCCCTGTCTAACGTCACCGACGACGCGGCGCCAGCCGGGTTCGCGGCATCGAAAAGGGCGGCCGAAGCCGCCCTCGCCGCAACGACGGGAGAAGAGCCTTACGCCGGCTCGAGCATGCCCCTGTCCTTCGCGAGCTCCTTCATTTTCTGCTGGAGCTTCTCGAAGGCGCGCACCTCGATCTGCCGGATCCGCTCGCGGCTCACGTCGTACTGGCCGGACAATTCCTCGAGCGTCACCGGATCGTCCTTCAGCCGGCGCTGCATCAGAATGTCCTTCTCGCGGTCGTTCAGAACCGACATCGCCTCGACCATGAGTTCGCGGCGCGCCGTGAGTTCGTCGCGCGCGGCATAGTCCTCGGCCTGATCGGCATCTTCGTCCTCGAGCCAGTCCTGCCATTCTGCCGCGCCCTCGCCGTCCGCCGAGATCGTGGCGTTCAGCGACGCATCGCCGCCGGACAGGCGCCGGTTCATCGAGATCACCTCGTCTTCGGTCACGTTCAGGTCGTGCGCGATCTGGGCCACGTTCTCCGGTCGAAGGTCGCCTTCCTCGAGCGCGCCGATCTTCGCCTTCGCCTTGCGGAGGTTGAAGAACAGCTTTTTCTGGGCCGAGGTGGTGCCCAGCTTCACGAGGCTCCAGGACCGCAGGATGTACTCCTGGATCGAGGCGCGGATCCACCACATCGCGTAGGTCGCGAGGCGGAATCCCCGTTCGGGGTCGAACCGCTTCACCGCCTGCATGAGGCCCACATTGGCTTCCGAGATCACCTCGGCCTGGGGCAGACCATAGCCGCGGTAACCCATCGCGATCTTGGCCGCGAGCCGCAGGTGCGAGGTTACGAGTTGATGCGCCGCCTCCGTGTCCTGGTGATCCACCCAGCGCTTGGCCAGCATGTATTCCTGTTCCGGCTCAAGCATGGGGAACTTCCGGATCTCCTGAAGATACCGGTTCAGGCCGCCCTCCGGGCTCGGCGCTGGTAGATTTGCAAAGTTCGCCATTTTCTCCATCCCTGACACCCTCGATGTTTCGAGGCTTAACATCAGATAGTGAACTCAACCGTTCAGTTCAAGTCCAGCATCGGTACGAGGCTTTAACTGACAGTTACCGGAAAGTTCCCCAAGGTCCAGAAATGTGCCCGGATGCTCACGCATATGTGCGCTCATCGTCATCTATCGACAGCTTGCGCCACAGTTGTGCATCAATGCGAGGCGCCGCAGCGCAAGACCCGCAACAGACCCGCCATATCCTCGGGCAGCGGCGCCTCGAAGGCGAGCCGCTCCCCGCTAACCGGGTGCCGGAAGCCCAGCGTTGCGGCGTGAAGCGCCTGCCGGGCAAACGCGCTAGCCGCTTCGGCCGCCGCCTCGCCCAGCACCCTCGCGTTGACCTTGCGCCGCCCCCCATAGACAGGATCGCCGATCAGCGCGTGCCCGATATGGGCCATGTGGACACGGATCTGATGGGTCCGGCCGGTCTCGAGCCGGCACTCCACCAGCGCCGCCTGATCCGCGAAGCTTTCCACGACTTTCGCGCGCGTCACGGCGTGCCGCCCGCCCTGGAAGAGGACCGCCTGCCGCTGCCGGTCGGTGCGGTGCCGGGCGAGGTGCGTCGTCACCCTGATGACGTTGCCGGGCTCCATGCCGACGCCCCGCACGCCCCGAAGCCGCGGGTCGCCCGGATCGGGGACACCGTGGCAGAGCGCCAGATAGAGCCGATCCGCCTCGTGGGCCTCGAACTGGGCGGAGAGCCCGTGGTGCGCGGCGTCGGACTTGGCCACGACGAGAAGGCCCGAGGTATCCTTGTCGATGCGGTGCACGACGCCGGGCCGCTTCTCTCCGCCGACACCTGAGAGGTCATCGCCGAAGTGATGCAGAAGCGCGTTGACGAGCGTGCCCTTCGGACTTCCGGGCGCGGGATGGACGACGAGGCCGGGCGGCTTGTCGATGACGGCGAGATGGGCGTCCTCGTAGACGATGTCGAGCGCGATCGCTTCGGCGGCGATATGGGTTTCCTGCGCGTCGGGGATGGCGATTTCGTAGCTTTCCCCCTCGGCCGGTTTCGCGGTCTGGTCGGTCACGGCCGCGCCCGACCGGGTCACCGCCCCTTCCGCGATCAGCCGGGCGAGCCGCGAGCGCGACAGATGCGCCGCCTCTGGCACCTCGCGGGCGAGTGCCTTATCAAGACGCGCGGGCGGGTCGGCCCCGATGGTGACGCGAATGACGGAAACGGGCATGGACGACGATCCGATCCCTGAGGCGGAGGCGCGGAACCTGCGGTTCCTGCGACGGCTGGTGACGGTGCTGACCGCCACGATGATCCTCGGCGTTCT
>CAZPOK010000214.1:0-5776 GCA_964587905.1 uncultured Rhodobacterales bacterium | reverse complement strand
GCCTGTCAGCCTTCCAAGCTGAACGCGCGGGTTCGATTCCCGCCACCCGCTCCACGACGTACCTACCGTCATACATGGGCATAGCCGGGCGAACCTAGTGGTATGCTCCATCAGGTGCCTTTGAGGCGGGACGCATCTCGTTTGGGCGGCCGATCATGACGTGACGGCATCGCCGCGCGCGCCATCTTCGTCGACCAAGCTGTCGCCGGGACGGCCGTTAGAGCTCCGCGACGCGACCTTTCGGCGCTGCGACTTGCCGCCCCCGCACCGGCCCGGTATGTCTCCAAAAACATCGAGGGAACCGCATGGCCGATACAGCCCCGAAGAGCGAGGCTGAACGCGCAAGATCGAAGCGCCTTGGCGCGCTGGCCGGGCTGTGGCCCTTCCTCGCGCCCTACAAGGCGCTGCTGGCGGCCGCCCTCGCGGCATTGGTCGCGACCGCCGCGGTCTCGCTCATCCTTCCGCTCGCCGTGCGGCGCGTCGTCGATGGATTCGAAACCTCGGCCGAGGCGCTGCTCGACAGCTATTTCCTCGCCGCGCTCGGCATCGCCGCGCTGTTCGCGCTCGGATCGGGTACCCGATACTACCTCGTCACGCGGCTCGGCGAACGCGTCGTGGCCGATATCCGGAAATCGGTCTTCGACCGCATGATCGGGATGAGCCCGGCCTTCTTTGAGAACATCATGACCGGCGAGGTGCTGAGCCGCATCACCACCGACACGACGCTGATCCTGTCGGTCATCGGGTCGTCGATCTCCATCGCGCTGCGGAATACGCTGATCCTGATCGGCGGCCTCGTGATGCTGTTCATCACGTCGGCCAAGCTCGCCGGTCTTGTCCTGCTGATCGTGCCCGCGGTCATCGTGCCGATCATCCTTCTCGGCCGCCGCCTCCGGAAGCTCGGGCGCGAGAATCAGGACTGGATCGCATCCTCGTCGGGCAGCGCCTCCGAGGCGCTTCTCTCGGCGCAGACGGTGCAGGCCTTCACCCACGAGGCCGCCAGCCGCGACGCGTTCGCCGAGGTGACCGAGCGGTCGTTCCTGTCCGCCAAGACGCGCATCCTCACCCGAGCGCTGATGACGGTCATCGTCATCGCGCTGATCTTCGCGGGCATCGTCGGCGTCCTCTGGATCGGGGCGCGCGACGTGCGCGCGGAGACGATGAGCGTGGGCGAACTCGTCCAGTTCGTGATCTACGCGATCATGGTGGCGGGCGGCGCGGCGGCGCTCTCCGAGGTCTGGGGCGACCTGCAGCGCGCCGCCGGCGCGACCGAACGGCTGTCCGAACTGCTCCACGCCGAGGATACCGTGAACGACCCCGCGGATCCGGTCACGCTGTCCGGGCCGCTCAAGGGCGAGGTGATCTTCGACGACGTCGTCTTCCACTATCCCGCGCGCCCGGACGACGCGGCGCTGAACGGCGTCAGCTTCGACATCCGCCCGGGCGAGACCGTGGCCCTCGTCGGCCCCTCCGGCGCGGGCAAGACGACGGTCATCCAGCTTCTCCAGCGATTCTTCGACCCATCCTCGGGCCGGATTCTCCTCGACCGCATCGACCTGCGCGCGATGCGACGCGCCGACTTCCGCGAATCCATCGCCCTTGTCCCTCAGGATCCGGTGATCTTCGCCACCTCGGCGCGCGAGAACATCCGCTTCGGCCGCCCCGGCGCCACCGACGCCGAGGTCGAGACCGCGGCCCGCGCCGCCGCCGCGCACGATTTCCTGACAGCCCTGCCCCAAGGCTACGACACCTACGTCGGCGAACGTGGCGTGATGCTCTCCGGCGGACAGAAACAGCGCGTCGCCATCGCCCGTGCGATCCTGCGCGACGCGCCGATCCTGCTGCTCGACGAGGCGACCTCGGCGCTCGACGCCGAAAGCGAAAGGCTCGTCCAGATGGCCGTCGACCGCCTCGCCGAGGGCCGCACGATGATCGTCGTCGCGCACCGCCTCGCCACCGTGAAGAAGGCCGACCGCATCCTCGTCTTCGATCACGGCCGCATCGCGGCCGAGGGCACGCACGACACGCTGGTGGCGCAGGGAGGGCTATACGCGCGCCTCGCCCGGCTCCAGTTCACCGAAGGGATGGCGGCCGAGTAACGCTCTGACGTTGCGTTGCACCGCGATCCTTCCCTTGCGGCAGGACTTTTTTTGACCATTCTACTCAGGAAGCCGGACCGAGAGCCGGGGACACAGGGGAGGATTGGCCGGATGAGCCGTTTCGCGTCCATCGAAGACGTTCAAGCCATCGAGGCCGTGGGCGCATGGGAAGCCAGGGGAATGCCCACGACGCTCTACCAGCTTCTGAGCGGCACGGCGGAGACGCACGGCCATCGCAACGCGATCTCCTACCAGATCCTCTCGGGCCACAAGAACAAGGCGGAGACCCTCACCTGGCGCCAGGTCCACGAGATGTCGACGCAGGCCGCGAACCTCTTTCGCAAGCTCGGCGTCGGCGAGACCGACGTGGTGGCCTACATCCTGCCCAACTGCAACGAGACCGCGATCACGCTGATCGGCGGGTCGGTCGCCGGTATCGCGAACCCGATCAATCCGCTCCTCGACGCCGAGCAGATCGCCTCGATCCTGCGCGAGACGAAGGCGAAGGTCGTCGTGACGCTGAAGGGCTTCCCGAAGACCGACGTGCCGCAGAAGGCTGCCGAGGCCGTCGCAATGGCGCCGGACGTGGAGGCCGTGCTCGAGGTCGACCTGAACCGCTACCTCTCGCCGCCGAAATCGTGGATCGTCCCGTTGATCCGCCCGAAGGTCGAAGCGAAGCACAAGGCCCGGGTGCTCGACTTCAATGCCGAAGTCGCCAAGCAGAACCGCACCCTCGACTTCGCCGACAGCACGACCGACCGCGTCGCCGCCTATTTCCACACCGGCGGCACGACGGGCATGCCGAAGATCGCCCAGCACACCTATTCCGGCATGATCTACAATGGCTGGATCGGGACCGAGCTTCTCTTCACCCCCGAAGACAACATCATCTGTCCCCTGCCCCTCTTCCACGTCTTCGCCTGCCACGTGATCCTCATGGCGATGATCACCTCCGGCGCCCACGTGGTCTTCCCCACGCCGGCAGGGTACCGGGGCGATGGCGTCTTCGACAACTTCTGGAAGCTCATCGAGCGCTGGAAGATCACCTTCATCATCATCGTGCCCACGGCCATCTCGGCACTCATGCAGCGCCCGGTCGATGCCGACATCTCATCTGTGAAGACGGCCTTTTCCGGCTCCTCGCCGCTCCCCGTGGAACTCTTCAAGCGCTTCGAGAAGAAGTGCGGCGTCACCATCGTCGAAGGCTACGGGCTGACCGAGGCCACCTGCCTCGTCTCCTGCAACCCGGTCGAGGGCGAAAAGAAGATCGGATCGGTCGGCATCACCTTCCCCTATACCGACGTGCGCATCCTGGTCGACACGGGGGAAGGCCCGGCCGAGATGCACGCCAATGACGTGGGGGAGATCTGCGTCGCCAGCCCCGGCGTCTACGACAGCGCCACCTACACCGACGCCTCGAAGAACGAGGATCTCTATCACCAGTTCGGCAACGCCCAGTATCTTCGCACCGGGGACCTCGGCCGGCTCGACGAAGACGGATACCTCTGGATCACCGGACGCGCGAAAGACCTCATCATTCGTGGCGGGCACAACATCGACCCCGCGGAGATCGAGGAGGCGCTGGCGGGCAATGATGCCGTGGCGATGGCCGGCGCCATCGGCCAGCCCGACGCCTATGCCGGAGAGTTGCCCTGCGCCTACGTCGAACTCGTGAGCGGCGCCGACGTCACGACCGACGAACTTCTCGACTACGCGACCGCTCGGATCAAGGAGCGCGCGGCGCAGCCGAAATACGTCGAGATCCTCGACGAACTTCCGAAGACCGCCGTCGGCAAGGTGTTCAAACCCGATCTGCGGCGCCGAGCGATAACGCGTGTCTACAACGCGGCGCTCGAGGACGCGAATCTCGCGGCGCGGGTGGCGAGTGTCAGGGAAGACAGGAAGCTCGGCCTTGTCGCGCATCTGGAACGCAACGGCGAAACCGACGATGCGGCGGTCGAGAAGGTTCTCGGCGAATTCACGCGGCCCTGGACCTGGGTGTCCAGGTAGATCCTCCGCGCCAAGTTTTCCTCTTCTTCGCCCAATTGCGGACATATTCTGGCGCGACGCTCCCAGAAGTCGACAAGATCATGGGGACGGGAATGTACTTGGGTCTGCTCTTCTTCGGAATGCTGCTCGGCGGTGCATCGGCGGGATACTGGATCATCGCCGGAGGGTCGGCGCTGGCCGCGATCGGCATCTACTCCCTCGTCGCGACCGCCTTCGTTCTGGGAACATCGGCCATGGCGTTCCTCCTCTCCGAATTCGGCATCGACGATCAGCCCGATCGGGCGGGATCCGTCGCCCCTGCAGAGTAATCCCTCGGCTCGCACACGACTTGCGAGACCTACCCCCGCGCCTCCCACGGTGCGGGGGCTTCTTGTTTGACCCGGCGCGGTCGCGACTCCCCGGCCGGCGCGCGGCTTCGCCTCAACCGATCGACGACCGCGAAGGCGGCGATGGTTGTGCAGAAGACCCCCACGTTGGCACCCAGAATGAGTCCGGCCGACGGCAGCAGCCCGGGCCGGATCACGACGCAGAGGACCAGTGCCAGAAGGGTGAACGGAGCGGCCAGAAGAACGCCCGCCAGAGCGGCATGTCCACGGGCGCGCTGGCGACACGACTCGGCCAGCCCTGCCGACCCCGCACCTGCGCGCGACGCGACACGCGGGCGCCCGGCCTCTCCCCGGGCGTTCCCGACTTCGGTTTCGCGCAGAATGAGCGACATCCCGGCTCCTGCCTTGTGAGACCTCAACAGATCCGACACACACACCCTGTTCACCGACCGCCCGTCGGTAAGAGCGGATGCATCCCTAACGACTTACCGCGTGCCGGGTTTCAATCTTCTGAACGGCGTTCGAGGACCGAGCTATGCGCACACAAACCGGCAGCAGGCCACCCCGTCGATCTTGGAGACGTCGGGGCTTCCAGTGAATGCCTCGAGAGTCTCAAGGTCCTGCCTGTATCTCTGTCGGATACCCCCTGATACCGCCTGCTTCCGCCAGCCATCTCTGGGCGATATCTCGGACCGTCTGCGCGTCGAGCCGGGAGGCGACCTCGAGTGCGCCGCGAGAACCCGAGGCTTCCGGTAGCTTCCGTTCGCCAAAGCCGCCAGCGTCTCAGCAAGAACTTCCTTGCGCCGCCTCAGGGCTTCCCCCGGGTCCTGCGTCCCGAGACCTCGGACGATTTCCATCTTCACGATTATCGGCTGATACTCGGTCGGGACTGCGACTCTCAGAGCGCATCCCTTGCCTCTCTTGGAGCGGCTTTTCGGCACCCGTACATCCATCTGAAAAGGCTCCTTTCGCCGTTACATCGTAAGCGCCTTCCCGATCCCCTACGCAGCGAGGTTTGACGGCCGATCGAAGCACCAGGGCATGAGGGCCTCTATTCGGCTCCGTGGATGGCCGTCGAGGATCGCCCGTAGGGTCTGGGCGATGTAGTCGATCGGGTTCGCGTCGCTCACACGAAAGCGCCGCTCTCGAGGCGCTTGTGCACCAGCACCATGCCCGTCCTGTCACAGGATCTTGATCCGGTCAGCACGCTTCGCGTGGAACACGAAGGCAATCGCGGTGTCGTGCTGCGAGACATGCTCGATCAGGGTGCTGACAGCGTCGGCGACCCGACCCAGTGCCACGCGGTAGCCATCGACGGGCGCGCGCCAAAGTTCGACGGCG
>CAZPOK010000213.1:0-5792 GCA_964587905.1 uncultured Rhodobacterales bacterium | reverse complement strand
ATGTACACGACCTACAAGGGCGCCGCCGAGGCCGAGTTCATGAACATGATCGGCTTCGACGCCATGGTCGTGGGCAACCACGAATTTGACGACGGGCCCGAGAAGCTCGCAGAGTTCGCCGATCTGGTGGAGTTCCCGGTGATTTCGGGCAACCTCGATCTCAGCCAGTCGAACCTTCTCAACGGAAAGGTCGGCAACCATGTCGTCCTCGAGGTGGGCGGAGAGAAGATCGGCCTCATCTCCGCGCTCGCGACCGATACCGTCGAGACCTCCTCGCCCGGCCCGAACGTGATCTTCCAGAACGAGATCGACAGTCTCGCGGCCGACGTCGCGACGCTCGAGAGCGAAGGGGTTACCAAGATCATCGCCGTGACGCACGTGGGCCTGCCGAAGGACGTCGAGATCGCCGCCGCCGTCCCCGGCGTCGACGCCATCGTCGGCGGTCACTCGCACAGCTATCTTTCGGCCTCCGATCCCGGACGTCACGGTCCATACCCGACGTGGGTGAGTCAGGACGATGGCACGCTGGTCCCCGTCGTTCAGGCCTATGCCTATTCGAAATACGTCGGACATCTCGTGCTCGAGTTCGACGCCGCGGGCGAGCTGATCCATGCCGAAGGCGACACGATCGTGCTCGACGCATCGGTCGAGGAGAACCCCGACGTCGTCGCGCGCGTGGCCGAACTCGCCGGTCCGATCGAGGATCTCAAGGCGACGGTCGTCGCCGCCAGCTCCGGCTTCATCGAGGGCGACCGAACCGTCTGCAGGGCGGAGGAGTGCCAGATGGGCAACCTTGTCGCGGACGCCATGCTCGACCGCGTGGAGGATCAGGGGGTGAGCATCGCCATCCAGAACGGCGGCGGTCTCCGCGCGTCGATCGACGAGGGCGAAGTGACGATGGGCGAGGTGCTGACGGTCCTGCCGTTCCAGAACACGCTCGCCACCTTCGACGCCACGGGTCAGATGATCATCGATGCGCTCGAGAACGGGGTGGGTCAGGTCGAGGAGGGCGCGGGCCGCTTCCCGCAGGTCGCAGGCCTGAAGTACACTTGGCAGGCCTCGGCCGAACCGGGCAGCCGCATCCGCAGCGTGGAAGTCATGGAAGACGGAGAGTGGGCGCCGATAGATCCCGAAAAGGTCTATGGCGTGGTGACGAACAACTACATGCGGAACGGCGGTGACGGCTACCGCATGTTCCGCGACGGCATGAACGCCTACGACTACGGCCCGGGCCTCGAGGTCGTGGTGGCCGACTACATGGCGGCGCACGACGGCATGTACGATCCCTACATCGACGGCCGGATCACCAGGGTCGAATGATTGCCTTCGGCGCTCCCTCGCGAGGGGGCGCCGTTACTCTTCCTCGAGCGGCGGCTCGCAGGCTTCGAGCCGGAGTTCCTCGTCGCCGGTCGTGAGGATGATGACCGTCTCGCTTTCGCGCCGGACGGCGATCTCCATCTCCTCGACATCCTCGCCCATGCGCTGGCAGTTCGACATCGGAACGACGAGTTCCCCGTCCTCCCAGGTCATCTTTCCCAGCGAGGTGCAGATCGTCCGGCCCATGTCGACCGACCCCGGCGCGAGGGCCCAGACGGCCTCGGGGTCGCCGCAGGCGCCATCCACGGCGAAGAGCCCCTGGAAGCGGGTCATCCACGCCTCTTCTCCGAGCCGCGTTTCCCCCCGATCCTCTCCGGACAGGATGGTGTCCTCGAGCCGACCTTCGTCGTTCGTCTGCGCGTGAACCGGTCCTGCCGCGATGAACACGACAAGAAGAGCGAGGCGGGGGAGGCGAGCTTGTTGTTCCATGAGACCCGAACGCGCAGAGGCCGGGAAGGTTTCACAACCGGCGATGCGGGCCTATAGAAGGCACCATGTGCGGCCGTTTCGCGATCACGCTTCCCTCAGACGCCATGGCCCGGCTCTTCGAGGCTTTGCCGGCGAACGACCTGCCGCCGGTCCCGAACTACAACGTCTGCCCGACCAACGCCGTCCACGCCGTGGTCTCCGGTGAACGGCGCCGTGTCGTCTCGATGCGCTGGGGATTTCTGCCGCACTGGTACAAGACGCCGACGGATGGACCGCTGCTCATCAACGCGCGCGCCGAGAGCATCGCGGAGAAGCCCGCCTTCCGCGCCGCCGCCCGGGAAAGGCGCTGCCTGATCCCGGCCGACGGGTTCTACGAATGGACCAAGGACGCGGAGGACAGGCGGCTGCCGTGGTACTTTCGGCGGCCCGACGGATCGCCCATCGCCTTCGCCGGAATCTGGCAGGACTGGGAGCGGAACGAAGAGCGCCTGACGACCTGCGCCATCGTCACCACCGAGGCCGAGGGACGCCTGAGGCAGATCCACCACCGCGTGCCCGTGATCGTGCGGCCCGAGCACTGGGCGCTCTGGCTCGGCGAGGCGGGGAAGGGCGCGGCACGTCTCATGACCTCGCCCGACGAGGGCGACCTCAAGTTCTTCCGCGTCGATCCGAAGGTGAATTCGAACCGGGCGAGCGGCCCCGGGCTCATCGATCCCGTCTGTGGATAAAAAAAGGCCGCACCTAAGCGCGGCCTGTCCAGTCAGGGAGGAAACATGACCGCTCCACGCCCATGGAGACGGCTGATCCGTGCGCTCACGATGTCTTCGGAAATGGGGGCCGGAACTCAATCAACCACCGACGCCCCTGCCTCGTACGCTCGAGAACGCCTTATTGAAAGGCTACCAGAAATCCCCGCTGCCGCCAGGTAAACGCGGCCGCCACGGGATTTGGCGTTGGAGGCGTTGCATTGCCGGCACAGTGGACAATCCTGTGGACAGGTCACGCGAAGCGGGAAATCGCCTTGCAGAACAAGTCCCCGTCGACGTTTCCGCCGGAGACGACGACGATCACCGCATCTCCCGAAACCGTTTCGGCATGCCACAGCGCCGCGGCGAGGGCGACCGCCCCGCCGGGTTCCGCCACGATCTTCAGCCGCTGGAACGCCGCGGCCATCGCCCGCAGGCAGGCCTCGTCGGGCACCGCGAGCCCCGGCCCGCAGAGCCGCTGCATGATCGGAAATGTCAGCTCTCCCGGTGCGGGCGTCACGATCGCGTCGCAGATCGAGCCCGAGCTCCGGTCGTTCCGCACGATCTCTCCCGCCGCGAGCGAGCGCGCGGTATCGTCGAACCCCTCCGGTTCCACCGGGCGCGCCCGCAGCCCCGGCGCCTTCGCCTCGAGAGCGAGCGCGATCCCGGAGGTCAGTCCGCCGCCGCCGCAGCACACGAGGACGTCGGCGTCGGCGACCCCCGCCTCGGCCGCCTGCGCGGCGATCTCCAGCCCGACGGTGCCCTGGCCCGCGATGACCTGTGGCTCGTCGAACGGCTTGATCAGCGTGAGCCCGCGCTCCCGTGACAGACGCGCACCGATTTCGTCCCGATCCTCACCGCCTACGCGATCGTAGAGCACGACCTCCGCCCCGAGCGCGCGAGTGTTCTCGATCTTCAGGCGCGGCGCGTCCCGGGGCATGACGATCACCGCCGGCACCCCGTATTCGGCTGCGGCGCGTGCCACGCCCTGTGCGTGGTTGCCCGAGGAAAAGGCGATCACGCCGCGCTTGCGGACGTCGGGGTCCAGTGCGGAGACGGCGGAGCGGCCGCCGCGATACTTGAATGACCCGGTGTGCTGAAGGCATTCCGGTTTCACCAGTACCCGCCGCCCGGCGATCTCGTCGAGAAACGGCGAGGACAGCAGCGGCGTCACCCGCGCATGGCCGCGCAGCCGCTCGGCGGCGGCTTCGATCATGCCGATGTTCAAGAAAGCCGCTCCACCCAGTCGTTGATGACGTCCACCGCTTCGGGCTCGTCGAGGAAGGGCACGTGGCCGCGATCGGCAACCTCGGCATAGAGCATGTCGGGCCGCCGCCGGCGCATCTCCGTGGCCGTCCCGGCCGACAGGAGATCGGAATTCGCCCCGCGGATCAGCGCGAGCGGCAGGCCCTCGAGCGCCTCGAACAAGGGCCAGAGGTCCGGCACGGGCGCCTCGGAGGCCGCGAGAAAGGCGTCCCGGAGCTTGGGGTCATAGTTGATCCTGAGCCCCTCGGGCCCTTCGACGTAGTGCTTGCGCACCTCCTCGGCCCAGCGGCCTTCGGGGACGTTCGCGAAGCCCGCCATGATCGTCGCGCGTCCCGCGGCGGCCTCGGCCAGCGTCTTCTCCACCGGGTTCCGCCCGATGAAGTCGCCGATCGCCGAGAGGCCGGGCACGTCGAGTTCCGGTCCGATGTCGTTCAGGCACACGCCGCTCAGCCGGTGTTTCGCCTCCGCCGCCAGCAGCATCGCGATGAGCCCGCCGCGCGACGTGCCGAGGATCGCCGTGCGCGCGATCCCGAGGTGGTCGAGCAGGTCCAGCGCGTCGCGCGCCTCGACGGGGATCTGATAGGTCGCGGGGTCCGCCCAGTCCGACCGGCCGCGTCCGCGATAGTCCATCCGGATCAGCCGGACGCCGGCGAGGTGCGGCGCGACGTAATCGAAATCCGTCCCGTTCCGGGTGAGGCCCGAGAGGCAGAGCACCGGCTTTCCGTCGCGCGGCCCCTCATCGGTATAGTGGAGGCGCACTCCGTCGGACGTCGTGACATCCGCCATCAGAGCCTCGCCGCGAGCTCGGCGATGCCCGCAAGGTCGGGCAGCGTGTGGTGCGGCCGCGCCGGCAGCCGGTCCATCGGCTCGCCCATCCGGTTCACCCAGGCGGTCTTGAAGCCGTAGCCCGCCCCCGCCGCCGCGTCCCAGCCGTTGGCCGAAACGAAGAGCACCTCGTCCGGAGACACCTTCAGACGCCGCCCGACGAGGTCGTAGACCCGCGCGTCGGGCTTGAAGACGCCGACCTCCTCGACCGACAGCACGGCGTCGAGCATGCCGCCGATCCCGGCCGAGGTCACGGCGGCGTCCAGCATCTCGGGCGACCCGTTCGACAGGATCGCCGTCGTCCGTCCGGCCGCGTTCAGCGTGCCCAGCATCTGCGGCACCTCCGGATAGGCCGACAGCTCCCAGTAGAGGGCGAGAAGCCGCTCCCGCAGTTCGGGGTCGTCCAGGCCCGACGCCTCCATCGCCCAATCGAGCCCGTCCCGCGTGACGGCCCAGAAATCGGTATGCGCGTCCATCGCGGCGCGCAGCCAGGTGTATTGCAACTGCTTCGTGCGCCAGTCCGCCGCGAGCGTCTGCCAGACCCGCGCGAGCGCGTCACGGCCGGGCTCCTCGGCGGCCAGTCGCGCTGCCGCTCCGACGTCGAAGAGCGTTCCGTAGGCGTCGAAGACGCATGTTTTGATGGGCATGTGCCGTCTCCCTTGCACCGGGACGATGGCACAGGCGCCCAGGGGAGGGAAGGGCGCTCAGCGCGGAACAAAGCGCGGTTCGCGGGGTTTACATGCCGGTCGTCAGTTGACACGTTGCCTCAATCACCGGGCACCCGCCGAGGCTGGCGGCCCCAGAAAGCCATATCTCAAGGGAAACGAGAGCATGAGCGACGTCAAGACGGGTGATACCGTCCGTATTCATTACACCGGCACTCTGGAAGACGGTTCGACCTTCGACAGTTCCGATGGCCGCGAGCCTCTGGAATTCACCGTTGGTGCCGGACAGATCATCCCGGGGCTCGACAATGCCATCCCCGGCATGACGGTGGGCGACAAGAAGGTCGTCGAGGTGCCCGCGGATGAAGCCTACGGGACCCACAATCCCGAGGGGGTGCAGTCGGTGCCGCGCGAGCAGGTTCCCGAGCACATCCCGCTCGATCCCGGAACGCAGCTTCAGGTGCAGACGGGCGACGGGCGCACG
>CAZPOK010000212.1:0-5809 GCA_964587905.1 uncultured Rhodobacterales bacterium | reverse complement strand
GTGATCATGATGGCGCCGTCCTTCTCGATCATCGAGCGGGCCGAGGCGCGGGCGGCGTCGGTGTTGGTCTGGCTATCACCGGTGACGTATTCGACCTTCTTGCCGAGAATGCCCTGCCCGGTGAGGCTCGTGGGCGAGCCGTCGGCGTAGCGGAACGTTTCGAGCATGCCGTTGTCGGCGCCTTCGCCGTTGAGGTGCTCGACGGCAAGCTGGTAGGCGCGAAGCTGGTCGGCGCCCTCGTCGGCGTAGGCGCCGGACTGAGGCACGTTGAAGCCGAGGGTCACGGTCGCGCCGGACGGCTCGTTGGTGAAGCTCTGCGCCCAGGCCGAACTGGTGAAGATCGTGGGCATCGCGATGCCCGCGCCGGCGACGGCGCTCGTCTTGAGAAGCCCACGACGCGTGAAGCTGGATTTAGTCATGCAGTTTCCTCCCTTGAAACTTTGTTGCGCCCGCTCCTCAACAGACGCAAAAATCCTTCTCGGACAATTTTGTATCTTTCGCGATCACGCATCGGTTTATCAACCTTTACGGAGGCCCCGACGCGGAGAGTTGTAAATCTCCACGACAGGACTGCTCAGGCTCTGTAAATAACTTTACTACCCGAGAGCGCCGACGAGGCGCCGCGAGAGTTGCCCGGCGCGGACCATCATGGTCAGATGAGAGCATCCGGCCGCAACAGGATGTCCCAGATGCGAATGACCGCAATCGCTCTTGCCCTCTTTTCGATCACCGGCGCCGCAGTCGCCGAATGCCCAGCCGCCCCGGACAGGAGCGCGGACCTGGAGGCGCTCTTCGACGAGGCGCGCGCGGCGCCGGACGAACGCGCGGGCCGCGCGCTGTCCGACCGGATGTGGGAGATCTGGACGGACGCGCCCGACGAGGCGGCTCAATCGCTCCTCGACAGGGGTATGGCGGCGCGCGAGGTCCACGATTTCCTAGGTGCGCTCGAGGCCTTCGACCGGCTCGTCGACTACTGTCCCGATTACTCGGAGGGGTACAATCAACGCGCCTTCATCTACTTCCTGAACGGCGAGATGGAGAAGGCGCTCGAGGATCTCGACCGGACGCTGGAGATCACGCCGCGCCACGTGGGCGCGTTGTCGGGCCGCGCGCTGACGCTGATCGCCCTGGGACGGAACGCCGAAGGGCAGGAGGCGCTCCGGCAGGCGCTCGACCTCAACCCGTGGATCCCCGAGCGTGGCCTTCTCGCCGAACCGCCGGGCGACGACATCTAGCCAAGCACCTCGCCGACCGCCTCGCGCGTCGCGCCGATCACGGTGTCGGCCTCCTCCCGTGTGAGGCAAAGCGGCGGCGCGAACCCCAGGATGTCGCCCTGCGGCATCGCCCGCCCGATGACGCCACGGCGTCCGAGCGCCGCTGCGACCGCCGCGCCGATCTTCCGTCCGGGGTCGAAGAACCGGCGGCTGTCCCGCTCCTCGACGAACTCGACCGCGCAGAGCATCCCCTCGCCGCGCACCTCCCCGACGTTCGGATGCGCGCCCAGCGCGTCCGTCATGCCCGCGACGAGGTAGCCGCCGACCTCGCCCGCGTTGGCGACGAGGTTCAACTCGTCCACCAGCTTGAGGTTCGCCACACCCGCCGCTGCGCCGATCGGGTGCGCGGAATAGGTCCAGCCGTGCCCGAGAGGCCCGTTCTCGTCGGTCCCGCGCTCCAGCACCTTCCACAGCTTCTCCGACACGATCGATCCCGAGAGCGGCGCATAGGCGGACGTCAGTCCCTTGGCGATGGTGATGATGTCTGGCTTCAGCCCGTAGTGGTCCGACCCGAACATCGTCCCCAGCCGCCCGAAGCCGGTCACGACCTCGTCGGCCACCAGCAGGATGTCTTTCTTATCGAGGATCGGCTGGATCGCTTCCCAGTAGCCCGCGGGCGGCGGCACGATGCCCCCGGTCCCGAGGAGCGGCTCGGCCCAGAACGCCGCGATGGTGTCTGCTCCCTCCCGCTCGATCAGCGCCTCGAGCTCGGCCGCGCAATGCGCCACGAAGTCCGCCTCGCTCATCGCGATGTCCGGGCGGCGGAAATAATAGGGCGCCTCGGTGTGGAGCACCTGCACCAGCGGCAGGTCGAATTTCCTGTGGAACAGCTCGAGCCCCGTAAGAGACCCCGTCATCAGCCCCGAGCCGTGATACCCCCGCCAGCGGCTGATGATCTTCTTCTTCTCGGGCCGGCCGAGGATGTTGTTCATGTACCAGATCAGCTTGACGTTCGTCTCGTTCGCATCCGATCCGCCAAGCCCGAAGTAGACCTTCGACATGTGCGCGGGCGCCCGGTCGAGGATCATCTTCGCCAGCGTGATCGACGCCTCGGTGCCATGTCCCACGTAGGCGTGGTAATAGGCGAGCTCCCTCGCCTGCGCCGCGATGGCCTCGGCGATCTCGGTCCGCCCGTAGCCCACGTTCACGCAGTAGAGCCCCGCGAAGGCGTCGAGCAGGCGATTGCCGTCGCGATCCTCGATGTAGACGCCCGAGCCGCCCGTGATCACGCGCCCCGGCGCCTCGCCGCGCGCGTGCTGGGCGAGATGGGTCGAGGGATGGAGAAAACTCTCCCGATCCCATTGGCTCAACTGGTCGTTCGTCAGCATCCTGTGGTCCCTTTCCTGGTCCTCGTTTCCGATCAGCTCGGAACGGCCCGCCCCAGCCCGGCGGCGCGCCGCTCCCCTGTCGTGCAGTCGCCGACCAGGCGTCCTGCCCGGTGACGACCCGGGGTGTAGAGGCTTATGCGGAGGTTCCGGCCGGTGACGATCGGCGCCACAGGCCTCGCGGGCAACTCCACCTTCCACGCCGCCCGAGACGAGGCTGGCATCCTTCGATCACGCGGCATTCGCACCTTTCCAAGCATCTGTTCAGGAGGAGGAAGTCCCGGTTGCGCCCGGCGGCATCCCGCTTGATCGGGCACCCTCCGGGCGCCGACCCTTGTGCACAACAGGACGGGATTTGTCCACGGGGCGCCGCAATCATGCAAGCCGCTGCGGCGTGGACGGACCACTCTGTTCAGGATCGATGCTTGCGGCAACGGAGGTTTCATGGACGCGTCTCCCGCCCCCTTCAGCGCCGCAGAGTACCAGCGGCGCCTCGCCCTCACGCGCGAGGCCATGGACCGGGCCGGGCTCGATCTCCTCTTCGTCACCGATCCCTCGAACATGCACTGGCTCACCGGCTACGACGGCTGGTCGTTCTACGTCCACCAGGGCGTCATCGTCTTTCCGGACGCCGACCCGATCTGGTGGGGCCGGTCGCAGGACGGCAACGGCGCGAGCCGCACCGTCTGGATGTCGCAGGACCGGGTGCTGCGCTACGCAGACTGGTACGTGCAGTCGCTCGTCCGCCACCCGATGGAGGATCTCGCCGAACACTTCCTCGCCATGGGTCGCGGCGCGAGCCGGATCGGCGTCGAGATGGACAACTACTACTTCTCGGCCCGCGCCCATCTCGCGCTCTTCGACATGCTGCCCGAGGCGACGCTCGTCGACGCGACGGGCCTCGTGAACTGGCAGCGCGGCATCAAGTCGGACGAGGAGATCGCCTTCATGCGCAAGGCGGCGCGGATCTCCGAAAAGATCGTCGACGGCCTTCTCGAAAGGGTCGAGCCCGGCGTCCCGAAGAACGAGATCGTGGCGGAGATCTACGGCGACGCGATCCGGGGCGTCGACGGCGTCTGGGGAGACTATCCCGCCATCGTGCCGCTTCTGCCGTCAGGGTCCGACGCCGCCGCGCCGCACCTCACCTGGGACGGACGGCCCTTCGAGACGGGCGAGGCCACCTTCTTCGAGGTGTCCGGCTGCTACCGCCGCTACCATGCGCCGTTCTGCCGGACGCTGTTCCTCGGAAAGCCGCCGCAGGACATCCTCCACGCCGAGGCGGCGCTGGTCGAGGGGCTGGAGGCCGGTCTCGAAGCCGCCCGCGCCGGCAACCGCGCCTGCGACGTGGCGAATGCGCTGGCCGAACCGCTGGAACGCGCGGGCATCACTCGCGGAGCGCGCTGCGGCTATCCGATCGGCCTGTCCTATCCCCCCGACTGGGGCGAGCGGACGATCTCGTTCCGGGCGGAGGACGAGACGGTGCTGGAACCGGGCATGACCTTTCACTTCATGCCGGGCCTCTGGATGGAGGACTGGGGGCTCGAGATCACCGAAAGCATCCTGATCCGCGAGAACGCCCCGGCCGAAACCTTCTGCGACCGTCCGCGCAAGCTCTTCGTGAAGACCTGATGGCCACGCTCGCCGACACCACCGCGATCCTGGGCGACCTCGTCGCCTTCCCGACGGTGTCGTCGGAGTCGAACCTCGAGATGGCGGGCTACCTCGCCGAGCGGCTGACGGAGGCGGGCGCGCGGGTCGAGATGATCCACAACGATACCTACACCAAGGCCAACGTCTTCGCGACGCTCGGGCCTGAGGAGGACGGCGGCATCGTCCTTTCCGGGCACACCGACGTCGTGCCGGTGGAGGATCAGGACTGGACGAGCGAACCCTTCGCGATGCGCGAGGCAGACGGCCGCCTCTACGGCCGCGGCACCTGCGACATGAAAGGGTTCATCGCCGCCGCCCTCGCCACCGCGCGCGACTACTCCCCCGACCGCCTCCGCCGCCCGCTCCACTTCGCCTTCACCTACGACGAGGAAACCGGTTGCTTCGGCGGTCGCGCGCTGGTCGAGCACCTGAAGGCGCACGACCTTCGCCCGGCCCTCGCCATCGTGGGCGAACCCACCGGCATGCAGATCATCGAGGGGCACAAGGGCTGCTACGAATACACCACGTCCTTCACCGGGCTTGAGGGCCACGGCTCCGCCCCCGACCGAGGCGTCAACGCCGTCGAATACGCCGTCCGCTACGCCGCGCGGCTCATGGCGCTGCACGAGGATCTTCGCGCCCGCGCGCCCTCGGGGAGCCCCTTCGACCCGCCGTGGACGACCGTGAACATCGGCCGCCTGTCGGGCGGTGTCGCGCACAATGTCATCGCCAACCACGCCGAGGTCGACTGGGAGATGCGCCCGGTCCGAACCGAGGACGCCGATTTCGTCAAGGATGCGCTCCGCAACTACGTCGAAGGCACGCTGCTGCCCGCGATGCGCCGCGTCGCACCGAAGGCGGGCATCGAGACCACCGTCATCGGCGAGGTGGAAGGGCTGCTCCCGATGCCGGTGAACGAAGCCCGCGCGCTGGTCTCCGACCTGACCGGCGGCAATTCGACAGGCGTCGTCCCGTTCGGCACGGAGGCCGGACTTTTCCAGACGCTCGGCCTTTCGGTCGTCGTCTGCGGCCCCGGCTCCATCGAGCAGGCCCACAAGGCCGACGAGTATCTCGAGGCGCGCCAGCTTTCCGCCTGCATCGACATGCTGAGCCGGCTGCGGACGAAGCTCGACCTCCCCCACTAGCACCGCCGCCCTTGTCAGAATGGCGGTCCGCGAATCAGGGGCGACCAGCGCGGGGGCGTTCGCTCCGCTTTCCCGGAGACCCGCCGGGCTCCGCCCGTGGCGTCACCGCGCCGGCACCTTCCTCACCGATATCGAATGTCTGGCGCATGTTAGACAGCGGCGCGGCCGCGCCTCGGGAACCTCGTGCCCGTCTGGCGCGCTTCCTCTGCGCCTCCTGCTTGGACTCGCGGCAAAGGGCCGCTACATAGGGGGCACAATCATTACCGGGAGGATAACATGAAGCTTTTCCATGCAATTGCAGCCACGGCGCTCGTCGCCGGCGCGCCCGCGCTTGCCCAGACGCAGCTTTCGATCGCGACGGGCGGCACCGGCGGCGTCTACTACCCGATGGGCGGCGGCCTCGCCGAGGTCATCA
>CAZPOK010000211.1:0-5868 GCA_964587905.1 uncultured Rhodobacterales bacterium | reverse complement strand
GGTCGTCCTGCTTGCGCTCGTCGGTGTCCTTGGCGGCCATGCGGCACTCCTGGCTGAGGTGGAAGTGATTCGCAGCAATGGCGAATCATTTAGAGCAGAGATGTGATTCGCAACCCGTTTACCCTGTTTTCTTTAGCGTTGCGTCACTCTGCTGGTCGAACGTTGCGCCCGCGCTTCGTGAAGTCGATCGAATCAAGGATCGCCCGCGATGCGGACTGCTCGTCCTTCCTGATTCTCAGACCGTTTTCGGCCACGACATACTCCGTCCTGTCCTCGGATTTCCCGCGCAGCGCCTCGGCCTGTCCTTCGGCCGCCTGACGCAGTCGCCAGGTGAGGCCTTCATCCGGCATCTCGGCGATGTCGCGCTCCGCCTCGGCGATGTCCCGTCGCGCCCCCCGGGTCTGCAGGAGCTTGGTGAGTTCCTGATCCACCGACTGCTCGGCGATCTCGGGGTTCGCACCGTGCCTAAAGCCCGCGCTGATCTGCACATGGCGGGGCGCGAAGAGCTTTTCAAGGGTGTCTTCGCCAAGGATTTCCATGAGTCGCGCCTGCGTCGCGCCGGGACCGAGACGCAAGAGCACGCCGAGAATGCGGGCATGTTCGGGGAGCGCGGGCTCGAGCCTTTCAAGCTCTCCCTCGAAGCGCCCGACGAGCCATGGCGCGACGACAAGCGTGGCGAGCACGACGGCTTCGCGGATCTGGTCTTGGACCGTGCCGCCCGAACCGGCGAGAAGCGATCCGCGTGTCGACGCCAGCGGCTTGAGCGGTGCGGGCGTGAAGCCGCCCTGCCCCCTCCGATACGGCGCGCGCTCCCGGCGCGGCGGCGCGAAGAGCTCCCGTCGCAGCCGGTCGATCTCCGCGGCGTAGTGGCGGCGGAGGGACGGGTCACGTATCTTCTGGATCATGGTCCGGAGCGCCTTGTCGAGCGTCGCGCGGCGTTCGGGGCTGTCGTAGCTCTTGCCCTCGGTCTCGCGGCGCCAGAGCAGCTGGACGATCGGGATGGCCTCGTCGAGGAGCGTCTGCATCGCCGCCGCCCCGCCCGAACGGATCACGTCGTCCGGATCCTGCTTCGGCGGCATGAGGGCGAAGCGGAGGGAGTGACCGGCCGACAGCATCGGCAAGGCAAGGTCCATGAGCCGCATCGCCGCGCCGATCCCCGCAGCATCGCCGTCGAGCGCGACGCTGGGTTCGGGGTGGATGCGCCAGAGAAGCTGGAGCTGCTCTTCGGTCACCGCGGTGCCAAGCGGCGCGACGGCGGCCCCGAATCCCGCTTCGACGAGCGCGATCACGTCCATGTAGCCCTCGGCCACGATCAGCGGCTGCCCCTTGCCGGCCGCCTCCCGCGCGGGACCGTGATTGAAGAGGGTGTGGCCCTTGTCGAAGAGGTCGGTCTCGGGCGAGTTGAGGTACTTCGCGTTGTCGGCGGGGTCCATTGCCCGGCCGCCGAAGGCGATGGCGCGGCCGCGCGCGTCGCGGATCGGAAAGATGATCCGGTTGCGGAAGGCATCGTAGGGCTCGCGGCCGGTGTCGGACGACTTGACGAGACCCGCACCGAGGATGAGGTCGTCGGCGACGCCCTTGCCCTTTAGATGCTCGCGCAGGCCCTGCCAGCCGGGCGGCGCGAAGCCGATCTCCCAGCGGTCGAGCGCCGCTTCGCCGAGCCCGCGGCCCGCGAGATACTCCCGCGCGGGCGCGGCGGCGGAGGTCCTGAGCTGGAGCCGGTAGTATTGCACCGCCTGCTCCATCACCTCGGCGAGGCGGGTGCGCCGGTCGGCCGTCTCCTGCGCTTTGGGATCGCGGGCGGGCACCGTCATCCCCGCTTCGCGCGCAAGGATCTCGATGGCCTCCATGAACTCCACGTTCTCGGTCTCGCGCACGAAGGAGATCGCATCGCCCTTTGCGTGGCAGCCGAAGCAGTAATAGAAGCCCTTTCGGTCGTCGACGTGGAAGGACGCGGTCTTTTCCTGGTGGAACGGACAGGGCGCCCAGAGGTCGCCCCGCGCCTGGTTCGACTTGCGCTGGTCCCAGATCACCTTGCGGCCGACGACATGCGACAGGGACGTCCGGGCGCGCAGTTCGTCGAGGAAACCGGGAGGGAGACTCATGGCACGAGTATCCAGAGGAAGCGGGCCGCTGTCGATACAGCCGCTTCCGATTCTCCACAAGTTTCTTTCCGGGCCGGTCAGGCCTGCGCGGAGACGCTCCTCATCGCGCGTTCGAGCTCCTCGACCGCGGTCTTCGCCATCGAGCGGAAGACCATGACCTCGAAGGCGCTGGCCCCTACCCGCGTCAGGCTGCAGGTCATGTGGCGCAGCTGGGTGCGGGCCGTGTGGCCGGTCTTGAAGTGAGCGCGGCGCACGTCCAGGGGCACGAGCCGCGCGAGCGCGGCCTCGGCACGCGGACCCTCGAGACTGAGAACCGCCCAGGCGTCGGACTGATCCGTCACCGCCGCGCCCTCCGGCGCGACGCGGGACCCCAGCACCATCGCCTGGCCGGGCCCGGTCCAGATGACGCGCACCCCGCCCTTCCCCGTCGTGCGGTTGGGCTTGGGGAGCGCTCCGCCGACCGCGGCTTCGAGGGCGGCGGAGACAGCCTTTTCCCGTCCCTTGAACGGTGCGACGGAGGTGATCGCCTCGGGCGTCACTTCGGTGAGCGTCGCGCCCTCGGCCTCGACCGGCAGGAGCCCCTCGCAGGGCGATATTGCGACGAGCCTAACCACGGAGCCGTCCCCCGTCCCTGTCGAAGAACACCGGGTCGCAGACCTCGCACAGCGTCTCGACCGCGCGCAGGTGATCGACCATCCGCACCCGCTCTCCGTGACGCGCGCGGCCGTTCCGGAGGAAGCCGAGCGCGAGGTAGGTGCCGAGCGTCGGCGAGTAGCCGACCGAGGTGACGTAGCCCTGATCGTTCTCCCGCACCGCCTTTTCGCCGACGTTGAACAGATGCGCGCCGGCGGTGATCTGCTTGACCTCGCCCGCGGGCTTGAGGCCCACGAGCTGTTCGCGGTCGGCGCCGATGAGCCCCGGCCGTGCCGCCATCGTCTTGCCGATGCAGTCCTTCTTCGGCGAGACCATCCTCTCGAACCCGATGTCGAAGGCCGTGGTGCGGCCGTGGATCTCGGAGTGGGTGATGTGGCCCTTCTCGATCCGCAGGACATTGAGCGCCTCCATGCCGTAGGGCCCACCGCCGAGGGTTTCCGCCTGGCTGAGAAGGAAGCGCCAGAGTGCCTCGCCGTAGCGGGCGGGCACGGCGACCTCGTAGGCGTGCTCGCCCGAGAAGGAGATCCGGAAGAGCCGTCCGGGGACGCCCATCACGCCCGCCTCGCCGCAGGACATGAACGGCCAGCCTTCATCGTCGACCTCCGCGTCGAGCACGGCGGCCAGAAGCTCGCGCGAGCGCGGCCCGGCGACGGCGAACTGCGCCCATTGCTCGGTGACCGAGATCACCTGGACATCGAGGTCGGGGCGCAGGCACTGGCGGACGAACTCGAGATGCCGCATCACGAGCGCGGCGGCCGCCGTGGTCGTGGTCATGACGTAGTGATGTTCGCCCAGACGCGCGGTCGTGCCGTCGTCCATGACGTGCCCGTCCTCGCGCAGCATGAGGCCATAGCGCACCCGGCCCACCTTCAGGGTCGAGAAGGTGTTGGTGTAGACGAAGTCGAGGAATTCGGCCGCGTCCGGCCCCTGGATGTCGATCTTGCCGAGGGTCGAGACATCACAGACGCCGACGGCGCTGCGCACCATCGTCACCTCCCGATCGCAGCTTTCGCGCCACGTCACCTCTCCGCGCTTCGGGAAATAGGACGGGCGGTACCACAGCCCCGCCTCGATCATCGGCGCGCCGCGGTCGACGGAGGCCCGGTGCGAACTCGTGAACCGCTGCGGCGCGAAACCCTCACCCCGGCTGCCCGCGCCCATCGCCGAGATCGAGACCGGCACATAAGGCGGGCGGAAGGTCGTGGTGCCGGTCTGGGGGATCGCGCGCCCCGTGACATCGGCGAGGACGGCCAGCGCCGCGACGTTCGAGGTCTTGCCCTGGTCGGTCGCCATGCCCTGGGTCGTGTAGCGCTTCATGTGCTCGACCGACCGGAAGTTCTCGCGGGCCGCGAGCTTCACGTCCTTAACGGTGACGTCGTTCTGGAAGTCGAGCCAGGCGCGACCCTTGCCCTCGACCGCCCAGAACGGCCCGATCGCGTAAGCGTCGTCCTCCGCGGCAGGCAGATCCGCCGCCGGTGCCCCAAGGCCCAGCGCCGACAGCGCCGCGCCCGCGGCGCGGACGCCGTCGGCGAGACACCCCGCCGTGGAAAAGACCCCGTTCGCCGCGCCGCAGGGGACGAGGTTCGGCACCGCGCCGTCCGTCGGCACGAAAGCCGCGATGTCCTCGCGCCATGCCGGGCGGCCGCCCGTGTGGCAGGCGAGATGCACGGTCGGGTTCCAGCCGCCGGAGACGGCGAGGCAGTCGGTCCGGATCGATTTCTCGCCCGCGCCGTGGCGGATCGTGATCTCCTCGAGCCCGTGCCGGCCCTTCGTCCCCGTGACCACGGCATCGGTGTAGCCCTGCAGGTCGCGCGGCAGCTTCGCGTCCGGGCGCGCGTCGATGACCGCCGCCACATGGACCCCGGCGTCGACGAGATCCTGCGCGGTGCGGTGCGCGTCGTCGTTGTTGCAGAAGATCGTCACGCATTTTCCGGGGCTTACACCCCATCTGTTGAGGTAGCTTCGCACCGCGCCCGCCGCCATGACGCCGGGCCGGTCGTTGTCGCGGAACGCGATCAACCGCTCGATCGCCCCGGCCGCAAGAACCGCCTGCTTCGCGACGATCCGCCAGAAGGTCTCGCGCGGGCGACCGCCGGGATCGGCCATGTGCCGCGCGACGCGCTCAAGCGCGCCGAAGGTGCCCTGATCGTAGACGCCGGTCACCGTGGTGCGCTCCATCAGGCGAACGTTCGGCATCGCGATCAAATCGTTCAGGACAGAGCCCACCCATTGCGGGCCGGGCATCCCGCCGACCTCGACGGCCTCGCAGAGAAGACGGCCGCCCGCCCGGCTGTCCTCCTCGGCCAGGATCACGTCCGCTCCGGCACGCGCCGCGGTCAGTGCCGCCATCAGTCCCGCGGGACCCGAGCCGATCACCAGCACGTCGCAGAACGCCCAGGCCTTGTCCGAGCGGTCTTCGTCATGCTCGTCCGACAGCGCGCCAAGTCCCGCCGCGCGGCGGATCACCGGCTCGTAGACCTTCTCCCAGAAGCTCCGGGGCCACATGAAGGTCTTGTAATAGAAGCCCGCCGAGAGGAACGGAGACAGCAGATCGTTGATCGAGAGGATGTCGCGCTCGAGCGACGGCCAGCGATTCTGGCTCACGGCTTCCAGCCCCTCGTGGATTTCCTGCACCGTGGCGCGGACGTTGGGCGTGCGCGCCGCGCCCCGTCCCACGGTCACCAGCGCGTTGGGCTCCTCGGACCCGGCCGTCAGGACGCCGCGCGGGCGGTGGTACTTGAAGGAGCGGCCGACGAGCCGCACGCCGTTCGCGAGCAGCGCCGAGGCGAGCGTGTCGCCCCGGTAGCCGCGATAGGTCCTGCCGTCGAAGCTGAACGCGACGTCGTGGTCGCGGTCGACGAGGCCCTTGCCGTCGATCCTCATCGCGCGGCCTCCGACGCGGGGGCCGTGGCCAGCACCTCGTGCGTCACGGTGTTCCGCGTGACCACGATCCAGGCGCCGCAGGGCTCGTGATACCAGAGGTCGCGCGTCTCGCCCGCCGGATTGTCGCGCAGGTGGAGGTAGGCCTCCCAGGCCTCGGCGCCGGTTTCCGGCGCGGGCCGCTCGAGCGCGATGGCGTGTCCGCGATAGGTATACTCGCGGGAGTCGC
>CAZPOK010000210.1:0-5929 GCA_964587905.1 uncultured Rhodobacterales bacterium | reverse complement strand
AGGCGCATGAGGTCCCAGAAGTGGCAGCATTTCTCGACCAGCGTGCCGCCGGTGCGGTCGGCGAAGCGGTTCCAGTGACCGACCTTCTCGAGAAACGGAAAGCGGTGTTCGCGGATCGCGATCATGTGCGGCGTGCCCGCGCGGCCCTTCTCGAGTTCGCTCAGGAGCCGTTCGACAGGCGGCATGTATCGGTATTCCATCGCGACCCAGACGGGCGCCGTGCGGCCGTTCACCCGGGCGATCAGGTCGCGGCAGTGGGCGGTCGTGGTGCAGAGCGGCTTTTCCACCAGCAGCGGCTTGTTGCCGGGAAGGAGCTCCAGCATCTGCTCGTGATGGCGGTCGTTCGGCGAGGCGATGACGTAGGCGTCGCACAGGTCCGCCGAGAGCATCTCGCGGTAATCGGTGAAGCCCCGCGCCGTGCCACCCGTTGCGGCGATGCCGGACGCCCGCATCTGTTCGTTCGGATCGGCCACCGCGGCGATCTCCGCACCGTCGAGCAGCGTGATGTTGCGGATGTGCTCCTGCCCCATCATGCCCGTGCCGATGATCCCGTATCTCACGCTCATGTCGTCATATCTCCAGAATCGGAAGGTCCATGGACGCCGCCGTCTCACGCAGGAGCGCGCGGTGGTCGCCATAGGCGAGGGCCATGTGATGTTCGAGTCCGGAGGCGATGATCCGGTCGAGGGCGCGCTTCGTGCCGCTTTCGAAGCGGACGACGCCGGACGTGCCGGTGAAGGCCATCGGGCGCTTCAGCATCTCGCCCTGAGACAGCACCATCCTGGTCTCACCGAAGGCGCGGCTGATGCGCATGAACGTCACCGGACCGGGCTTCAGCGGGAACTCGAACAGGAGCGGCATCCTGCGGTTCGTATGGATCGTCGCGCGGGCGCGGGCGTCGGGGTCGCGCATCGACATGGGTGCTTGTCCGCAGTGCCAGACGACGCCGGTATCGTCGTCCGCGTCCATGTCGACGAGATCGGTGAGAAAGACCGGGGCCTGCGCCACCTCCATGAGGATCAGCTGGGTCAGCGCGCCCATGACGTCGGCTTCGCAGGCGCAGGGGACGCGGTTTTCGCCCATCATGGCGGCAGGGCCGCAGACGGCGCCGCCGTATTCGGTGAAGGTCTCGGGCCAGCAGCGCAGCGCGAAGGCGTCGTACCCGCCAGACGCCTTCAGCGCGTCGAGCGCGCGGCGCAGGCGGAGCGATCGGTCGAGTTGCTGCTGGTCCACGTCGTCGAGATCGGCGAGCTGTGCCGCGGCCTCCGCGCGGAGGGACGCGACCTCGCCCGCGTCGGCGGTCCTGGCGGTGCCGAAGAGGGTCTCGAGTGCGTGCACCTCGACCTCGACACCGGCGAGCGCCTTCATTTCCTCGGCAGAGTAGTCGCAGGTGTCGAAGCCGGGGGGATGTTCCCCGATCCGGGCGATGCGCTTTCCCGCGATCCGCGCTGCGACGGATCGGCCCGCATCTGTCGGTCGGGCGACGGAGTGTGCGTCGAGGCGGCCGGACTGGCGTTCTCCCCTGAGCATCGCCTCGACCTCGGGGACGGCGCCGTCGTCCGGGGCGCGGTAAAGCCAGCCGAAGGCTACGTGGTTGAGGCCCAGCGCGTGGGAGGCGAGGTTCAGGCCGCAGAAGGCGTTGAGCCGAAGGCGGCCGCCGAGGCGCGGCTCCGGGATGGCCCAGATCGACAGCGGGACGTCGAAGGCGGTCGCGGCGGCGACCGTCATGGACGCGTCGGTGAAGGTGACCTGAAGAAGGAGCAGATGCTCGATCCCGGCCGTGTCCAGATCGCGGATCGCCTCCTGCGTCGCGTCCGCGTCGAAGAGCAACTCGCGCGAGCCCACGATCTCGTGGCCGGTCCGATCCAGCACGTCGAGCATCGCGGCAAGGTTTTCCTTGGCGAACTCCACGTCGAAGGTCGGGCGGCCAAGCGGCAGGATACCTAGTTTCATCGGGTCCTCAGATGGCGGCGTAGCGGTGGCGAAAGCTGGCGTTGGCGGGCCGGAAGCATGTGCCGCCCTCGCCGTAGGCCGGATGGGCGTTCCACGAAGTGGCTTCGCGGTCGGCGAGTCCGGCAATGTCGGACAGATAGGTGATTGCCTCACTTTTAAGGCCATTCTCGATTTCTGCCCAGTCCGGATAATTCTCGAAGGCGTCGAGCCAGATCGCGCGGCCCGCGAGGAAGCCCGAGGCCCCGGCCCGGAAGGCGTGTTCGAGAACGCGGCGGAAGGCCTCCTTGCCCGCGCCGGCCGACAGCATGACCCACGGACGGCCGGCGAGGCGGCCCATCTTGTCGAACACGGCCTGCACGGCGGCGGAGCCGTCGGCGTCCTCCGCGTTCACCGGGCTTTCAAGCTTGAAGATGTCGACGCCGTACTCCGTCTTGGCGAATTCCTCGACCGATGCGAGAACGTGGTCGGCCTTCTTTTCCTTCATCTCGACGTAGTCGGTCGTCTGGTCCGAATCCGACGCGAGCGGGTAGACGAGGAGTTCAAGAAGGAAGGGGATGTCGTAGCGGGCGCATTCGTCGCCGATGCGCTTGACGTAGTCCTGCTGCTGGCGGACCACGGCGCGGTCGGCGTCGGGGCGATACCAGGCAAGCACCTTGACCGCGTCTCCGCCCATCCGCTTGATCTTGGCGACCGACCATTCGTCGATGTCGGACGAAACGCGCCCCCCGGGCGTCTCCCGGAAGACCGAATCCTCGAGCGTCACGATCAGTCCCTTCGCCGGCGCGAGCCGGTCGATGCCGTGCGGGATCGCATAGTGGGGGTCGAGAAGAAGCGCGGTGCTGGGCCCCTGCAGCGTCTCGATGAGAAGGGCCTTGAAACGTGCGACCTCCTCCCAGGGGGCTTCGGGCAACCCCAGCGCCTTGGCGATCGGTCCCTTGATCGGCGGGCGCTGGTCGACGGCGGTCATCTTGAAGATACCGCGCGCGTCGGCCATGCGGCGGATGCCCCAGAGTTTGCCGGGGGTGAGTTGCATCACGTCATCTCCTTGAGGAAGCGTTCGGTTTCATCGCGGTCGGGGCAGCCCTCGCGTCCGCCGAAACGCGTGCATTTGAGGGCAGCGGCCGCGTTGGCGAAGCGGATCGCCTCGCGCTCCTCCACGCCTTCCGCGAGGCGGAGCGCGAAGGCTCCGTGCCAGACATCGCCGGCGCCGAGGGTGTCGACGCTCTTCACCTCGAAACCCGGGACGTGCCCGCCGCCCTTCACGAAGACGCCGTGCTCGCCGTCGGTCACGCAGGCCCAGACGGCGAGGTCGAGGGTTTCGAGCGCATCCGCCGGCGCGCCCTCCGCGATGGAGCCGAGGCCCTGCCGCGAGAAGGCGACATGGCTCGCCGCAGGGGGGAGCGACGGGTCGATGGGGGCTTCGCCGTCAAGCACGCCGGGTATGCCGCGCGCGCGGGCGAGATCCAGTGCCGCACGGTTTCCCGCGGTCCAGCGGGTGTCGGCGAGCACCGCGTCGAGCGCGGGGGCCATCACGATCTTCGCGGCGCTCTCCGTCAGGCCCCTGCCGCCGGCGCTGACGATCTGACGCTCACCCGCCGCGTCGACATAGACCGACGAGAACGACGACCGCCCGCCCGGCGCCCGGTCCGTGAGCGAACAGTCGACGCCCTCGGCCTCGAGGCCGGCGATGACCATGTCGCCGATGGGGTCGTCGCCCAGGCGCCCGGCGAGCATCGCCTCGCCGCCGAGGCGCGCGATGGCGACCGCCGCCGTCGCGGCGCAGCCGCCGCCGACGATGTGGGCGTCCTCGGCGCGGATCTTCTTGGGTTCGGCTGACAGGGCCTCCAGACGAAAGACGAAATCCACCACGGCGCTGCCGACACAGAGAACGCGCGCCATCAGTCCACCGGCAGTCCCGACGGGACCCTTTCCGGTTTGCCGAGCCGTCCCTCGACCGAGGCCGTCCCCGTCAGGGCGTGGAGAAAGGCGATTATGTCGCCGATCTCGTCGTCGGTCAGGCTCATCGGTTCGATGTCGGTCCTTTCGGCAAGGCGGGCGCGTTCGCGGCTGTCCTGGAAGGCGAGGAAGTCGGTCTCCTCGAGCCAAGGCGCCGAGGGCAGGATCGCGTTGAGCGGCTCCCAGTCGGCGAGCGATCCGGCGGGGTCGAGGTGGTGGCGCACGATGCCCTCGAGCGTCCGGTAGGCGCCGTTGTGACCGTAGGGCGCGGTAAGCGCGACGTTGCGCAGCGACGGCGTGCGGAACCGGTAGGCATCCTCTAGCCGGTCGGACGACCCCATGCGGCCCACGTCGCGCCGGATCGGATCCCACTGGCGGGTGCGGCCGGGACCGAAGAACGGAAGCGCCAGCGCGTGGAACTCCTGATCGGTCAGGAGAGGGCCGGAATGGCACGAGGCACAACCAGCCTTGCCGTAGAAGAGGTCGAGGCCGCGCCGCTGCGGGTCGCTCAGCGCGGTCTCGTCGCCGCGAAGGTAGGCGTCGAACGGGCTGTCGTCGGAGCGGTATTCGTAGGCCTGGAAGGCGGCGAGGGCGTTGGCGACATGGACGATGGAGACATCTTCGGACGTCTCGACATCGTCGAAGGCCGCGACGAACCGCTCACCGTAGTCGGGGATCGTCCGCACGCGCTTGGCAAGGATCGGCCAGACGTAGTCGAGACGTTCGTAGGCGCGGCCCGCGACCTCGTTCTCCCGGGGATCGCCGGCCATTTCGAACTGCGACGTCATCGGGAACAGCGCCTGCGCCGCGAGGATGCCGGAGAGCCCGTGGGGCAGCCATTCCTGTGCGGGGTTGTCGAAGCCGTTGCCATAGTGATCCGCGGGCGTCAGGCGACCGTCGTGGAACATCACGCGGATCTCGGTCGCGCCGAGGTTCCAGAGGGCCTGCGCGTTCCGGGGGATGCGCTTGCGGATACGGTCCGGCCCCTCGCCCGCCGTGCGGTTCGGGCCGACACCCGTCCCGCCCTCTCCCACGCCGAGCGACAGCCCGTCGGAGGTGCCGTGTTCGATCGCATGGCAGGTGCCGCAGGATATGTTGCGGTTTCCCGACAGGATCTTGTCGTGGAAGAGAAGCCGGCCAAGTTCGGCCTGCTCGAGGCTCACGGGGGTGAAATCGTCGTCTTGCAAAGGCGGGGGGAGCCCGTCAGCCTGTGCGGCGAGAGGCGCGATCAGGAGGGCGATCAGATGCGGCAGGCGATCCTTGCGGCAGCGCTGATGCTGGCGGGTCCGGCGGCGGCGGAGATCGAAACGGCGCGCGACCTGATGGATGCGGGTCGCTTCGAGGAGGCGATGGAAGAGCTGATACCCGCCGCGATCTCGGGCAATGCCGAGGCGGAGGAACTCATCGGCGTCATGTACGCGCTGGGGCTCGGCGTCGAGCGGGACGACCAGCGAGCGTTCGAGTGGTACCTTCGCGCGGCGATGAAGGGGCATGCCGGCGCGCAGTCGGGCGTGGGGTGGTACTACGAGGTCGGACGCGGGATGCCCGCGCCCGATCTGGTGCGGGCCTACATGTGGTACGTCCTCTCCGCCATCGGAGGAGACCCCGATGCGGCCATTTCCCAGGAGGAAGTGGTGAAGAAGATGACGCCCGAGCAAATCGAAAAGGCCCATGTTCTGGTGAACGACTACAAGCCGTGGCTCTACCCGTTCCGGTGAGCCGGGGCCGCCGAACTGGCGGCCCCGGCGTCAATTCACTCCATGTCGGCGGCGCGGGCCGCGTCGATGTCTCCCTCGGCGGCCGCGACCGATGTGGTAAGGGCCTCGAAGATCTGCTCACCGCCGTCGACGTTCGACTGGAACCAGTCGTAGACGGGCGCGGCAGCCTCGGCGAAGGCGGCCTTCTCTTCGGGGGTCGGCACGTAGATGTCACCGCCGGCAGCCGCGAAATCCTCGTAGGCCTGGATCGACTTGCGCTTCGGCGAGGCGAAGGTCGCCTGCTGAAGCTGGTAGAAGCCGTC
>CAZPOK010000209.1:0-5932 GCA_964587905.1 uncultured Rhodobacterales bacterium | reverse complement strand
ATGCGCTCGTCCTCGACGAACCGGCGGAGACCGCGCGCAAGAACGACATCCAGGAGCTCGTCTTCCTCGCGCAGGACGAGAACCCGGGCGCCCGCGTTCTCGTCCGGGCCGGCGCGGCCGGCGGACAGGTCGGGGCGGCGGATGCCACGGGCCGCGTCGCGCTGGTCGACGGATCGCCCGCCGTCCGTGATCTTCTAGACGGCGCGGTCGCCGTCTACACCGTTGGCGCGGCGCTCGGCTTCGACGCGATCTTCGCGGGACACCGGCCCCGCGTGCTCGGGACACCGTTCTATGCCGGGCGCGGGTTGACCGACGACCGGGGCCCCATCACGCGCTATCGCCGCCCGCTCACCCGCGCGCAACTCTTCGCCGCGGCGATGATCGTGGCGCCGCTCTGGTACGACCCGCACCGGGACCGGCTCTGCGCGCTGGAGGATGCGATTTCCGCCGAGGAGGCGCTTGCCCGCGCGGCGCGGGAGGATGCGCCGGGCTATGTCGCGAGCGGCATGCGGCTCTGGAAACGGCCGCAGGTTCGCGCCGCGCTGGGGCGGGACGTCCGCTTCGCCGGACCGGCCAGGGCCGCGGCGATCGTCGCGAAGACGGGGCGGCGGCACGTGGTCTGGGGCAGCGCCCCGGCCGAGCGCCCGGTGCTGCGCATGGAAGACGGCTTCCTGCGCTCGCGGGGCCTCGGCGCGCGGCTCGTCCCGCCGCTGTCGCTCGCGCTCGACGACCTCGGCATCTCCTACGATCCCGCGTCCGAGAGCCGGCTGGAGCGTCTCATCGCCGCCTCGACGGCTCTCCCCGATGCAGAAATCCGACGTGCGGAGGCGCTGATCGCCCGGATCCAGACCCTCGGCTTGTCGAAATACAACGTGGGCGGCGACATGGCCGCCGACGTGACGCAGGACGCGATCCTCGTCCCCGGTCAGGTCGAGGACGACGCGTCGGTCCGCCTCGGCGCAAGGGAGGTCCGCACGAACCTCGACCTCCTGCGTCTCGTCCGTGCGGAGAACCCCGACCGGCCGATCCTCTACAAGCCGCACCCAGACGTGGAGGCCGGTCTGCGCGCGGGACGCGTGCCCGACGAGGAGGCGCGCCGATACGCCGACGGGATCCTGCGCGACGCCGATCCATCCGCTCTTCTCGCCCAGGCTGCCGAAGTCTGGACCATCACCTCGCTGATGGGCTTCGAAGCGCTGATCCGGCGCGTGCCCGTCACCTGCGCCGGCGTCCCGTTCTACGCCGGATGGGGTCTCACCCGCGACCTCGCGCCGGTGCCGGGCCGTCGCGCCGCGCGCCCTACGCTGGCGGGGCTCGCCCACGCCGCGCTGATCGGCTATCCGCGCTATCACGACCCCCTGAGCGGACGCCCCTGTCCCCCCGAGGTGATCGTCGACCGGCTTGCATCAGGCGACCTGCCGCCCGCACCGGCCGGACTCCTGGCAAAGCTCCAGGGCCTCCGGGCGACGGTCCGGTCGCGTTAATCCGCGCGCCAGCGGTGGAGGACGTCCTCCCCGACCGTTTCGACCGAGGCGAGGCGGAACCGCCGCGCCTCCGAAAGGTGCTCGAGCCCGAGCGCGGCGATACCGGGGCGGCCTTCCGCGCCGATGACAAGGCCGGCGCTGAAGACGACGAGTTCATCGACAAGCCCCGCTCCGAGGAGCGACGCCGCGAGGGCTCCGCCCCCTTCGCAAAACACCCGTGTCAGCCCCGCATCGCCGAGAGCGGCCATCAGCGACACCGGATCGAGTTGACTGTCCGGCCCGGACGCGCAGGGGACGAGACGCGCGCCGGCCTCTTCCCACGCCCCGCGTTCTTCAGCCGCGATCGCCGCGGGATCGTGGACGAGCCAGAGCGGCGCCTCGTCCACAGTCCGGGCCAGGCGGCTGCCGCGCGGCAGGTTCAGCCGCCGGGTCGCGACGACGCGGACGGGTTGGCGTCTTGCACCGATATCGCGAACGGTGAGCGTCGGATCGTCCGCCCGGGCGGTCCCGCCGCCCACGAGCACGGCATCGTGGCGCAGCCGCATCGCGTGGACGCGCCGCCGCGCCTCCGCCCCGGTGATCCAGCGGCTTTCGCCCGTCGCCGTCGCGATGCGTCCATCGAGCGTCAGGGCGAGCTTCAGCGTGAGAAACGGCCGGCCCTTCATGACGCGCGACAGAAAGCCCGCGTGACTGCGCCGCGCCTCCGCCTCCAGCACACCGCTCGCGACGGCAACGCCGCTTTCCTCCAGCCGCGTGTGCCCGGAGCCCGCCACCCGGGGATCGGGATCTTCGAGCGTGGTGACGACCCGCGCAAGGCCCGCCGCGACGAGCACCCCGGCGCACGGCGGCGTCCGGCCGTGATGGGCGCAGGGTTCGAGCGAGACATAGGCCGTCGCGCCCCGTGCGGCCTCTCCGGCTTCGGCGAGCGCGACGGGCTCGGCATGCGGCCTCCCGCCAGGCCGGGTCCAGCCGCGGCCAACGATCCGGCCCTCCCGCACGATCACGCAACCGACGGCCGGGTTCGGCCAGACCTGTCCGAGATTTCGCTCGCCGAGCGCGAGCGCGAGCGCCATGAACCGCCGGTCGCTGGCGGCGTCGCTCACCCTTCCGGCGCGTCCTTGGGACGAAGCTCGCTCACGAACTTGTCGAAGTCGTCGGCTGCCTGGAAGTTCTTGTAGACGCTCGCGAATCTCACGTAGGCGACGGTATCGATCCGGGCGAGGCTCTCCATCACGATCTCGCCGATCGTTTTCGAGGGAATGTCGGTCTCGCCCATCGATTCAAGCCGGCGGACGATGCCGGAAACCATCTGCTCCATCCGCTCGTGCTCCACCGGACGCTTCTGGAGCGCGATGCGGATCGACCGCTCGAGCTTGTCGCGGTCGAAGTCCTCGCGCCGACCGTTCGACTTGATGACGACGAGGTCGCGGAGCTGGACCCGTTCGTAGGTGGTAAAGCGCCCGCCGCAGGCGGGACAGAAGCGGCGCCGGCGGATCGCCACATGGTCCTCGGCAGGTCGCGAATCCTTCACCTGCGTGTCGATGTTTCCGCAAAACGGGCAGCGCATGCTCTTCCCCTCGGTCCCAGCCCCTTTTTATCCACAGCCACTATAGGAGAGCCGCGAAAGCTTGGGTAGGGGGAAATCGCCTCTACCCGATGTTGGGTTGTCTGGAAACCGCCTGGATCGCGTACGGATACCGCAGGACTGTGCGTCAGGCGAGATGAGCGGCGATCTCGCGCCGGTGCGGGCGGGCGCGATGCTCGAACAGGTAGATCCCCTGCCAGGTTCCGAGGGCGAGGCGTCCGTCGGTAACCGGAATCGACAGGCTCACCGGCATCATCGCCGCCTTGATGTGCGCCGGCATGTCGTCGGGCCCCTCGGTCGTGTGAGCGAGGTAGTCCATCGACGGGTCGTCGGCGGGCGGCACGAGGCGGCGGAAGAAGGCCTGAAGATCGCGCTGCACGTCCGGGTCGGCGTTCTCCTGGATCAGGAGAGAGCAGGAGGTGTGGCGAACGAAGAGGGTCAGCAGACCGGTGCCCCGGACCCAGTCCGCGATGTCTCGCGTCACCTGGTAGAGCCCCGGACCGCGTGTCTCCACCGCGAAGGTCGTCTGCATCAGTCCTCGAACCCGCGGATCGCGGCGCAGATCGCAAGGCCGTGCGCGACGGAGACCGCGCCGTCGTCGGGGCCGAGCATGACGAGGCCCGTCGTGCCCACCGCCCCCTCCGGCGAGAGCGAGAAACGGATGCCCTCTCCGCCGCGCCGGGGCGGCTCGGACAGGCGCCAGATCCTGTCGGAGCGCGCCGCGCCGAGGTTCCGGCGGGCGTGGTCGGCCGCGGCGCACCAGAACCAGGATACGCCCGAGCGTTCGGAGTAGGGCACGGTGAAGGACCGGCCCGGGCCCGGCTCGACGACGGGGCGGTTCGTCAGCGTGTAGGCACCCGCCGGTGCGGCGGCGACGGAGATGAAGAGGAGCGCGGCGCGGATCATGCAACCGAGCCTGCCATGGCTCCCGTCAGAGCGCAATGCGGGGTGCAGGGGCCGCCTCGTCGGACCCGGACCACCCTCTGCCACGAGGGCAGGTCCGGATATCCGAGACCGCACCTCAGGCGGGCGTCCAGACCGAATGCCGGGAGCCCGCGGCGTTCAGCACGCGCTCGGTCTCGACGCGGAATCCGGCCTTGGCAAGGACTTCCCCGGCAGGCCCGCTCAGGCCGGAAAAAAGCGGCAGGCCGGTGCCGAAGGTCACGGGCTCGACGGTGAGATGGACGCGGTCGATGGCGTCGTGGGAGAGGAACCAGTCGTGCACGCGAGTGCCGCCGAGGATGAGGCCGCGCCCCAGGGGATGCACATCCTCCACAAGTGACGGCAGGTCTGTCGGGCGCAGACGGTCCGGGTCGATCCAGAGCTGGCCGGGGCGGCGCCAGTCCCCTGCCCCGGCGGCGGACGAGAACACGATCCGGCGGCGGTCAGGGCGGTCCGCGGCGTCGTGCGTGTGGCGGCCCATCACGGCCCAGTCGGCCGCCTCGACGTCGGCGAGGAAGAGCCCTTGTTCCTCGGCCGAGGCCCAGGCCTGCGGCGCGTCGTCATGGGCGCGGGCGATGAAGCCATCGGCGGAGACGACGACGGTGAGCGTGAACAGTGCGGCACTCATGCGAGGCAAGTCATTGATATGAATTGCGATCGAACGCGCAGGTCTTCGATGCGGCTTGCGGCCGATCGTGAAACCGCACGGCGGAACGCACGCTTCCCGCCGCGGGGAACATAACCAGGCCCGCGGGGTTTCGGGGACAGAAAGAGGAAAGGAGAAACGGACATGAAAGCTCTCAATGCGACGGCGCTCGTGCTGATCATCGTGGGCGGGCTCAACTGGGGACTCGTGGGCCTCTTCGACTTCAATCTCGTCTCGGCGATTTTCGGCGTCGATACCTGGCTCACGAACCTCGTCTACATTCTCGTCGGCATCTCGGCAATCTACGCCTTCGTGCTTCTGAAGCCGGTGACATCGGACACTGCAATGTCGTCGGGTTCGCACCGGGCCTGAGCCCTCGCCTCGCGGACCGCTTTGCCCGCGCCCCGGCGGCGCGGGCATTGCCGCCGCTGCGGCGACCGTGACAGCCGGGACGGGCGAGCCCGCACGGCACACCGAAGAGCAGACAGGCCGCATCGACGCCGGCGCGTTGGACCTCCGCGGCAACCTCGCGACGGTTCCCGCCACCGCCAGCTGCCCGGCCCCACGGTTTCCGACGCCGCGTAACGGTTCATGACCGAGATCAAGGCGCGGCAGCGGCGTGTCCTGCTAGACTCTGCTCCGAGAGTACGAAATCGGGATGAAAAAGATGCCGGACACGTTGCAGCCGGAAGCCGAGAGCTTTCCGACCGTCACCACTGATGTCATCCGTCAGGCCTTCGAGTCGGGCGAATACCCCTACGCCAAGCGCATGAGCCGACGCGTCTACGAGACGCGGAAGGCGAAGCTTCAGGCGGAGCTTCTCAAGGTCCAGCTCTGGGCCCAGGAGACGGGACAGAAGTTCGTGCTCATTTTCGAGGGCCGGGACGCTGCCGGAAAAGGCGGCACGATCAAGAGGTTCACCGAGCATCTCAATCCTCGCTCCGCCCGTGTCGTCGCACTGAACAAGCCGACCTGGGAGGAAAAGGGCCAGTGGTTCTTCCAGCGCTACATCACCGAGCTTCCGACGGTCGGCGAAATGGTGTTCTACGACCGCTCCTGGTACAACCGCGCCGGCGTCGAGCGGGTCATGGGCTTTTGCACGCCCAACGAGTACCTCGAGTTCATGCGTCAGACGCCGGACCTCGAGCGCATGCTCGTACGCTCGGGGATTCATCTCTACAAGTACTGGTTCTCGGTCACCCGCGAGGAGCAGCGCCGCCGCTTCGAAGCACGCGAGACCGACCCGCTCAAACAGTGGAAGCTCTCGCCCATCGA
>CAZPOK010000208.1:0-5973 GCA_964587905.1 uncultured Rhodobacterales bacterium | reverse complement strand
CGGACCAGCGCCATCGGATGGATGCGGATCATGTTGCCGATGATGAACTCCATCCGCGCGAGCCCCACCCCGTCGGTTGGCAGCCGCCACCACCTGTAGGCCGCAGACGGGTTCGCGAGGTTCACCATCACCTTCGTTCGCGTCTCGGGCACTTCGCCGAGATCGATCTCCTTCTCCTCGAACGGCAACTCGCCATCGTAGATGATCCCCTCATCGCCCTCGGCGCAGGACACCGTGACCATCTGGCCGTCCTTCAGCCGCTTTGTCGCATCTCGCGCGCCGACGACGGCGGTGAGCCCCATCTCGCGGCTGACGATGGCCGCGTGGCTCGTGCGGCCGCCGTGATCGGTCACGATGGCGGATGCCTTCTTCATGATCGGCACCCAGTCGGGATCGGTCATTCCGGTGACGAGTACCGCTCCGTCCTCGAAGCGATCGATCTCGTCGGGGCTCTTGAGCCGCAGGATCTTTCCCGTCGCGATCGAGTCGCCGATGGACAGGCCCCGGACGATCTCCTCTCCGCGCTGGGCCAAGCGAAAGGTTCGCAGGCGGCCCACGTCCTTGCGCGACTGCACCGTCTCCGGTCTTGCCTGCACAACGAAAAGCTCCCCGGTCTCGCCGTCCTTCGCCCATTCCATGTCCATCGGCTGGCCGTAGTGCGCCTCGATCGCGGCCGCCCATCGCGCCAGGCGAAGCACCTCCTCGTCATCGAGAACGAAGCTCGTCCGCTCCTCCTCGCTTGCCTCGACGGTCGTGGTCTCGGACGCTCCTGTCCCGTAGATCATCTTGCGGGACTTCCGCCCGCGCGTCTTCCCGACGATGGGCCGGATCGCGGGCTGGTCCAGGAGCGGCTTGAACACATGATATTCGTCGGGGTCCACAGTCCCCTGGACGACGGTTTCCCCAAGGCCCCACGCCCCGGTGATGAGCACCGATCGAGGGAAGCCTGTCTCGGTGTCGATCGAGAACATGACGCCCGAGCAGGCGAGGTCGGATCGCGCCATCTGCTGCACACCCGCCGAGAGCGCGACCGACATGTGATCGAAGCCGTTCTCCTCCCGATACGCGATGGCGCGGTCGGTGAAGAGCGATGCGAAGCAGCGCCTGACGGCGTCGATCACGTCCGTCTCGCCACGGATGTTCAGAAAGGTCTCGAGCTGCCCCGCGAAGCTCGCCTCCGGCAGGTCCTCGGCCGTGGCGGAACTGCGCACCGCCACGTCGGGATCCTCGCGTCCGAGCCGGGTCGCGAGATCGCCGTAGGCCTGACGGACCGCAACCGCGACCGGTCCCGGCATCTCGCCGCCGAGGATCAGGTCGCGCACCTTCTTGCCAACGCTCGAAAGGTTGCTCCGATCGTCCTTGAGCTTGCCTATCGCGTCAGAGAGACGGCCGCGCAGATCGTTCTCGTCCAGAAACAGCCAGTAAGCGTCAGCGGTCGTCGCGAAGCCGGACGGCACGTTCACTCCGGCCCGCGCGAGACGGGTGATCATCTCGCCCAGCGACGCGTTCTTTCCTCCGACGATCGCACCGTCGCTGCGACCAAGACTTTCGAGGCTTCGGACGTAGACCGGTTCCTGCGTCACGGCTTCTCCTTTCGGTCGTCACCGCGGCTCTTCTTCGCGGTCGTGTCGTCGTCCTCACCGACAATGCGTTCCGCACGCTCGGCCACCTTCGCGTAGTCGGCGCGCCGGGCCCATTCGGCGTGCTCAGCGCGTTCGGCGAATTCGGCGCGGGCCACCTTCCCGCCCTTGTCCGAACGTCCCTCCTTCGCCCGCCGTTCCACCGGCGACGGGCCGTGATACATGCGGTCGGCGAGGTATCTGCCGCGGAAGTGCTTGTACGCCTCGACGATCAGGAGCTTCGTCAGGGTGATCGCGAGGAGGATCCCCCAGGTTCCGAGCGAGACCGGCGTGATCTCGAGAACGCCGCGCCAGCCGGGGATGAACATCGACACGATGTGGATGCCCTGCGCCGCAAGGACGGCGCCGACGAGGAGCAGGTTGGCGCGGAGCGGGATCCGGAAGGCCGATCGCGTCTCCGAGCGCACGTTGAACGCGTGGACGTTTTCGAACAGGACGAGAAGGAGGAGAAGCAGGTTCCGCGCGTCGAAGGTCGTGAAGTTCATCTCCTCGGTCAGGAAGTAGAACACGCCGAATCCGACGAGCCCCATGTAAAGACCGGATGCCAGGACCTCTTCGATCATCAGCCGGTTGAAGATCCGCTCATCAGGGTCACGAGGGCGCCTCTCGAGCACGTCGGGCTCGCCCTTCTCGAACGCAAGTGCCACGTCCTGGATGCCGTTCGTCACGAGGTTCAGCCAGAGAAGCTGTACCGGCGTGAGCGGCAACGCAGTGTTGAAGATCACCGAGAGCGTGAAGAGGACAAGCTCCGCGACGCCCGTGCTGATCAAGAGCCAGACCACCTTGCGAACGTTGTCATAGGCGATGCGGCCTTCCTCGATCCCATTCACAATCGAGGCGAAGTTGTCGTCGGTCAGAATGAGGTCCGCTGCGTTGCGGGCGACATCCGTTCCGCTCTCACCCATGGCCACGCCGATATGCGCGGTGCGAAGCGCCGGCGCGTCGTTCACGCCATCTCCCGTGACAGCGACGAAATGGCCCGCCTCCTGAAGTGCGTCGACGATCGTGGTCTTCTGACTCGGCTCCACGCGGGCGAAGATCTTGGCCTTGAGAATATGCCGGCTGCCGCTGGAGTCTCCTGTCTCGCGCCGTCCGATGTCGCTCCCGGTCGCGACGTCGTCCTCGTCCTGCGCAATGTCGATTTCCCGACCGATCGCAAGCGCCGTGCGCGGATGATCGCCCGTGACCATGCGGACCTCCACGCCCGCGTCGTGACACGCGGCGATCGCCCGCGGCACCTCCTCGCGCACCGGATCGATCAAGCCGACCAGCCCGTCAAAGTGCAGGGTGCGCAACGCGTCCGGATCCTCGCTCTCGGCCACGCTGTCCTCCACGTCGCCCGAGGCCGTGGCGAGCACGCGATAGCCTTCTCCGGCGAGGGCCTGCTCGCGCATCTGCACCCTGTCTTCGTCCACGTCGCACATCCCGGTCAGGGTCTCCGCAGCACCCTTGACGTGGGCGACGATCCTTTCATCGTGCTCGTTGAAACTGACCGCGAAGCGGCGCTCGGACTCGAACGGAACGGCGCCCACCTCCGGAAATCTCTTCTCCAGCTCTTCCTTCGACGTCCCGAACTTGCGCGCGAGCACGAGGAAGGCGACGTCGACAGTGTCTCCGCGGGTGCGTACCTCGTCGTCCTCGACATCGAAGCTTGCTTCGTTGCAGAGCGCCCCTGTCGTCACCAGGTCCCGGAGCCACACTTCGTCGTCGGGGTCGATCTTCTCGCCGCTGCGAGAGAAGCCGCCTTCCACACCGTAGCCGGCTCCGCTCACCTCGATGTCTTCCCCGTCGAGCGGGCGGATGCGCTGAACCGTGAGCTTGTTCTCCGTGAGTGTCCCGGTCTTGTCGCTCGCGATGAGCGTGCAGGCGCCTAGCCCCTCCACCGCCGGAAGCTTGCGGACGATCACGTTTCGCTTGGCCATGCGGTTCGAGCCGATGGAGAGCGCGACGGTTATGGCGACGGGCAGCCCGGCCGGAATCGCCGAAACGGCGAGTGCGACCGCGAGGAAGAATATCTCGGTAGGCGCCGTTCCGCGCAGCGCCTGGATCAGACCGAGAACGACGATGACGACGAGGACCGCGACCGCGATCACACGCGTGAAGCGGCGGACCCGAATGACGAGGGGCGGAACCTGCTCTTCTTCCGAAAGCGACTCCGCGATGCGTCCGATTTCGGTCATGGTGCCAGTGCGGCAGACGATGCCCACGCCGCGACCGCTCGCCACCGTGCTTCCGGCATGAAGCAGCGTCGCACGGTCGCCAAGCGGCGTTTCGGGATCGAGTTCCGCCTGCGCGCGCTTTTCGACAGGGGTCGACTCGCCTGTCAGGAGCGACTCGTCGGCGCGCAGATCCTGCGACCGCAGCAGACGGATGTCGGCCGGTACCGCCGCGCCCGACTTCACCGTGACGAGATCGCCCGGTACGAGCGCCTCGCTGTCGACCTCCTCGCTTTCACCCTCGCGCGTCACCGTGGCGGTTATCCGCATCACCTCCTGAAGCGACTGAGCCGCGCTTTCGGCCTTGTATTCCTGATAGGTGCCGAGACCCGCGTTGAACGCCAGAACCGCGAAGATGAAGGCGGCGTCCTCGAAATTGCCGATGAGGAGCGATACCGCCCCGGCGATCAGCAGGATATAGATCAACGGATCCTTGAACTGCCGGAGAAACGTCTGGAACAGCGTCTCCCGCTGCCGCTCGGGCAACTTGTTCGGCCCGAAGCGCTCCTGCCGCCGTTCGGCCTCCTTGTCCCGCAGCCCCTGCCGCGTGTCGGCCTGGAGTATATCGGCAGTCTCTTCTGATGATTCGGCGTGCCACGGACGGTTCGAAACGGCGTCCGCGTCGGGAAGGCGCGTATCGCTCATCGAGCGTCTCCGGTCCGTCCTTCGTCCGCTGTCCTCATCCCGACGCCACCGCGGCCCGTTATTTCGCGACGAGGCGAACGGCCTCCCGAACCATCTGCGCGGCGTATCCCCATTCGTTGTCGTACCAGGCCATCACCTTCACGAGGTCACCCGCGACGACCTGCGTCATCGTCAGGTCGACGATGGAGGCGCGTGCGTCCTGGATGATGTCGGATGACACGAGAGGCTCATTCGTGGCACCCAGAACGCCGCGGTAGCGGTCGCTGTCCGACTCCTCTTCAAAAATCCGGTTGATCTCGTCCACGCTCGTCTCGCGTTCGGTGACGATGGTGATATCGGCAATCGAACCCGCGGGGATGGGCGCCCGGATGGCCACACCGTCGAAGCAGCCCTCGTACTGCGGCAACGCCTTTGTCGTCGCCTTCGCGGCTCCCGTGGACGTCGGCACGAAGTTCACCGCGGCGGCCCGACCACGGCGCCACTTGCTCGCCGGGCCGTCGACGATCGCCTGCGAGGCCGTGTAGGCGTGCACGGTGGTCATCACCGCCTTCTTCAATCCAACCCGGCGTCCGACGACCTCGATCACGGGCGCGATGCAGTTCGTCGTGCAGCTCGCCGTCGATATGATCTCGTCACCGCCGGACTCGTTGACGCCGTGCACGACGAAGGGAATGTCGCCCTCGCCTTTGGCCGGAGCGGACAGGATCACGTGCTTCGCCCCGGCTGCGATGTGCTTTTGAAGGTCGGGCTTCTTCGTGAAGACACCCGTGCATTCGAGCACGAGGTCGATGTCCATCTCCTTCCACGGGAGCGACGCGGGATCCTTTTCCGCGAGAACGCGGTAGCGCTGATCTCCGACGATCAGGTCGTGCCCCTCGTGAGTCACCTCTTGGCCGTAGCGCCCGTAAACGGAGTCGCGTCTGAGAAGATAAGCGAGGTTGTCCGGCGAAGCGATGTCGTTCACCGCGACCAGTTCCAGGTCCGGAGTTTCGTGCACGATCTTCAGGGTCGCCCTGCCGATCCGTCCGAGGCCGTTGATCGCGATGCGCGCCGCCATTGGCTTTCTCCGCTTCTTGTAGGTCCGTCTCACAATTCGAGGACACCGAGTTTGTTCCTCGCGCCTCGTGCGCCTACTCGGAAAGGCCGAAATCGACCGGGTCGAATGGCACGAGGGTTTCGATCTGGTCGGAAGAGGCGATCGTTTCGATGGTCGCCTGGTCGCCGTCGAAGCTGAGAAGATCAAACGGCACGACGACGTCGGATCCCCCGAGGCCGACGAAACCGCCGATTGAGATGATGACGTGCGTGATTTCGTTGCCGTCGACGATGAGGTTGGAGACGCTTCCGATTTCTTCGCCGATGGCGTTCACCACCGTCGCCTCCTGGAAGTCCTCGACGAGACGGTATCGCTCGGCGATGGACGGTACGGAGGTGGCGTCGGACGCATCCGATCCTGTCTGCGCGGACGCTGC